>JBDLIL010000010.1:0-21449 GCA_039714855.1 Patescibacteria group bacterium
CAACAAAAAAGCCAAAGCTAGATTGGCAGCTGAAAAAGAAGAAGTAAAAGCCGAAGAATCCTCCTCCGCTAAAGCTTTGAAGGATAAAAAAGAAACAAAGACTGAAGCTTCAAAAGAAGTTAAGAAAATTGGAAAAGAGAAAAAAGAAGAACCAAAAACTAAAGAAGACAAAAAGACAGAAAAAGCAAAAACTGAAAAAAAATCTTAGTTTTCTAGTTGCAAAGCATCTTCCCCAAATAAGTCAATTAATCCACCACTGCTAACATCTTTTGGAATTATAAACTGAGGACCTAGGAAAGTGTTCAGTTGGCTCAAAACCTGCAACTCTTCGTCCCCAAGTTCTGGCAGGGGACTATCAGCAGAAACTACAAAAGAGCTGTTGTAATAGTAAGCAGTTAGCTCTACTTCACTTTCAAACTCACTACTGTCAAAACCCAAAATCTGACCCCTGGCAGCTTGCAACTTCATTTTTGTCACACTTGTAAGTGGAATTATCTTGCTTATACTCGTTAGAAACCCATTAATATTCCCTCTGGTTCCTTCCACACTCAAAGCTATTTTTATTTCTTCTACTCCAGGAATTTTTTGCCGCCTATCTGCTGGAGCTTTCGGAGCTACTTTAGTACTTTCTGTAGCCAACAATCCAGGATTCAAATCAATATCCCGTAAACTTACAGATCCAGAATCTGCAATAAATTTCAAACTCGCCAACAATTCAAAAACTGCTTTTTTAGATGGCAATATTCTATTAATCCTGTCTTGATTCTGATAAATAGGATTTGTTTCTATCGACTCCAAAACTATTGCTTTTTGTCTCAACTTAACTATTTCTTTTTTACTTTGATTCAAATCTTGATATAAGACAAAAACTCTTTGAAATTGAGGAATTAAGACGAACAATAAAAGCAAAATAGCCAAAACAACCCCGCCCCCAGCATAAACCAGATACCTTCTGGTCCGAAGAAATAAGCGATAATTGATATTTTCAAAATCTATTTCAAACATAGACTATCCTTGAGAAAGAGGAACTACAACATCTAAGCTATAACTCCCTCTTTCAGAGCGATTAAGACCGCCAACTTTTACTTGAGCATAGATTTTTTTTAATTCTACTGATTGCAACTTTTCTAGTACTGTCTCCAAAATAAAAACATCTTTTGATACCAATTTGAAAACAAGTAATTGCTTATTCTGATCTTCTTCATAACGCATCTCTTCTACCAACACACTTGAACCAAAAATGCTAGAAAAATAATCAACCGCTGCCTGTCTTTTTTGCCTTTCATCCATTACTCGAGACATGGCTCCTAGCTTGTGAACCAAAACAATAAAAGTATTCTCTTTGTTTTCTCCTGATAAAATCTGTGCCTGCAAAGATTCTGACTCGGATTCTACCGATCTGAGTTGTGAAAAAACATACCACTGCAAACCTAGAGTTATGGCTGTCACTGTCACCACTACAGCTAAAACAGCAGCTGAAATATAAAAATATTTCACATCAATCAACTGCTGCTTGTTCAAGTTTTTTTGTCTTCTACTAACAAAATTGATTGTTTTCATGGGTAGCAATTAATCTTCCCTCATTAATAATCCCATGCATACTGTAAATGCTGGATGACCAGCCACTGGGATTTCCCCTTCACTTTCACTAAATGGAGCAGAGAGCAAAACTTCCAGCTCTAGCTTATTAGTGATATATTCCACCAAACCAGGGAGTGAAGCTCCTCCGCCTGACAGCAACAAACGTTGAATTTTTTCTTGAGGATGTTGCTGAGAAAAAAATTGAATAGATTTGAGCATTTCACCCACCAAAACATCTACCGTAGGTATTAAACTATTCCTAATTTTTCCTTCAAACTGTCCAGGATCAAGACCATAATTTCTTTTGTACTCTTCAGCTTGCTTTAACTCCAAACCCACATCTTGCTCCAAACTCTTTGTCAATAAAGATCCACCATTCAAAGTAGAAAAAACAAAGCTTATTTCTCCTTGTTGCACTACAAATGTATCCATACTCGAAGCCCCCATATGTACCACCAAACTAGTGGGATCTTCCGGCGTAAACTGCAAAGATCTAAATACCGACAGAGCTTGTGTCTCCAAAATTTTTGGCTCAATACCAATATCTAAAAATACATTTAGAAATCTATTAACAACATCTTTTCTGACTCCGATCATTAAAACTCGCATGTTTTGATCTTTTTCTTTCCTTGGAGGTCTGTATAAAACTTCGTATTCTAGTGAAAGTTCTTCTAACGGAATAGGAATATGCTGCTCTGCCTGCCAACCGATAGCTGAGGCCAATTCTGAATCTGTAAGAGGGGGAATGGAAATAACTTTAGTAGATACGCTTGACTCTGGTAACGCTAAACGAATATTTGTTCTAGGAAGCTTATTATCATTAAAAAATGTATCAAGATGTTCACTCATCTTTTGAATTGCTGCTTCATCATTGGGCACAGTTCCTCCCAATGGATTCAAAACTTCAATCACTTTTTCGATTTTTATAGCTTTGGCTGATTTTCCCAACACAGCCTTAATACTATAATTACCAATATCAAGGGCAAGAGTAGACATATATTTTTATTAAATTATTTATTATTTGATTAACGAATCACCACTAAATAAAACAAAGTCAAATATGGACGGTTGAGTTGGCAAAGATCTATTAACAGTCACTGCCCGCAATTCATCGCCATAGTTGTTTTTTGCTCGCGAATGAATAGATAAATATTGAGTTGGCAAAGAAAAGTTGGCTCCTTCCACTCTAAGCCTTGTATCATTGTATACTGGCCGAATGCGCGCAAACAAATCACCATCTTTGAGAGACAACTGATAATGAAAACTCAAACCAACTTCAGGACTAGCGCTTACTGCAGTGGTGTTAAACTCATCAGATCTATCGCAACCAGCTAAAGGAAAATGTCTTACCTGCGTACTACCTGCATCTTGAGAATAAATTGAGACCAACAAAGAAGCCGGGTCTTGAGTAAGACAATTAGATTCTGCCGACCAATCAATATCCAAAAGTGATCCAGCAGTTGAACCCGTTAAATCTACTTTTATCACTACACCCTCGAATACCAAAACATCCAAAAGGCTGTGCTTATTAATACTGTATTCAACTTCAGCACCTTCGTAATAATCACTCCCTAGATTTACAATTTGCTCTGAGCCGGTGAAATTTAAATCCGAAGATAAGGCTTCTTCTATGCCTGCTTCAGCTGCACTAAATACCCGACTAGATTCTAGTTGACTGGTAGATAGCATTAGATCTTGAGCGCTACGAGAGGCCAAAGAAAGACCAGTCACTAGTCGTGCCACCATTAGCAGCAACACAACCAGAGCCACCTGACCAGATTGAGATCCTGGCTTTCTTACAAAATTCATAATTCAATCATACAGGGAAAAACTACTAATTGTCACCAATTAAGCTACTTTCTCATATTCCGTATTCGCCTTCATGTCAGCCTCTATCAACCGACGCAAATATACAGAACGGGGGATACGCTTGTTTTTAGCGATCCAATCAAAATAATTGGCAATAGTGGGGGAGATAAAGAAATTGAATCTAATGTCAGATTGATCTTTGGCAAATTCAAGAGCATTTTTTAAACTTTCCTTCAGATTATCTTTGCCGTACTCAATAATTTGCAACTTATCGTTATCTATACCCAAAGCAAAATGAGGATAATTGTCACCTTGATAAAGAGCAATTACTGACTTGCCACTTTCCAAAGCTTTTTGCATGATATATCCCATGGATAAGCTGTGCGTAGACAATTCCAAAACAACAACGTCAGAGAGCTTGACATTCTTTATTGTTCTTTCATAATGACCGATTTGGTCACCATGTGAACCTTCATAGAAACTATCAGGGTTTACTGTAGTAGCAAGATCATCGAGGTTTTGATGACCCATTTCTTCCATTACGCCACAAATACCTAAATAGTCCTCTTTGAGTTTTTTATGTCCTCTTGCCGAGGCACAGAAATAAAATTTCATAGTTTATTTTTAAAATATTTTAATATTTGCCACAACATTCGAGTCATTATATCAGCAACTACAGAACTTCACACCTCTCTTTCTAGTACTATTAAAACCTTGAAAAAGTCATGTAAATGGGAATCGGAAAAACCAAGAATTTTTACTTTATGTTTTTTAAAATCTGCATTTTCGAATATTTTTATCCAAGAAGGTGTTGAATGAAACATAAAAGGCAAATTCAAATCTGTGTAACCCTGCACAATCACATTTCCAAAAAAATCGGTGATTATGTTGGCGTAATTTCTAGATTTCTTTGAAAGTTGCAAAAAAGTCTTTGTTAAATCATCAAAATTTATTTTTTTATCGGTTTCGAAAACTAACTCATCAAAATCATCTATATCTTCTATTACAATGAGTCTTTTGGCCACTCTTGCTAATTCAACTGCTATTGGGTGAATATCCTCTTTATTAATATGATGTAATACGGTAATTATTACAGCCGTATCTATAGAATCATCTATTAATGGTATCTTTGTAGGAGAACTCATTTTCAAAAAACAGGTACTTGTTAAATCAAAATCTCTAAAATCTTCTACATCCGTACAAACTACTTGAAATTCATCAATATCTAGACTCGAAAAAAGGTAACTTTTTCCGCTTCCGAAATCTAAAATCTGCTTACCTTTTATAAAAGGCCTAATTCTTTCAAGTTCTTTTTTAGGTTTAATATCAGACTTATAACGAGAATAATATTCTCTAAACCAAGCATTTTTGTTCTTGTTTGCAAAAAATTTTTCTCTTGCTTTTTCTACTGCTTTTTCAAGTTTTTTTTTACTGATTCCTGCTGATTGACTATTAACCAAAACACTTAATACAAACTCAATTAGTTTTATTACTTCTTCTTTTTTTTCAGGAAAATGCCTAGTATAATTTTTGTTCAGACATTTTTTTACAAAGGAAACAGCCGACTCATCTCTAAGAGCTTTGCAAATTTTATTAGAATTAATATTTCTTAATGCTGTTGCCACAAAAAAATTACCCGCTTCTTAATTTTTATAATCTCTAATAGTAAGTATTAGTCTTAGCCTGGACAAAACGAAATTTTAACACAGAAATTCTAATATACAAATTAACTCGTTATTGTTCTTTAAGAGCATACGCCCAAAACTAAGTTATGAAAACATAAACTTAATGTTACATATATGCCTATTATCTACTCATAGACAAAAATACGATTTATTGTTAACCTGACTCCAAGATGAATTTTTTGCTCTACTCAACCAAATTGAGTTGTTTGTTGACCTCCGCGCAAGCGGAGTTTTTGTTTGATCTGCTTGAAAAGTAGAGACATGCTATAGCATGTCTCTGCAAACCCAGTACAATACATAACTGTTATGCATTGTAAGGACCAATAGTGTCCTATATAATCGCGGCTAATAAGGAATTATTATGGGATTAAAAACAATCCTATATAACTTATAAAACTATGCTAGAAAATACAATGAATGGACCAACAACTGACGAAAGACAAGCTAGACCCGAGCACATAGCGAGGTCAGCGGATGGAGGAGAGGGGATTCTTGCTCAGGTGATACCAGCAGAAACTCTAACTTCTCTAAAAAACCTATACGAAGAAATTAAATTCCCACTTTGGGGATTCGGAGTTTTTGTAGTCTTAACTATTGTTATTGCAATATCAGGTGGAGACGATTCGAAGATACTTGATGCTGGCCAGAAAATAGTTGATGGGCAGCCCAGTTACTTTGATCCCTTTACTGGTGAGCCTGTTTATCACGACAATCAACCTAAACCTTCAGATATGCCTTTCAGTGATAGTCAAAAGTGGAGAGAATATGTTAATACAAGTGGAAAAATTGTTACTGATGCTGAATAAAACATATATTTTTGATACAATAATATGTAACTGATACTCAGTTTAAGCGGATCTGCTGAGTTGACAGCAGAAGGAGCAATATGCGACGATCAAAGGATATGGAACCAGCAGGAAGAGATGAGCAAAATAACTGGGAAAATTCAGATTTTGTGAATTTGAATCTAAACCCTGAGGTAAGGCATTATGAAAAACGCATCGTCAGGTCTGTAAATGATCTAGACCGAATCTTAAATAAATACCTAAATGAAATTATTAGACTTCAAAATGAGTTAGATGAAAATACAGAAAAAATTTCTCCAGAAGAATTAAAATTAAAAATCCAAGAACAAGCAGAAGCCATTTATACTGTTTATCTTATCAGAGATGAAATTGAAAACTTAGTTGTGGGCGTTGAAAAAAATCTTGATAATCTTTCGAGCGATACTCAAGAGACCTTATCTGCTACCTTGAGCTCAGCAAAAGAGCTAATCACTAACATTGAAGCTCGGCTTGATCCAATAGACTATTTCATAAGAGCGGATTTGCTTTCCAGTAAAATCAAACTCGCAAGCGCTTTGGTCAATAGCCGTAAATCACAGAGCGAGTACGCTGATTTTATTTTGAGAGAGCTTGAATTGAAAGAAAAACCATATTCTGATCTAAGATCATTTGTGGAAAACATTCTTCAATATGATGGAGTAACTCAAGTAGAGGAAGCGATTAAAACAGGCCTGGAAGCTTTTGAAGCTGAAAGAGTAGAAGCTAGAGGTCAGCATTATGACAGTAACGATGGGGAGCAACTCCCGGAGTTGGTAAGAAAAATTGAGAAAGCTTTCCCAAAGCCAATGAGAAGACTTATTGCGGTTGTATCAACACTCTTCTTGGCTGGTACAATTGTTACTAATGTAGTAGCAGCACAAGAACCAAAGCCTGATCGCAATAAAAAAGATAGAGATACCGATAGCGGCCTTGTACAAAGATCTGATGTCGAAAGATTACTAGAGTTAATTGAGAAATTCAATAAATTATTAGAATCCCAAGAAGACAAAGATGCTATTGGAACTCTGATCGAACTATCACAACAGGTTAGTGAAGTATTAGCCGATGAATTAAAAAATGATTTTAATATACAAAGAGAGCTTTTTATACAAAAGACAATATCGTCTGGTTTAGATGAAAATACTGCAAAGATTTTACTCAACAAAATTGCTGGACCTGCTTTTGATCAGGAGCAAGTTCATATACCTGATGTAGCGAATGCCATGCCTGTAGGGCATCAGCCTGCTCCAGAGACTCCAAGCCCTCTTTCATCCAAAATATCATTTGGAGAAGATGGTACAGATTCTGGCCCTTCTGAGAATAGGGTGGAAATCCCTAAGCGAATTGAAAAACAAGAAGATGAGAATCCTACTTATGTCGAAGTTAACGGAGGAATCAACGTTAGAAGCACGCCCGAAGTCAAAGGTGATAATAATTTGGTCTTGGTTACAAGTGGAAAGCAAATTTATCCCGCTGCTTCTTATGAAGATGCCCTAGCATCACTAGATAGAGCCTCGATTGATCCCGATGACGAAAATGATGAGTTCAAAAATTTTGGATTTGACGAGAAATCTGGAGTTACCACCATCGAAAACGGTCATATTTGGGTAGCCGTTCTAACTCCCAATGGGGAAACTAGTTGGGTCGCCCTAACTTCAAATATTTCACTTGCAAGTGGAACTCCTGAGGCAAATTTTGCTCCAGAGGATGCTCCAACACCAGGTGACAATCTAAACATCACAGATCCAAATGAAACTGAAGAGCCACCCGCACAATCTACAGGCTTTAATCCCACAGAAGTTCCTACTGGAACTCCGGATCCTTTCTCTCAAGATACTCTGGTAGTTGATAATGCCCCAGGCGAAACAGCAACTCCTCAAGAAGTAGCTGCTGTCACTTTCGATCAAGAGAATTTCCGTGCTAGCCCAGGTAATGCTACGGCAATATCAGGAGCCATTATTTATAACACAGATAATGAATATCTTGGAACGATCGGTGCCAATATGCCTATTAACGTGGGCGAAAATCCTGTTGATAGTGTGTATTTTGAAATATTTGATTCTCAAGGTGAGGTGGTAGGAAGAATCATGAACGGTTCGTTTGTGAGGGTAGAAGCGCCAGCGGCCAACGTCGACTTTGCCACAGCAGTAGAAGAAGTCATGCCAAATGGGGAAACAATTGCTGGAGTTGCATTTTCAGCCGGAAATATGACCGTATACGATACAGAGAAATTGCTTGAAAGCTACGATGGTCAATCACCAGCCAACACACTATTGCAAGATCCGGAGGTTATATTCCGCGTCAGAAGCAATATCCTTCAACAAATGAACGAAATGGGCATAAGTGCTAACCAAATAACAATGCTAGGAGAAAAGTCACTTCCTGGTATTAGTGGTGAAACCACAATGGGTCAAGTCGCTAACGATGAGTGGCACATATTTAGAGTTGGAAAACCATTTGGCACAGCGACCCGTGAACAAACTGCTGTTTCATGGGGAGTGGTAGATGAAAAAATTATAGCTTTTGTGTATAGCCCAAATCTCAACGGACGAGAAACTACTCCGTTGCTAGATCCCTCCGTCACCATAGATATGTATGCGGACTATGTTTATACCTTCTCTGTTTTGCGCGATGATGCCGGCTTGCGAGGTGATCCAACAGAAGCTGAAGAAAAATACCTCCTAGGCACCTATTACAAAAGATAACAGAGTCTTTCGTCTTACGATTTCATCTCTACGTTGCAAGTGCTCACGTTTGACCGGTATACTTATCTTGTGATAAAAAAGTTTATTTTTTACCCTTCGATAATAGGTTTTTTTGTGATCATTTTTTTGTTGAGTGGGTCAAAACAGTTGATACAAGCAGTATGTACAGGCAAAACACAGTGCTATTACACTGCTTGTTTTTGGAGTAATAAACTCTCGAAAAGTTGTCCCAAACAAGGAGATACCGACATTGTTTTGGGAACTTGTGAATGCTCTGAGCAAGAGGGCCCTAGCGTCAGTTGCTCCTCTTGCGGTAGTGGTTTAGGTTGCTATGAATTCTGTGGAACGATTGGCACACCTGTCCAAGTAGGAAAATCTGGCTGTGAAAGAGTTGTTAGCACCTGTTGGTGGGCACCAATTTGTGGAGATGGACTTTGTACAGCTGGCGAAAACTGCAGTAATTGCTCGGCAGATTGCAAAACTGGCTGCGATGCTTGCGGCGATGGCAGCTGCAATGCTGCTGCTGGCGAAAATGCCTGCACCTGCAGTACCGATTGCCCCGGCAGCTGTGACACAGGTGGCAGTTGCTCTGGATCTTGCATGTCTATAGCCGCAAACTGTGGCGTATACAACATGGACCCAGGCAGCGGTAGCTGTGGCACAAACGAAATGTGCTGTCAATCAAAAGGTGGTGACGCTACAGAAGATTGCAACTGCTGTCCGGTAGAAGCCTGGGTTGAAGCACAAACTGATGGCGAATGGAAAGATTGTGATAAACTCGTAGCAAATGGTGGTCCCAATCTCTGGCCAAAAGGATGGGCAGCAGCCAGAAGAGGAGAATGTACTGATAGATGTCCCGTCTGCGAACCAGCATGCACCCCAGCATGCGGCCAAAATGACGGCTGCGGAAAAAGATGCAGCAGTGCAGATGATGGCAACCCCACTTGCCCCACCCTCACCAGCACTACTCCAAGACTAAACTCAACTACCGGCAAAGTCACCATTAGTTGGAACAGTGTTGCCAAAGCAGATCAATACAATGTAAACGTTTACCCCAAAGGTACCAAAGCAGGCTGCCCCCCAGTCAACCCAGACGCATATTGCGCAACCGGACAAACAAGCACATCATTCTCATTTTTCCCCAATGCAAATTATGGCAATAATTATGTTGCCAGAATTCAACCCATCAATACCAGCTGCGGCATTGACGCCAGAAGTTGGTGCTATAGACCATTTCAAGTTTACGCCAGAATAAGATCAAAATTTTATGAAGATTTTGACGGCTCCTGCAGCGCCATCAACCTCGTTGTACCAGGAGACACCAGTAGAAACAGAAGAAAAGGAAAAATAACTGTTAGCAATGGAAGAAATTTTAACCTTACTGAAAGAATTGAGAGCAGCGTAATAAATATCTGGGCACCTTATCGATCCTTAGGCAATTATTCAGTTACTTTAGACCCAGGTCAATACAATGACGGCACTTGGAAAGATTGGAGCTGTGTTTGCCCAGAAAACTGTAGTTATGATGGAATTAATGCACCAGATGGTCCATTAAAGTTCTATGTATCCAGATATGATCTAACTCACGGCGGCTGGTTCCAAACCTTAGGCGGTCATATTTTTGCTGCCCAAGATTGGCCTAGCCTTGCTATAAATGATCCAATTCCTGTTAGTACCTGCGAAGAAGATCCTGCTTGCAAATCCGTCATGATTGCTAGAGATCTAGATGATAATAGTAAGAGCGCTGGCTTTGTGATTACCGGAGGGGGACTAGTGGACTCTAGTGACGAAGACGGAGAGCAAGCAAATTACCTCATCGAAAGACCTGATAATCCAGCCAGAGTTTTAGGTAGCAATCTAGAAAAAGTGACTGAAAATTATAGTTTTTTTGCCAACAAACTTAATATTAATAATGCCGCCATAGAATATGAAGATAATCCCAATAATGCCAGCAAACCAAAAGGGCTAAACCTAGAAAACGAGCAAGCATATTTGATCAATGGAGACATGACCATTAAAAAACAATGGCTGGTACCAGCAGGGGAAACTATCGTTATTTTTGTTGATGGCAATCTCTATGTAGAGGATCCTACAGATAGTATTGGTCGAGTAATTGGAGTAGAAGAAGGTGGGTTTTTGGCCTTTATTGTTTCTGGAGACATTAGCTTTGGTAAAAGAGTGGGCAATGACATTGTTATTGGCAATCCCGCAGCCGATGACCTAACCCCAAATGTAGAGGGCATCTTTGTTGCTGATGGCAGCATTGACGTAGAGAATTGGGAAGAAATTAGTGGGGGAGATGATAAATTTATAGGAGCAGGTATCTTTGTTGGTTGGGGAGGTGTAAATCTAAACAGAGATTTTTCCGATGCTAGCATCAGAAAAGCAGAAAACAATATCAGACCCGCTGAATTATTTATCTACCGACCAGATTTGGTAGTAAATGCCCCTGAAAGCATGGCGGAGCCAAGATTACTATGGCAAGAAAGCAATTAGGTTTTACCCTTATAGAGCTACTGGTTACCGTCTCTCTTTCTGTCATCTTAATGATGGTGGCCACATCTGTGTTAATAACTTTTATGACCGGTAGTGTCAAAAACACAAAAAATAGACGGATAAAAAATGAGGGCGACCATGCCATGAATCTAATGAAGCAGCAGCTGCAAAATTCACTTAAACTCACAATGAACAGCGACCTGCAGGAGTGCGAATCAGATATGAAAAGTATTGCTTTTCGCTCGCTAGATGGAGGAATAACCGAGTTTTTGGTAGAAAAAGATAGCGATGACAATAATAAGCACAAAATCGCTTCAAATTCAGGCAAATACCTCACTTCAGGCTCTGTTGATTTAATCAATCTCAACACCAAAGGAGATGCTCAATATATTAATTTTAAATGTGTATCGGCTGCCAATGGCCCAGGAAAACATATAACTATCAAGTTTGGCTTGCGCAAAGGCAACCCTAGTTTAGACCGCGCTTACGAAGTAAGCGAGCAACACTTTACCGCCGGCGTGACGCTGAGAAACTACTAGACCGCTTGTTATTTTATTATTTAGTATTCCTTAAACACTCCATCTAAACTCAATTCCTTCTGATCATTGCCATCATACCAATTCACTGTAACAGTCAAAACTATTTTGTCAGCTGCCTCAGATCTAATACTCACAGTTCTGGTAAATTCATTATTCACAAACTCCTCGTCCTTACCCTCACAAGACGAAGAAAAACTTGCAATATCCAAAAGATCAGCAGGCAAATCCATGAGACAAATATTGGGACTAAAACTCAGTAATGTAGCTTGAAAATCTGCCCAACCCATCTTGACTCTTTCTCTCTTGAAGAACTCCATTGCCTCTTGGGAATAAAAATTAGCAAAACTACGATATTTACTTTCTGAAGAAGTTTTAAGAGACATGGTCATACTGGCTGCAATAGAAGTCAAAACCAAAGCAACTACAGTAGTAGCCACCAAAACTTCTATCAGGGATGCTCCTGATTGTAAAAAAAACTTAGTAAACTTTTTTGTTTGCATTATTTTTAATTAAATATCTGCCGCCTGCAATTCTCCCGTGTTTATTGCACCACCAGAGCTAACTTCAATAGTATATTGATAAACATCTCGTGAGAGTAATTCTATTTTTCCCGCTCCCTCCACACCTTTGCTCAAGGGTCTGAATATCATATTCACAGCCGAAGTAAAACTGGTATCAGAATCTAGTATTTCATTATTAAGAGGAAACTTTTGAGAAACACCCAATTCGTCTTTGCATAGCACTGACAAGGTAATAGTGGACGCTCCTGCATTAGCCTCAAGTTGATATCCTTCCAAAGAAGCACAATCCTCATGACTCAAATCACCAGTCTGTACTCCCACTCTAGCTGCCTCCAACAAATATTGCACAGTTTCAACATCTCTCAATAAAATTTGCCTCTCATTAAACTTTAAATAACTAGCAATCCCAGAGCCTATTAACAGCGTCATAATGCTAATCACTACCAATAATTCTATGAGAGTAAAACCTAGTTGCCGACAAACGTGGCTTTTTTGCATTTTTCTATGGATTTCTTACTTCGTGTATTTGACCTACTTTACAAGGGTCACTGCTTGGTTCCAAACAAGCGGTAATAGTAAAAGTCCTACCATCATCACTACTATAGCTGTATAAATATGGAGCCTCCTGCTTGGGGTCTATCACTCCATCAGCACTCAGATAATTTGGCCGAAGATAGCTATCAACTAAATCGTCAAATCCAGTAACTCCAGTAGGGTAACTAGAATTATCAGATCGGTAGAGAACCAAGGCCTGTCTAACAATTTCTAAATCTGTCTTTCGCTTACCATTCCTGGCGTTCATGCCAGCTTGCCGATAGCTTACCACCCCAATACTCATCAAAATAGAAATGATGGTAATCACTACCAATAGCTCTATAAGAGTAAAACCTAATTGCTTATAAGTGCGATTTTTTTTAATCATAAATATATTTCTACTCATCATACTCTTACTCAACTTTTACTACAATTTTTGCTACTCCAGTATTTGCTGAGTCAACGTTTTTGGTATCAGTAGCCATAATGCTAGCTTCGTAGCTACAAACACTCTTTGAACAAAGATAAGTATGAGAAATTCTGCCGGTAGTCTCAATAAAATCATGTTCTTCACCGTCTCCAAATGATATTTGGACCGACTTTATATCTTCAGCACCAGGGTCAACTACATAAGAAAAGTTTACAACCTCATTTTTTTTAATAGTGACTGTTCTGGACTTTGTTTCATAAAATGGATCACTGGTAAAAGATAGTATCACTGGTCTAGACACGCAGCTGTCAAAACATGAACGCGGACAATCTGAAGTGCCAAATAACTGTTCTCCCGCACCCATTGAAGTTTCTTCTTGGCAACACTTGTAACCATATCCCTGACAACTAGCTAAAGGAGTGCTACCAAAATCTGCCTTAAAACTAGCAGTGTTTACCTTTTCATTTTTTACTATTATTGATGTTTTTCTGCCCAAAATCTCCAACCCCAAAGAACTCTCTGCATTGCCCCATATTATTCCAGATCCACCTTTTGCCTTACTCACCATAAAGGGCAATTCATACTGATCAATTATGATTGGATCCAAGGGAAATTGCCGACAAATCACTTCTAACTGATAGTTTTTGTCATCATTAAATTTCAATTGAAACACCTCTGGCACAGCTTCATCCACATCGCCGCCTTTTTCTCTACACTGATAATAATAAGATGTAGGATCTCTTTTTATTTTCCTAAGAGTTTTGAGAGCAACTTTTATCTGAGAACCTGCTGTTAATAACAATGTTTCTCTAAATATTAAAAAGCCAGAACCAAACAACAAGAGAATAATAAAGACCGCAGTAAAAAGAAATTTAACAATTCGCATATTATTAATTAGTTACAAGATACCAATATACCAAGACCAAAGACTATCTCCAAATAACAGCGCCGTTACTGTCCCTAAAATCAAAAATGGTCCAAAAGGAATCACTTGACCAAATTTTTTCTTTTTTAGAGCTAATAATAGCAAGCCCACTATAGAACCAAAAATAAATGATAAAAAGACTCCCAATAAAATATTCGGCCAAGCTAAAAGCAAACCCATAGGTAGCGCAAATTTGACATCACCCAAACCAAAACCCTTACCTTTGGTGATAAAAAACAAAGCAGCAAACAGGCTGGTAAGCAACATTGCTCCAAAAATCATCCATAGGAAATCGTGAATTTGCATAAATCCTAAACTTACTAAGATTATGCGATAGACAACAGCTAGAACTAGTAAAATAGCAAGCAAAATATCGGGAATAATCATATAAAGCAAATCCGATACAAAAATTCCCAGCAGGATAATAGCTACAAAAAGCCAAAATATCGGTTGCAAGATTTTAAGTGGTTGAACAGTCAATTGAAAAAACAATGATCCACCCCAATACCACCAAACAAAAAGTGTTCCTGATATAAACTCTACCACAGGATGAGCCAGCGATAGTTTCTTTTTACAACAATGCGTTTTGCCTCTCAAAAACAAAAAGGAGAGTAGAGGAATCTTGTCGAAACTCTTTAAAGTCTTTTTGCAAAAATCACAACGAGATCTGCCTTTTACCCAAGTTTCGGAACGCACTGAGCGATAAACAAAGACATTGATAAAACTACCAACTGCAGCTCCCAAAGCAAACAAAAACAAACTAGTGAAAACAAAAGACATGGTATTCAGTATTACTTATTTATTAACTCAATACCAGCTCGCTTCACTGCGGTACGCAAACATTGCAAGTTGCCTCATGACTACCATCTGGTGTAGCAGAGCAAACTCCAGTGCCAGAATTCACATCGGTCACAACTGGTCCTAAATTACCACTTCTTGCTGTTTTACTTTCCGGAGTGAAACAGATCGAAACTTGATCATCAGTTTCCGATATATATAAACTAGAACCAGTAACACTATTCCTAGAAGTAAATTGAGATTTAAGCTCATCTTGATTTAAAAGCTCAGCCAAACGACCAGAACCATCAAAATCGCCATCCGATACTACTAGGGCACTAACACCCAGCGTAGTAGTACCACAACCACTACCAGCAGTATATGCCCATGGATAACAACCAAAACTCACCTGATACCTATCTAAAGCCTTGAGTAGGGTAGTGGCATCAGCCTTTTTGGCTGCATCCCTAGTCTTTTTAAGTTGTTCAACTGGTTTAATAGCAGAGTATGCAACCACCACTAAAATAGCGAGAATACTAACAACTACCAAAAGTTCCACCAAGGTGAAACCCAGTTGCTCTTTCCTGTAAGCTGCGAAACTTTTTAACTTTTGCAAAAACTTTTTCATAAGCTTTTCTCCTTTTGTCTAGTCTAGAGAGACTCAAACATAATTATCAACTATCACTTAATATATCGAACTAAAACTGGTTCGTTAGCCCATAGATAGGCAGAATAATCGCTACTACCATAAAACCTACTCCTATTGCCAAAACGATAATAATCATGGGCTCCATTGCTGAAGTCAAAGCTTTTACAGCAGATTCACTCTCTGCTTGAAAAAATGCACTCAGCTTAAGCATCACATCATCTAGCTTGCCTGTTTCTTCACCCACAGCTGTCATTTGGATCAGGATAGTAGGAAAGATATCAAATCTTCCCAAAGCTTGAGATAATGGAATGCCTTTTTCAACTCTGCCAGTGCATTCTTTGAGCTTCTCTTGATATTGCGGACTTTCCATACTTTTGCTAACAATCTCTAGAGATTTCAACAGAGATACTCCAGCTGAAAGCAACAGAGCTAGGGTTCTAGAATACTCCGTCAAAATAGTCTTGGTTCTTAAGCTCCCAAAAATTGGCAATTTAAAAAGAAATTTATCGAACGCCATAGCTCCCTTAGCAGTTTTTTTCCATGCTCTAAAAGCAAAAAATCCCAGCATTAACAATAACCCCATAAGCCACCAAAAACTTTTTATCCAATTTGAAGCATCGATGATTATTTGCGTCATAGTTGGCAACTCAGACCCCAAGTCATCGTACATCTGAGCCATTTTGGGAACCACAGCCACCATCATGATAATAATTGCCACCACCATGCCTACTAATACAATCACTGGATAAATCATGGCACCTTTTATTTTAGAGCGAAAGGCTTTTGACTTCTCCATATTTTCAGCACTACGAGACAAAACCTCATCCAATATGCCTCCTGCTTCACCAGCCCTTACTAGCTGCACGTAAGTTTTACCAAACACCTTTGGATGTTTGGCAAGTGCATCAGCAAAAGAAGTACCACTTTCTAAATCTCTCAGCAATTCACTGACTAGCTTAATGTAGCTTTGCTTCTTACTTTGCTGCTCTAAAATACTTAGAGCTTCTACCAATGGCAAACCTGCTGTAATCATTGTAGAAAGTTGCTGAGTAAAATTAACCACATCATTAAACTTCACTCCGGATAAAACTGCTGTTAATTCTGAAAAGTTACCCTCATCCACAGGTTTTAAAGAAACTACCAACAATTGTCGATCGCGCAGTATCAAGGCAGCCTGACTTTTAGACTTGGCTTCCACCTTGCCCTTAATAGGTTCACCGTGATCATTTTTGGCGTGATATTTAAAAAAAGACATGAATTAAAATTTCTAATTTCTAGCTATACTCCCATCAGGCGCTCTAATTCTTTGGGTCTAAAGGCATATTCTTTGGCTTTTTCTGCTGAGATTGCTCCTCGTTGCACCAGGGAATATAAGTTTGTTTCTATCAAAACCATGCCCGCGTCAGCCGAAGTTTGCATTACATTATCAATCTGATAAGTTTTGCCTTCGCGAATAAGATTTCTAACCGCAGCGTTAGCTATCATTACTTCACTGGCAGGAACCCTACCTCCAGAACTCATGGGAACCAATCGCTGTGAGACTACAGCTTTTATTACAGAAGCCAATTGTTGACGAATTTGGCCTTGCTGCATGGGAGGAAAAACATCAATAATTCTATCCATAGTCTGAGATGCCGTGTTAGTGTGCAAAGTAGCAAAAACCAAGTGGCCAGTTTCTGCTACTGTCATGGCTGCAGATACAGTCTCGTAATCTCGCATTTCGCCAACCAATACTACATTAGGATCTTCTCTCAAAACAGAGCGTAAAGCTACCGACCAATCAAGAGTGTCTTGATTCAACTCTCGTTGAGAAATTAAACTTCTTTTTGGTTGATAAACAAACTCTATGGGGTCTTCGATGGTTACTATGTGCTCACTCCTCTTACTATTAATCTCATCAATAATAGCCGCAAGTGACGTCGACTTACCTTCGCCTGTGGGACCAGTTAATAGTACCAAACCTTGCTTGAGTTTAGCCAATTCGTGCATGATGGGGGGTAAATTTAGCTCCTCGATCGTTTTAATTTTATCAGGCACCAATCTTAAACAAGCACTAAGATTGCCACGATGATGATAAACATTTACCCTAAAACGCCCTTTATCTTTATATTGATATCCAAAATCAAGTTCTTTTTTTTCTTTGATCAACTCTTTTTGTTCACGCGTCATTAATGGCAAAATAAGCGCTTCACTTGACTCTTGGCCAATTACTGGGCTCCCATCCACAGGAAATAAACTTCCATCTATGCGTAAAGTAATTTTTGACCCTACAATAATGTGAATATCAGAGCCTTTTTTTTCTATCAAAATGTCGAGTACGTTATGTATGTTCATAAGTCATTAATTTTAATTAAACTTCTGCTACTCTAAGCACTTCTTCTAAAGTAGTAATGCCCTCCAAGGCTTTGATATAACCATCCTGCTTCATAAGTAACATGCCTTTTTTTAATGCAACGGCTTCTATCTCATTGGCAGGGCGCTGTCCTAGAATTAATTTACCAATGTCAGAGTCTATTTTCATAATTTCAAAAATTCCGATCCGGCCAGAGTACTCAGGTTCCGTTTCGGGCCTATTTTTGTTACAACGATATAGCTTGACATTGTTAGGATCTTTGTTATTTTGTTTGCACCATATATCAAAGATAGGTCCCAAAACTTGCTTTATCCCCTCGACTACAGTAGGCTCAGGAACATATTCTTCTTTATATTTTTCGTTGATTTTTCTGGCAATTCTCTGAGCTACAATACTAGTAAGAGTAGAAGCAAGCAAAAATGGTTCTGCCTTCATATCTATAAGTCTAGGAATGGCTCCGGCTGCTGAGGACGTGTGCAAAGTGGAAAAAACCAAGTGACCAGTGAGTGAAGCTTGTAATGCTAAGTCTACTGTTTCAGTGTCACGAATCTCACCCACCATGATAATATTTGGATCTTGTCTTAAAAATGACCTCAAGCCTGATGCAAAAGTTAAACCTGCTTGAGGATTTACTTGCACCTGATTTACTCCTGGCATTTGATATTCTACTGGATCTTCCAAAGTCATGATATTTACTTTGGGAGTATTGATGTCATGTAAAAGAGAATAGAGGGTGGTTGTTTTACCTGATCCCGTAGGACCAGTAACAAGAACGATACCATGAGGAATTTTGATAGCATCTTGCAAATTCTTTAATGCCAAACCCCGCAAACCCAGATCGATCAAACTTGGCACGCTACTATCTTTCTTGAGCAAACGCATCACTACTTTTTCTCCATGCACTGTTGGCAAGGTGGAAACACGCAAATCAACAGATTGAGATTCGGAGTCGAAATTGAATCTGCCATCCTGAGGCACGCGTTTTTCATCAATTTTTAAATCTGACAAAATTTTGATTCTAGACACTACGGCATCTTGCACTGTTTTAGGCAAAATCAATTTTTCTTGCAACACACCATCTATGCGATAACGCACTCTAGTTCTTTCTTCTTGAGGTTCAATATGAACGTCGGAAGCTCTAGATTTGAGAGCAAAAGTAAGAATAGTTTCCACTATTTTCGTGATGGGGGCTTGACGTACAACTTGCTGAGATGCAGATGATACTGATTCTAGCTTACGCGCACTGGGTTGATATTTTTGTGAATCCTCTAGAGCTTGACTAACTTCACTACTTAAATTTTGAGCATATCTTTCATTTAAGTTTCTGTCTATTTCGCTAGGAGTGGCATAGTGGGGTATTATTTTCAAACCAGTCTTTAGAGTAGTAAAATCTATGGCTGCCAAATCCAAAGGATCTTTCATGGTCACCGAAAGAGTAGCCTCAGCTTTATTTACCGCAAAAGGCAACATGGAATATTTGCGAGCCACACTCTCCGAGAGATGATTGAGAGCTTCTGGAGACACTCCCATTTCGCTTATCGATACAAATGGAACAGCGTAAAATTGCGACTTAGCTTTTGTTAATTCTTCTTCTGAGAGCAAAGCCTTTTCTTCAATTAAATCTAGTATGCTTTTTCCACTGCTAGTCTTTTCCAATTGCAATTGTGCTACTTGATCGGCAGTGATCAGGGACTTCTGCAACAAAACATCTAGCACAGATTTTGGTTCTGCTGTAGCTTGAGAAGCCGTTTGCGACTGGGGATTAACTGGAGTATTTGGGGCAGGATCAATCATAAAAATATTTTTACCAACAAAACAAAGCGCCTGCTCGCATAAATGCGTCAGCTTTTGGCGGGATTAGCGTACTATAATAGTGACATAAAGCCCCAACTAACTCAATATGACCAATTTACATACCAGCATAATTTTACAAATTCCAAAGTCAGAAAATCATCGTAGCAGTGTCATAAAATCTTTAGTAGATTTCGAACACGCAGAAAATCTTAAAGCTAATAATCCCAATTTAAATATTTTTGAGCCAGAAGAAAATAAAAAAATTAGTATAGAGCTGGTGAGAAATATGATTAGCGAAGCTAGTATGGGAATTTATTCTGGTGATATTAGGGTTATGATCTTAACTCACTCCGACACCGCCTCTATCCCAGCCCAAAATTCATTGCTTAAACTGGTAGAAGAACCACCCACAAATACTCAAATTATTCTCACTGTTAGCAACCCCAATCAACTCCTACCGACTATCAGGTCACGTTGCATATTAGTAAAAAATTCTGCTAAACCCTCTCCATTCAGTGGAGAGGGAACTTTGCCCACCTCTTACTCTGCTGCCATAACCCTAGCTGAAAAATACAAAGACCGCAAAGCTGCCATAGAGCTGGTAGAAAATTTAATTCAAAATCTGCACGAGCAGAATTCTGATTCACCCAATTTTAAAACTACTAAAAATCTAAAAATCTTGAGCGCAACTCTGCAGCACTTGCATGCCAATGTGAACGTAAGGTTGGCGTTAGAGCATGGGTTGTTTGAAATGGTCTAAAAACTAGCGCTTGTCACCAATATTGTCACGACTAGCTCTTACCAAAAGCATAACAATGAGACAAAAAACTATTACAGCACCGTAAGTAAAAGTCAGGGGATCTAAGAATTGCATATTAAATTTTCCCTCCTCTCATCACATATTAACCCACCATATAAGAAAATACAAAGCCAAAAAACCCTGCCATAGCGGTGTATGGGTTAAACTTCACACTTGGCACTATCTGTCCGAGAACTAATCCTGCTAAGATTAGATTTCCCAAATCCATAAATTTTTCTCCAATTCGGTTGGCCTGCTCTTGGCTCAAATAAATTTGCATTTAACGAATCATAAACTAAAATTCTGGGAAATAGCTTGGATTTGGCAAAAAATTCCCATACATCTTGACAAAATTGAAGAAGAAGAAGAAGAAGATACTCTCCATATCGTCCGTTTAGTGGAACAAAGGAGGAAACTATGTTCCGCAAACTGATGCACTTGTTGTCGCGCATGAGTGGTAAATGCACGTGCCGTTGTCCAGCGTGTGACATTGGTCAGCATTGCCGACGCAAGAATATGGGTTGCGAGATGTAACCCAAACCGTGGAGGCGAGCCAGTCTCGCCTCCACACACCACATTCACTTTTTATTTCCCAACAAGTACACTACTTTCATGTTCAGAACTCACAATTTGAGAGGTAAAAAGAGGTTCCTTGATTTAAGAAAATCAAAAGTTTCTAAGAACGCCAAGATTAAATTAAATAAAAAACAGCTTACTCTAATTGAAAATAACAACTCACTGTCTTTAGGCGAAAAAATTGAGCTACTACTAGTGGCTCTTGGAAACAAATTAACTACAGAGTTACATATGAACAACAAAAAAAATTTGAATAAACTAAAAAAACTTTTAAAACAACTTCCCTTTATTTATTTCAAAGACTATCTCCCAAACAAAAAAAACAAACAAACTGGCAAATTCGAACAGTTCACTTGGTACCAAGTATCAGTTAATGAGGCTGTTTCTAAATTTATGAAAAAATATCCGGATGACATGACAGAGTTTGAAGAGGGCGTGCTCTATGGCTTCCC
>JBDLIL010000011.1:0-21139 GCA_039714855.1 Patescibacteria group bacterium
TTCAAAAGCAGTATTTATGGCTGTGGAATAATCTCTTTTGATCTGGAGTTGTCCTGATGATGAGGCAATACTAACATCGTCAACATTGATTTTTACCTGATATGTCATCAGGTTTTCTGCCTTGCTGTCCAATAAGTTTTGAGCCTCTTCTCGACTGAGTCCCGCTACCAATACGTTGTCTATGTGAATTCCGGGATAAAACTTATTGCGATACGAATACACAAAACTAATTCCCAGGACTAATCCGGTGGCAACTACTCCTAGTCCCAACCCAAGTAGAAATAATTCTAATTTGAATTTTTTGGAAAAATAACTTGATTTTATCTGAGAATTGCTTTCCATGCAGAGTAGTATAAATCTTAGAAGCAGCAAATCACAAACATCAAATTTCAAACAATGCCTAATTACTAAAATAATAAATTTTGCTAAGATAAGATAATCTATGGCTAATCCGCTGCCCAAACCAAATTTGCCCGGACAGGTTCCTTTACCTGTTGCTAAGCCTGTATCGAAAGCTATTCCAACCCCACTTTTTCAAGCTAAGCCGGGTATTTCTTCACCCGGGCAGTTGCCTAGGCCTCCATTGAATAATCAAGCTCCTTTGCCACCTGTTTCTCCTATGGCAGGTAAGCCGGGGGCTCAAGTTCCTCCCCAAGCGACTAAGCCTGGAGTTGCAGCTTCAGCTAAGCCACCCGTTTTTGCTAAAGCAAAGAATTCTCCACTTAAATTTTTACCCATTATATTAGGAGTATTGGTTTTGCTCGCGGTTTTGTTTTTTGCCGCCACGAGATTTTTGGGGGGAGGCTCAAATCAATCAATTTCAGTGAGTCAGGGTGAAGGCGCCTCGTCAGAACAAGTTGTAGTTGATCCTAGCAAGCAAGTAGTTTTGACGTATTGGGGGCTTTGGGAATCAAATGCAGTAGTGGAGGGAGTTTTGGAAGAATTTGGTCAGCAAAATCCCGGCGTGATTGTGGAATATAAAAAACACTCTCACACTGAGTATAGAGAAAGATTGCAATCAGCAATAGCGGCAGGTAATGGACCAGATGTTTTTCGCTTTCATGCTTCTTGGACGCCTATGATTAGGGCTGAATTAGAAAGTATGCCGGCATCTGTTATGAGTGCGGCTGAATTTAAAAGATCTTACTATCCTGTAGCAACTGATCAATTAATTTCGGGCAATAGGATTTTAGGAGTTCCCTTGATGTATGATGGGTTGGCGCTTTATTATAATAAAAAAGCTTTTGATGCTGCCAACATAGACGTACCTCGCAGTTGGTCACAGCTGAAAACAGCTGCTAATAAATTGACAATTCGCTCTGATGAAAAAATAGAAAGAGCTGGAGTAGCTTTGGGAACTGCTGCTAATGTAGAACATTTTTCAGACGTATTAGCTCTATTGATGTTACAAAATGGGGCTGATCTAAACAGTCCTTCTTCTAAAGAGGCGCAGCAAGCCCTGCGCTTTTATACCGATTTTTATATCAAATCTAAGGTTTGGGATGAGGACATGCCCAGCTCAACAGTTGCTTTTGCCAGTGATAAGGTGGCTATGATGTTTGCTCCTAGTTGGAGAGCGCATGAGGTGCAGGCTATAAATCCAGATTTAGATTTTGATATTGTTCCCATACCAAAATTGACAGAATCACATGTGGCTTGGGCAAGTTTTTGGGCTGAAGGAGTGAGCAGTCAAAGTAAAAATAAGGATTTAGCTTGGAAGTTAATTGATTATCTTTCATCAGCAGAAGTTTTGAAAAAAATGTATTCGGCTCAAAGTCAGACTAGGGCTTTTGGTGAGATATATCCCAGAGTTGACATGGCAGATGAGCTTATTGATTCCAAATTTGTATCTTCATATTTGGAAGATGCTCCTATGGCTGCCGGTGGGTATATGAATTCATACACCCATGACAATGGTATAAACGACAGGATGATTTCTTATTATGAAGATGCTGTGAATGCGGTGGCTACTGGCACAGATCTAGAAATAGCTATGGATATTGTGGCTAGTGGCAGCGCCCAAGTTTTAAGACAATATGGAGTGTCTTCTTCGAGGTAATTTTCAATTATCATTTTTCAATTTTCGGTTGTAAGATAGGCCCATGCGCTTTTTAGATGTTCAGGTTTTGCTTACTTTGTCTTATGTTGATCAATTTGATTGGCCCCTGACAATTCAAGAAATAGAAAAGAGATTGATTTTTACAAAAAAGAATAAAGGGCAAAAAACAAAGAAAAAAATTTCTTTATCTTTGAATAATTTATTAGATTTAGGCCTGATAAGTAAAAAAAATAATTATTTCTACTTAAAAAAATCTAGAGACAATTTTAAAATTAGAAAAAAGTATGAAAAATTTTCTTTAGAAAAATGGACAGAGACAAAGGAGTTTGTTGTTTTGTTAAAAGCAATTCCTGGAATAAAAGCTATATTTGTGACAGGTTCCTTGGCCATGAATGCTGCCAAAAAGAATGACGATATAGATTTTCTAATAGTTGTAAGAAAGAATACACTTTGGCTTTTGCGACCACTAATAACTTTTTTAGCGTTATCAAGGGGTAAAGCTAGATTGAGGGAATTTCATGCTGATAATACCTGGTGTTTAAATATGTGGCTTGAAGAAGATAGCTTGCAAGTTCTTGAAAACATAAGATCTGTATATACTGCTTATGAAGTTTGCCAGGCGACACCCGTATTGGATAAAAACAATTTTGCTCAGAAATTCTTAAAAGAAAATAAATGGGTTGAGAATTATTTGCCAGAATATTATAGCCAGAGGCTCGCAAGTACCAGGTGTCAGGCAGAAAGCGTCAAAGAATTAGAAATTAGTAATTTGACATTATTTGGAATTTGGAATTTTGTGATTAGTATTTTAAATACTATAGCATTTGTGCTGCAGCGTCTCTATATGTCTACTCACATGAGTCATGAAAAAGTAGGTCTAAAAATAGCTCTTTTTCATCCGCGAGATACTAGAAATTTAATCTTTAGAAGGTGGAAAGAAAGTTTGGGGAAAATTTATAATTAATCTAAAAATATGAATTTAAAACATAAAAAAGTACTAGCAACAGGCGTGTTTGATATTTTACACAAAGAGCACAAAAACTTTTTAAAGAAAGCTAAAAAGTTAGGAAATTTTCTAATTATTGGCATCGAGTCTGATAAAAGGGTTAGAGAACTAAAAGGTAGAGGTAGGCCGGTTAACAAGCAAGAAACAAGAATCAAAAATTTGAAAAAATTAGAAATAGCTGAAAATGTGTTTGTGTTGCCAGAAGGTATGGGGGAGAAATCGGTGCGAGAGAGAATTATTAAAAAGATAAGGCCAGATTTTTTGGCAGTTTCTAATCACACACCTTTTTTAAATGAAAAAAGAGAAATAATAGAAAAATATGGGGGAGAACTGGTGGTGGTGCATGAGGAGAATCCAGAGTTTTCGACAAGTAAACTGGTAGGCAAAGTTTCACCCCAGTGTTAAACTTATTTATATGAAAAAAATAATCATCTTTTCCACTCTCGTATTTTTGATTTTTGGGTTTTCGGCTTGTACTGGAGATAAGGCTAGTAAATCCAGTTCGTCTTCAACGAGTAGTGAGGCAGTGGAAAAATCTGGTGAAACTACTAAAACAGGCAAAATTATCCAGGCTGGTGGCACGTATTTTCTAGAAAGCAGTGATGGGCAAAGGCAAAAACTAGACAGTTATAGTGTTGACCTGTCAGCTTATGTAAATAGCACGGTTACTGTTATTGGGCAATTCAGTGGTGATGATTTGTTTGTGGGAAGCGTGAAATAATTATTTCCAAACGACTTTCATGAGTGGAGGTACTTGGGCTTGGCTAATGGCTTGCTCTACCTCTTCTTCCACAAGTTCTTGTGTCTGTCCTGGTCTGAGTACCACCATGATAGCGTCATTGTTTTGACTGTAGGCAATAACATATTTATCAGTGCTAATGGGCAAGTTTTTTCTGAATGGCTGTTCTTCCCATACTCGCATAATTTCTTGCCCAAACTCATAGTCTAGATGTATTTGGTTAATTTGAATTTCTTCTGGCGTTAGTTTCTCTTCAGTTTTTATTTGTAAGGGCAAGTTTAATATTTCTTGTTTTCTGCAAATAATTTTTAAATTATATTTTTGACCTGGTATGAATCTGGTTTTAGCTTTTATTTTCAATCTATCGGCGCTCACCTGGGTTGTGAACTCTAATTCTGGAGAGAAGACTATTTGGCAGTTTTTATTAAAATCAGCTGAAATGCTTTTATTAAAAATTATCTCAATTTCGTCTTTAATGCCAAGTTCCGAATTAGTATTTTCACTTATGGCTATCACTTGATAGTTTGTTAGTGAGCTTAGCACTCTAAAAACGCCAGCTAAAATTAAAAGCAGCGACACAATGATAAAAAAATATATCCAAATTTTTTTCATAATTTAATCTAGTCTGGCTACTCCATTTAATCTTATTCTGCCCTTGCCTTCAATCACTCCGTCAGTAACAGTGTAAGTCATTTCTTCTTTGATATTATTTGAGTCGTAGGTGGTAATTGTCCCATCTCCATTTTTGGCTACATCAATTACTCCTACAATGGCAACGTGTGCACTGTAGTCAAAACCTCTTTCGGTGTCTTTTTCAAAAAAGGCCACATCACCTCTTTTTATTTGGTCTATGTTGGGGTCTGTAATATGAGTGCCATTTTCTATAAACCAATTTCTCATCCCTCCTACGCCGGTTAGGTGGGAAGGAATAGGGGTGCCAGCCGCCTCAAAGGAATAAATCACATTCCAGGTGCACCAAAACATGATATTTGGAGCTCCCATTTGAGCTGATTTTTCAGCGTCTGGGCAAGTGTCATCCTCATAATTAGCATCGGGACAAGGCAAGATGTTTGTGGCCGAGTTGCCATTTTCGTCTGGAGTAATCCTGTATTCATTTTCCATAAAATGCTGTGGATATTCTGTGTGGTAGTTGAAGAATCCCCACCAGCCCCTTTGTAGGCCACTAACTATTTCCCAAGAAGCATCAGCAACATCATCACCGGTGGCTGCCGGACATTCTCCGGTGCAGATATCATAGTGGGTAATGACAGTATCCTGACTGCCGTCATCGGCAGTAAATGTCATTTCTATGGAGTTTTTAATTCTAGCGTTATCGTGCTCTGTCTGAGTGTAAGTCTCACTATACTCAAAAGTTATTTTTTCTCCTGGTTTTATAGTGAGGTTGTTTTTAAGTTCGGCAAAAACAGAATCTGTGTCATCTAGGCTTTTTACTTTATTGGGAATACTTGCATCTCCCATTAAATCTTTATTAAAAGTAAACTTGAGAGTATCTGAAATATCAGAAATACTAATGCTGTGATTACCTATGGGAGTGATAATTACAGTGTAGCTAATCTCAATGGGAGTATTAGGATCGGTGAAGCTGATTTTATGCCCAGTGCCGCTACCAAGATTTGATTCTTTGACCACATCCACATATTTTGATACTTTTCCTGTGCTTTCACTAACAGCGGGAATAGGGGCTAGAAAAGCGGCGTGCATGGTTGTGATAGAGATGGTGGTTACGGCAAGCATGGTGCCGGCAGTAATGGTGCCCACTCCGTTGGCGGTAGTAAAAAAAGATGCGCTTTCAGTGCCCACCCCCACCCCTGTAGGAGCTAAAGATGAACTAGAAGAAAGGGTGGGTTGTGGAAGAGAAATGTTAGAAGCAGCAGAGGCTGTACTACCAGGTTCAAAAGAACCTAGTATTTTGTCTATTGGGCGACCAATGTGTTTATGCAATCCAAAGAATTGATCAATGCCAACTCCAGTCCAGCCACCAATAGATGCTCCAACTAGCGGCATTCCAAAAACAGCTCCAATAGCTCCACCAATCGCAGATCCTGCCAACCCCACCCAACTGATTAGGCCGGGAAGAATGACGCCAACGAAGGCTTTGATTGCGAGCGCAGCCTGCGCTCCAAGAGATAGTTTTTTAAAATCCTCCCAAGACTTCTTTGCCTTAGCAAGAGGATTTGTAAATGCCTTTTTTAGCTTTTCTGTTCTACTAGGCTCTTTATCTTCATATCTCTTCTTTTTATATAGATCAGCACTGGGCGAAGTAGCCTGATCCTTTGTTAGAGGGGTCACTGGGGGAGGAATCTCTGCTTGAGTTTCTACAGGAGTGGGGGCCAATAGTTTTGGCTCAGTTGTAATTTGATCGATGGCTAATAACTCTTCTTGACTGCCAGTAGCTTTAATTGCGTTTAAAAGCTGGAACAAATCTACTCCACTAGGAATACCCAGGTCTGTGCCGGCCTCTATGCCCAGGTTAAGTAAAGCTCTTCTTCTTGTTTCCTCGGATAATCCAAACCAAGTGTTGTAGATTTTCTGTCGTGTTTCTTCTACTTGTTGCTCGGGCTCTAACTCTCCTTTTTCTACTTCTTCAGCGGAAATTTGGTCAGATGGAGTAGGAGTGATAGGAGCTACTTTAGTTGTAGTTTTTTTACCTAATTGTCTGGCGGCATCTAAGTCACTGAGAAGTTTTCTAAAATCATCTAGCTGATTGTCGGCTATAGAAACCCCAAGCTTTTCAAGTTCTTCTTTGTTTAAGTTTATGAGTGATTCTATTGGGTGTTTGCTGAGAAGCTCATTAAGATCCTCTGCGCTTACTCCTTCTATACCTGTTTCTTCAAGATCTAGGTATGATTCAACCGAAGTTTGAATTAAAGCTAAAAGATCTGGTCGTTGGCCAGCTATAAATGCGTTTAATCTGGCTACTAGTTGCAACCTAGTGTCGCCTTTATTGAGTTGCGAAAGTTGATTGAAGTCTAATCCCAGAACAAAAGCTTCAAACTGATTCAAAATGTTGGAGTTTTGGGGATCGTACAAAAAAGCTCTAGCTTCGTCACTAGTTAGACCCTGATTTTGCAACTGTTGAGAAGCAATGATGAAGGCAGTGGCATAGTAAATTTTTAAATTTTGTGAAGATAAACCTAGGGCTTCTTTGCGCTCTGGCAGAGAAAGATTTTTCCAGGCCTTAAATAGAGATGCTTCGTCTGTGGGCTTTTCTTTTCCCTGTGCCTCCAGATATCTTTGGACTATTTCGTCAAGATTATCGGGTGCAGAAGCAGTGGCGAAAGTTTCTTCATCTTCTACTAATGTTTTAGATTCTTGTTTGCTAGCTAGATCTCTAGCTAAGGCTACAATGTCTTTGAAAACCTCTCCTAAAGTTTGGCTGTGAAACTTAATAAAAGAATCGATGAGTTCTATCCGAGTAGTTTGATTTTTGAGTAGTTGGCTGGCTATTTGTCCTTCATCATTAGTTAATTTTTGATTAATGAGTTTAGAAAAGACTTGAGAAACACCAATATCTATTTTTAAAACATAATCTATAAACGGATTGAGACTTTCTTGTTCTTCTGAAGCGATCAAAACGTAGTTAAGATTTACTAGGCGCTGTCTAAGCTCGCTAATAAAAACATCGTTCTTTAGGAGCTTGTTAACAAACTCTTCTGCAGAAAGTAACTCTGGCAGTTGTTCTTCTAGTTCATCTTTAGTTTCGGCCTCAGCTCCACCATCAGCCTCATCCTCAGCTGTTTGAGCGGCAATTATTTTTGCGTCAAGATCTTCTCTGCCTAGTATTCGCTCCATTGCTTTTGTTAGCAAATCGATAAAAGCTGTAATTTTGCTTTTATCACTAGGCTTAAACTTGTCTGGATCAGCAATAGTCGATGTCAGGTCCGCAGAGTCTTCGGGGAAGTAGAAATTAGCTTGACTAATGTTTATTAATTGTTCAAATTCATTGTTTGTTAAAAATAATTTTGGAGATTTGCCTCTATTTTTTCCTGGAAGCCTATTAGTATCTTTTATTACTTTTTCTAGATTTTTTAAGAATAAATGAAAAGCTAATCTAGCTTCTTTTATCGAAGCCTTTTTGTCACCCAACTCCGCCAGCTTTGAATCAAAGGTAGTTTCTTCTTTAGCCTTTTGAAAATCTTTAGCCAGAGGCAAGATATAGTTATCCCAAATATCTGCTGTTATTATTCTGTCTGGGGTGGAGCGCAGGGCTTCCAACAAGATTTTTAAAGACCCTACTTCTTTGTTTGTGCTTGTATCTTCACTAGTTCCAAGAGAGCTTAGTATCTTTTCAGTTGCTACTATCAAATCTTTTGATTTGCCTGCCAATATAAATGCTGAAGTTGATCCTGGTCCAGATTTCTGCAATTCTTCAACATTTTCAAAAACAGATTTATCTAAAACTCTTTTATCAATGTTAGTTTTTTTGCTAGCCCTGAGCCAATTTCTAATCAAAATTATTAACCTAGCTAGGTCGTCTAGATAGAGTTTACTAGCTTGCTTTGCTTTTTCTCCACTAGTTTGAACAGATGCGCTTCTGGGAAGAGTTTCGATTTTTAGTGCTCTAGCTTCTATTTTTTCATCTCCAAAGTAGAGCAGGCTTTTGAGTGCTTCAGGTATGGGTACCGATCTGTCGCGATTAAGGCCTGTGCTAACAATAGAATTTAAGAATTCTTTAAGGGCAGCTATGACTTCACTGCTCAGTTCGGTTTGTCGGATGCTTTTGTAAGGAATAGAAATAGTTTTGGAAATAGGTTTGCCAATTTGCGGATTATAAGAACCGCTACCTTGAAAAATTTTTCTTGCGCCGGAATCTTTTGAAGCGTCTTGGGCCATAAAATTTATTATACTTGATGGTAGTGGGTGCAGAGTAGTCCCGACACTGGTGATTTCCGAACCCCAGATATTTGCAAGAAATTATTGTTAAGTTGGTGATAGTCAAACCTCTCTCCTTGCAGGAGAGAACATCTGGTTCCGCCCAAGGCGGACCAGATAAGTGAGGCTATGATGCATGAAGATATTCCTCTAAGAACAAAAAGAGCAAGAAAACTAAGAAAGAAATCAACTTTTGAAGAAAGGTTGCTTTGGAGTAAATTAAAAGATAGAAAATTACTTGGTTATAAGTTCAGGAGACAAGAACCCATCGGACCCTATATTGTTGATTTTTATTGTCATGAAAAACTTTTGGTTATTGAGCTCGATGGAGGACAACACAATAATAAAATTGTATCTATCTATGATCAATTGAGAACTGAATATTTAGAATCATTTGGTTTAAAAGTAATTAGGTTTTGGAACCAGCAACTTAGGAAGAGTTCATTTCAAGTTATTGATCAGATTATAGAACTAGGAGATCTCTAGATACAGCCTCACCATCTCACATCCCGCCGTGGCGGGATTTGAGTTCCTCTCCCGTAGGGAGAGGGGCTTAAGCTACTTGACTCTCAACGCATATATATAGATATTAAGTATCAGATATTGGATATCAAATATAAGTTAGTTTTTTTAATTATGATCCCAGGTGAAACGGAGGTAGTCGCGGAAGAACCTAGCTCAGCTCCAGCAAAGTCGGCTGAAAGTCCAACTGATGCTGCAGAATCTCAGCCTGCAACTGAAAATGCTGCTGACACAGCGGAAGCTCCTGAGGCTGGGGAAGAGGCTAACGATCCAGTCGATGAGCAAGGTGAGCAAGGTGGGGCGCCTGAAGCTGATTCTGAAACAAAATCTACAGCCTTAGGTCTTTTGCAAGAGTTTGGAGCTATAGAGGATGCTGCTGTAGAAGAATACAGCCAGATGGCAGAAGATGAGCTACTGGATGATTTAATTGATTGGTCTGAGGCCAGTGACGATCCTGATACTAGGGCTAAGGTTAAAGAAGTATTGATTGCAAAGCTTAGTTTTGATGTTCCAGTAGGAGAGACAGGTGCGGCGGCTGAGGCAACAGAAGAAGTTCAAGCCTTTTTAGAAAAAGCTTCGGCTAAAGATTTGAAAATAATGTCAGAAGGCTTGCCAATTTTTGAAAGGCTAAAAGAATTTTCTCAGGCAACGGTGGAAGCTGAAGATGCTGCAGCAGGGAGTGTGAAAACGGGTGAAGGAGGAGATATCGAGATTGATCCAGATCATCTGGAAAAAATTCAAGATGATCTTGAAAAAGAGCCTAAGTTGGTTCGTGCGCTTACAGTCGTTGCAAATTTAAACAAGGGTTCCAGTATGGCTCGTTTCATAGATGCTTTTTTCACTGGACCCAAAGATTTTTCTGGAGGAGCAGGTTCTTTGGGGCAAGAAAGTGAGGCGGGCTTGAGTTTGTTAAAGAAAAAAGATTTTGAAAATGCTTTGAAAAAACCAGGGGAATTTGCCAAAAAATTTGAAGAAGCTTTGGATGATTCATCGGAAATGCAGGGTGTATTGAAATTTTCTACAGAAGATAAAAAAACTTTAGAAAAAGCTAAGGCGGGTGACGTAAAAGCCCTTAAGAAGTTCTTGGAAGTATTTGTTACCAATCTATTTGCGTCTGGAACACAGGAGGAAATAGAAAAAGATTGGAAAGTAATAGCCAAAGATCTTGGTGATAAAATGAAAACAGGTCACCAGCTCTCTAGAGAAAATCTTACGTGGTTTTATGATATTTATCAAAATAATGATAAATGGAGTAAGTATTTACCTTCTTCGTAAGAGTTTTCTAAAAAATCCCACCCTCACCGCTTTATAAATTTCATTCAAGAAAAAACTAAGTTACAAATTTTAAATAATTATCTCTATTTACAGTTTCAAAGTTTGCATCATAGGTATCTATCCAAGTTTTAGGTGCCTTGGCAATTTTGGAATTATTTTTAATTTCAAATCCAAAGAGTTGTCCTGAGTGTTCTTCAATGTAGTCAATTTCTGCGCCAGTGTATGTTCGCCAGAAATATGAATTGCAGTGATGATTTGTATATGCATTTCTTTTAAATCTTTCCATAATAATAAAATTTTCCCACAATTGACCCACATCATTTCTCAAGTTGAGAGGTTTGAAGTCGTTAATGATAGCATTCCTTATCCCAAGGTCAAAAAAGTAAATTTTATCCTGTTTTACAATTTCTTTGCGCAAGTTTTTACTAAATCCTCCCAATCTTTTTATTACAAAGGTTTTTTCCAGCAAATCAATATAATTTTCAATAGCTGAGCGACTTAATTCTAAGTTTTTGGATAGTTCCAAAGTTGAAACTTGTGATCCTATCTGGAATGCCAATAATCTTAACAAATTATGTAGTTTGTCGGCGTGTTGAATATTACTAAGCTTTAAAATGTCTTTGTACAAATACGAACTGCTGATTTTTAGCAATAGATTTTGTTTTTCTTGAAAATTTTTGCGCGAGAATAATTCTGGATAAGAGCCAAATACTAATTGATGTTCCAATGATCTTTCCAACTCAAAAACAGTGTGTGTTTTTTTTAATTCAATATTTGCGATTGGATAGAGTAAGAATGACCAATGTCTGCCTGTGAGTGGCTCAGAAATTTTGTTTGCAAGATTAAAAGAAGATGATCCAGTAGCTAAGATTTTAATTTTAGGGAAATGATCGATTATTATCTTAAGGTTTATGCCGATATTGTTTATGTTTTGAGCTTCATCAATGAAGACAAGTTCAAATCCAGAGACGAGTTGTTTTAATTGTTCAAGGTTTCTGCTAGATAAAATATCTACTTCTTTTGTTTTTAAATCAGCATTAATTTTCAGAGTTTTTAAATTAAGCTTTTTAATTATTTTTTCAGATAGAGTGGTTTTTCCTATTTGTCTAGGGCCGTAGATAATAATAGCTTTAGGATATGATTTGAATTGTGAAATAATCATATTTTCTAAATATCTTGGAATTATCATAAAGTCAATTTTAACGCGAATATTGCTCATTGTCAAGCAAAATTAACGTTAAAATTGCTTTTTTTATATAAATTTTAATTCCTCACCTTGCCTCCACATAAAGAAAACAAGTAAAATCAAAATATAGAAATTTAGATTAACTTTGTTAGTCTGCGCCGTCTCGAGTGAATTTAGTGAGTCGAGAGGGGTTTTGTCTGGTAGAATAGTGGAAAGAAAGTCAAAATTAAAAATTAAAAATTAGTAAACCTTCTATTTGATTATGATTGATGAAAATGAGAGACAAATAACAGAGCCTGGAGAAGTTACTATTGAAGGCTTTAATCCCAATGAGGGGGTTGTGGATTTTAATACCAGTCAAGCACCTTCGCAAGTTATGGAGGAAAAAACTCCTGTGGTTGCTATTGGTGCAGCTGAAAAGAGTACAACTGAGAGCGACGCAGTTGAGACAGATATATTTGTTGAGCAACTTAAAAGTGAACTGAGGAGGTTGCAAGAAATAAAAGCCAAGCAAAAGGAATTGTTACGCCAAGCGGTGGAAAAAAGTAACTTTTTGCGAGCACAAAATGAATCTCTTAGTACAGGCAATACTCAGTTGGAAGAAGCAAATGAAAATTTATCTGACCAGGTGAAAAGACTTAATGAGCAAGTGAACGACTTGAAAAAGCAAATAAATAGGAATTTAGAAGAAGCAAGTAGTCCCACCTTTAGAAAAACAATTGCTATGGTTTGGGCTCTATTAAGCAAAAAACGCATGAATGATGTGCTTGAGCAAATGGAAAGCATTGAAAGGAAGTTTGAAGAAAAAAGACCAGAATGGACTAAAGACAGGTCTTGGCAGGATTTAAAATTTTGGCAGTGGAAACTTAGGAGAAAAAAACAATCTGTTGCGTCATCAATTCCTCATGCACAAATCTTTTCTACTCCAAATGAAGCTGATACTCAAGTATCTGATACAACTACTGCTACTCCAATTGCTCCAGTTGAGATCGAAATGAGTGGTGAAGTAAGCACTGAGCAAATTGAAAATGCAGGCGTTAAAGCAGCTCAAGTTTTGGGGTTTGCCCATCCAACTCAAGTAGAACAAGCAATGCCTTTTTCGCTTGATGATTATAATAATTTTAAAAGTGGGTCTGCTCATGAGTTAGTTGAAGATTGGAATCATTCATATCTTCGGAGCGCTGTACTTGCTAGGATTCAAACCATTATGGATGTAGAGCCCAAAGATCAAAAGAGTTTAGATGAGCTCGAGATGATTGAAAGCAGAGCTAGAATTATAAAAGCAGCAGCTGAAGTTCGGGCTAGGAAGAAGCCTACAGATGTTTCGACAACAGCAGATGAAGGAGTTCAAGGATTAGTCAAAGAAATGACAATTGCTGAGGCTGAAAGAACTTTGGTGGATATTTTACCCAAGGTTAATATCGATAGAGAAACCCTGAAGAGCTACAGACTAAATATTAATGATAAAGTAAAAGAACTAGTATCAAGTTTAAAGGAAAATGCCGATTACCCACTTACATTTGAAAATATAAAAAATCTGTTGATTTATGTTGATTTTATTCTGGAACTTGAAAAAAATATGAGCTCAGATGTTGATGGGGTTGATGAGGAAGTGCGATTGATATTAAGTGTTTTGCAAAAACACATCGAAAAGGGAGTAAGTGGCAAAAAAGCACCACTAGTTTCTCCACCGGAGCACATTGCACCACCACCAGTAGCAGAAACTAATATCAATGAGAAACACCTGCTAATTTTAAAACGCCTATTTGCAGAGCGGAAAAGTGAGTTCGATAATATGGAGGCTGGAAATAGAGCTAGCTTTTTTGAGCGAATAAGCAATGAGGTTATGGATGTTGAAAGATTGTTTACTCATTTAGAACACTATTCAAATATTGTCAACGAAGTTAGCAACCCCAATACATATCAGTTTTTAACGGACGCTAGTAAGGTTGGTGACAGACAGAAAGCAATGGATTTTTTACTACTTTTGACAAATTATTCAGGTGAAAGTGATGGATACTTTAAACAACTTTCAGAGGCAGATTTAAGTCAAAGTGAGCTAAAAGCATTATTTAATAAACTAAACATATAATATTTGTTTATGGCCAGTCCCGAACAGAGCCGATTCGAAAATGTGATGGGAGTGAAGATAGGGTCACTCTATGATGGTAGGGTGAGTTCTTTGGAATCAAGAGCCAATGCTTATGTGGGAAGAGTAGAGATATCCGCTAATGATTTTAATAGAATTGTGATTGCCCTCAAGCGTGTTTTAGATGAGGCAAGAGAGATAGTTACTAGTGCTGTGGTAGAGGAAAAATTTAATGTCAATGTGGTGGAAGAATTTTTTATAAAAGAGTTGCGTACTAGAGTAAGTAAATCCCTATCAGAGATAAAGGATGACTCAATTTGGGTTGAGGATACTATAAAAATAGACTCTTTAAGATTGCAAGTTTTTGTTCAAAATTATGTGAAATTATTTGCCAAGATTGAAAATGAAAGAAAAAAAACTCCTGATGACGATCAACTACCTCCTCTAAACCATTTTTCTCCAGACCTTTTGACCCTGCTCAATCACCCTGCTGCAAAAAAAATTCCGAGTATTAAGACATGGGTCAAAGAACTTGCAGAAGAGTTTTCAATAGAGGAACCTAAAGATAAATTGGTTTTTGATGAAAACAGTGATGAGGCTTTTCAATATTGGAAAGACGACATCCTAAATAAAGAGCTCAGGCACACACACCCTAAGGGCATGTATTATGAGCTTTTTATGGCTGAGATTCGTGTTTTGTCTGCAGCAGAGAAAACACATATGGACGATCTTAACGAAGTATATAAACACTTTGAGATTCAACTGCAAAATATTGGAGACATAAAATATGAAGGTTCTGGCGCCTACAATGAGCAATTTTTAGTAGCACAGAAGATATTTATTGAGAAAGAGAAAGAAAAAATCAAAAGTCAAATTGAAAGATTAACGCCTACTTTGTCTGATCAGGAAGAAGTTGGGGAAGTGGAGGAAAGAGAAGAGAAAGAGCTAACTCCCGATCAAAACACAGAAGTAGCGTTAGCCATGTATAAAGATTTACAAGTGAGAAATCCAAGTCTTCCTGATTTTGAAAATTTAACCCCTGCCGATTTAAGTTTATTTCACAAAAATTTATGGATAGCTATTGCGAAAAAGATTAGGGAGTTGCTTGATATTACTACCTCTGGAGGAAAAACAGCTTTCAACCTTCCGTCAAGTGATACTCTCCTCGTTGAAGATGTTAAGTTTGATATTGCTATCAAAGCTGACTTAGCTGATGATAAAAGGAACTTGGAGTTTTTCTTCCAAAATTTTCCTTGGGACAAGTTGGTGCCAGGAATTACTAAGTCGGAGATTTACAAGGTTTATCAAGATGTTTGGCGTTTACGCTTGTTGCACATATCTTTGACTCACAATTCAACAGCTAAATTTAGAGCTATTCAGAGTAATTATCAGAGTCCAGAATTTCCGGAACAAGTAAGAAAATTAGTAGCTGATCTTGCTAAAGATGGAGGTGGGTATGGGGAAATTGAGCCTTATTTTCAAAATGAGTATGAAGTTGGCACTCCAGAGGCAAAGCTTCTAGGTGAAACTGATGAATCATGGACAGTACCTCAATTAGAACAATTTTTTATTAGTATGGCTGATCAATTTTTTATTGAATTAATTTTTGATACCCAGGCAGTTAAAGAAAAAGTTCAGAAATATAAGTCTTTTTTTATATCGATGATTCCTGAGAGTAGTAAGATTGATATGAGTTTAGTTGATTTGGCTTGGGATATGGCTGTTTGGAAGATGCATCTTATGTTAAGAATTTATGATTACGATTTGAATGCTATTGATTCAAAATTACCACAGCTGTTGCGGTTTAAATGGTACTCAGCAAAAGTTGGTGAGGGAATGGGAAATACAGGAACAGTCTGGGGTCCCACTGTAAGTCAATGTTATGAAAGAATGATGGCGCCTAGATCAGATTTTGTTCATTATTACGTTGATCTAAATCCCAATACAGTTGTAGAAAGAAGTTCCATAGAAGACGTAGTAGATTATTACAAAACCTTTAAAGAAGAATTAGATGCAAAAAAACAAGCAAAAAGAGATGGTCAGGGCGTTGGTCCGACAGAGCTTGAGATAAAACATGAAAGAGCATTGAGAGATTTCATCATTGAGACAAAGTCAAGAATGAGAGGAAGTGAGCGCATTGGTGATTATGAGATTTATTGGGTTCGTCCTGATCAAACCAATTTGAAAGTGGCTGAGAGACATCCTCGCCTCGCCTTACCTCTAGCTGTATCAGTTAATTATATTGAAGCTTCGAAAAGAAATGGTTTGTATGATGAGGTATCTGGCAAATTTTTAGTACCTCTTTCTGATAGGCAGATCGCTGAGTCATTTATCGATCCTGAGCATGTTTTACATGGTACTGTTACTCCAGACCATAATACAAATTGGGCAAAAGCAACAGTAAACCATTTAGATTTGTTCAAAACATCCAAATTAGAAGATGCTGAAAACATTTTTCCTTTGATAGAAAAGTGGCCCAAGAAACCATTTACTCAAGAAAGAATGTTTAATCTTGGAAGAGATTTTAATCTTCTTGTTTTTGAGGGGGAAAGAAGGCTTCCAAAATTTAATGGACGTGAACGTGCGATAAATTTAGCAAAACGATCAAGATCTATGTTGCAAGATAGGCTTCGTATACACGAAGTTGATGTTTCTGACTTAATTCATTTATGGAAGACACAAATTGTTACACAGTCTATAGGGCGTTATGGAATGGCAAATTTGCAGGAAGCTGCTCCTGGAAATCCTTTTCCTGATTCTGGAGACAAGTATAGTCCTCCAAGAATGTCGGAGTTGCCAAAAATGATGCTGAGGGATGAGTGGGGTGGAGATCAAGATTATCCTGATTTTCATCACTTGGCTGAAACAAAAAATAAATCCTTAATAAGAAAAAGATCGAAAACATATGTGCCAGAAAATGTGTGTAAAGCAGCTGAATTAGATGGCAATCCAAATAACAATAAGAAAGCAGAAACACTTTTGATTCTTGAGAATTTTACTCCTATTCTCGGTGCCTATCTTGATAAATATAGATATAAAAAATGGATTGATTACGAAGGTGGAGTTGCTAACGAGGATTTATACAATCAATTGGAAACAGCTTGCGAGGAATGTGTGCCACTGAATAGTGCACTTATAGAACAAATAATAGTTAACGCTGTAGCCCTATATGAAGACTTGGTAACGTCCGCTGTTTTTGGGGGCAATGTGGCTGAAACCAGAATATATACCACTGGCAGTAGGGAGCTGGTAGAAGACATGATGAGAGATAGGTGGATTTTGGACACACCAATGCAATTGATTGCTGACATTCATCTGCTGGAAAGCGGAGATTTACAAAGATGGGGAACAGGAACAGCTTCTGGAGATGATAAAAAATCGTAAATATTTTTTAACTTGTGTTTTCTACGAATCTATAGTGACAGTTGGGCTTTTCTCTCTTTTTAGCATTGGTGAAATAAGAGTTTTTCTAAGAGTTAGTGGGATTGGTGAAATAGGGGAAAGTTTTTTAGCCTCATTATCTTGAGCCTTGCTTTGTTTCTTTTTTTGTTTAATACGATTGAGTAAAGTTGATATGTGTGTTTTCATAAAAAACCAGTATTTTAATAACTAAGAATCGATTCCTACTGTACGACTCTTTGGCCTCCTTGTTTGAGGTGTAACTCCTTCAGGAGTTCTGACATCTCTTCCTTGTGGTTCAGATATGTCGTCTTGAGTTTTTATAGTTCCGCGCTTACCATATAATGTCCTAATGGATCCCATAGCTCCTTGAGCTCCAGTATACCTATGTAGTCTTCCTTTCCATCCTCCCCAATCTTCACTTCTAGCTGCTTTTCTACTAGCTTCTGTTCCAAAGAATGGCTTGCTTAGTATATTTTTTGCACTACCTCCATACTTACTCGTATCCGTAAATCCAAGTCCTGGCACCAATTGCCCACCTGTCCAGCCGCGTTTGACAGACTCTGCCAAGGCACCACTGAATTGATCGAAGATGCCGCCGCTGGCACCAAAAGTTTTTTTGCCCTCTTTTACCAAGTCTACTGACAACATCAGAAATCCTAAACCAATCATGACACTTAGGGCTCCGCCCACACCACTGCCTATCAGATAAGGCGGCATGAAGCCATCACCACTAGTACCAATGCCATCGGTCAACTTCTGATAAATAATTAATATTATTAAAACAATAGGGAAGGCTGAAAGATTGCCCACCAAGCCTTTAAACCACTTGGTAAAATTATTTTTTCCTGGGACAGCTCCCACCATTAATATCAGTGGAGCCATGGCAATGCTAATAATAATAGTAATGTAAGTTTTTAGCAGTTCAAAGAAAAGCCGGAATACAGTGATGGCTATGGCAAGAGCTACTATGACTGCAGATGTGAGACCTGCCATAAAACCAACTACAGAGCTGCCTTTATCTAAACCCGAAGTCAAAGCTGTCGCAAAATCTCGTACTGCAAAATATGTAGTACTAGCAGCACCATGAGTTTCACCCCAACCGGTTAAAACTTTTATTCCTACATTGAAAATACTTGATTGTACTAGTTCATTGCTTTCTCCAAAAATACCAGCTAATAAATACATGAATAAATACATAATATCTATTAAAAGTCCTGCTAAAGCATAGGAAAAAGTTACTGCTAGTAGTGCTACAATTACTCTAGGTATAGCTTGTTGAGCAGTAACGGCAGTTTGGCCACCCACTTTTTGGCGAAACATGATCAAAAAACCAATAGTTAAAAAGATAATAATAAAGAAGAAATATGCAATATTGCGGAAAATTTTCCAAGCCGACAAAATAGGGGTGAGTGAAGCGAAGCCCAAGCCTTGGGCATAAGCCGGAGAAGCAATATTAGCTGAATCCATGAGGTCAGCAATATAGGTTTCGGTAGTGGCCGGAGGCTTGCCATACATTTGAGCCATCAATCCAGTTGTGCCTCCGATAAAGCCAACTTTCGAAGATCCATCTGCTCTTTCCAAACCTGCGTTGGTTAAGACTCCTAATAAACTGGTTTCGATATATTCGAAATTCCCATACACTAGGTGTGCTAAATTTGGTCCGCTTTCTCCCTTTTCTGTACTGTTAACCGACTCCACAAATTCTGTTACTTCAGGAATATCCATACCCTCAGTAGCAGCTTTTACTCCATTAGCCCCAGCAAAAAAAACAAAAGTAAAAACCACGCCAGTAAGAATTATCAGAAGTTTCTTGGGCACGGGTTTATTGTACTTCTTTACTTGGTGGCTAACAAGAGTCTCGAGGTGTTGAGTAATCCCAGGTATTTACAAGGAATTAAGTATATAAGTGTCTGAGTTAATAAGTATGCAAGTACGCTAGTTAACAAGTTAATAAGAAAGAGAAAACATGATTCAAAACTTCTATGATCTTAAAATTTGGCAAAAAGCCAATAGTTTAGCTAAAGATATTTATGAATTAACAAAAAACTTTCCAAATGAAGAAAAATATGGATTAACAAGTCAAATTAGGAGAGCTTCTACGTCAATAGGTGCCAATATTGCTGAGGGATTCGGTAAGCATTATATAAAAGATAAAATTAAGTTTATGCATCAGGCCAGAGGATCACTTTACGAAGTTCAAAATTTCATATTTTTTTCTAAGGATTTAAAACTCATGAATGAGAAGCAAGCAAGAAAAATATTTAGTGACTACCAAGGTTTATCTAAAGGTCTTAACGTTTTTATAAATAGGTTGGGTAATGTCAATAAGAACTAGTACACTTATTAACTAATAATCTTAGTAACTTAAGTAAACATTGCAATTGATATAGTTTGTTGCTATAAATAACCCTAATGCTTAATCCTGATCAAATTACTCAGTTAAAAGATTTAGTAAATTCTTCTCAAACGATTTTTGTTATTTTTCCGGTTAATCCCAAGCAAGATCTGCAAATGGCGGCAAAAGCCTTGCATTTAAGCTTGAGTTCTTTGCCTAATAAGAATGTGGCTTTACTTGGCCCTGATAATAAAGATCTTACTGAGGCTAAAACCGAAGTAGGGAATAAAAATTTGCAAATAAGTTTTCCTTATAGTGAGGGGATGGTGGATAAGGTTAGCTATGATATAGATGAAGAGTCTAATAGATTTTACTTACTCATTCAGCCAAGTGGTGGTACACGTCCGCTAGATTACAAACAAATAGAGTATGCTTACACAGGAGCAGAAGCAGATCTGATATTTTTAGTCGGGGTATCAGATTTTGCCAAGTTGGAGCAGTTGTATGAAGGCTATGAGGGTTTGTATGAAGATGCCACGGTGGTGTCTTTGAATACTTATGAATCCAACATTGGAGATGTAAAGTTAAATGGCAGTGGTAAAACAGGTTTGAGCGAAATGACGGTAGAATTTTTAGAAAAATTGGATTTGAATTTACCAATAGATGCAGCCACTTGTTTGTTAACAGGTTTAGAAAGTGCTACAGACAATTTTGCATCACTTACAGCTACAGCTAATACTTTTGAAATGGCAGCCAGGCTTATGCGTTTGGGGGCTAGGAGAAGCAAACGAACAAATATCCAATCTCCAATATCCAATATCCAAAAAAAAGACAATTTTGCTAAAGCGCTAGAAAAAAAGAAAAAAGAAAATTTGTTAATAAAAAAGCCTGCTTTGCATAAAAAAACTAAGGGAAAAAAGAAAAGGGGTGGGCTAGACCACCGGCCAGGAATGGGGGGAAGGTAATTGATTTTCTAATTCCTAATTTTTAAAAAACTTCAGATTTCAAAATCCAAGGTATTTCCCAGAATTATCGTCTACAATTGGTTTTTAAAATAAAAACATGAAATTTTATGCTACTCTGGCTCAAGCCAAAGTGTTGTCGAGCGTATTATGTGATTTAGCCGCTGGTTGGTTTATGGCAATCTTTGTTACAAAAAATATTGGTATATTGATAGCAAATATCTTTTTTGTTATATTTGCTCTTACCTTAGCAATAAAAATCGAAGAAGAAATTGAATTATGCTAGACTTAACTAATGAAATTGCCCGAGCGCAGATAATATTTAGTTTGATAGTTATTATTTGTCTTTTGGTTTACATTGCCTTTTACAAAGGCAACCCTATTAAGAAATCTAAGAAGTAACGATGTTAACGACCGAGGCTGTTATAGAAATCTTTTAAATTATAGGGAAAATTTGGATTAGCGCAAAATAGTACAGGATCAGCATTTGTGTCTTTATTTTTTTCTCCAGAATAAACTAATAAGAATTCTAGGTAACTACTTTTGTTGGTTACAGAGTTTAAAAAACTTCTTAGTTGTGGTTCAATGCTGCCAGCTTGTCTTGAGTTGGGTTGAGATAATACCCCAAAGTCACGTCCGGGATCACTTCCTGTTCTGGTATAGGCCCCAAA
>JBDLIL010000012.1:0-20094 GCA_039714855.1 Patescibacteria group bacterium
AATTTCTCAAGCAGCATTCTGCAATCCAAAATGGAAAATGGAAATAATAAGGAGTTAACCAGTAAAGCAGTAAAACAGATCACAGGCAAAGATATTGAAGTCGTTTGCAATGTTTCCGGAAAAGAAAACGAAACAGCTATCCAAATGGATATCAAATTAAAAGGCTTACCAAGAGAAATTTTGGTAAAAGCTTTGGCTCAATCTAAAGTTGGCAGACAGCATATTTTGCAAGAGATGCTCAAATGCATTGATAAGCCAAGAACAGAGCTCTCTGCTCACGCACCCAAGATAGAGCAAATCACTATTCCTACAGATAAAATCGGTGAACTAATTGGGCCAGGTGGCAAAATGATCAAAGAGATCATTGCTAAATCTGGAGCTCAAGTAGACGTGGAAGAAGATAAAGACAAAGAAATTGGTCTTGTCTTTATTAGTTCTTCAGATCAAGCCGAGATAGATGCTGCTAGCACTATGGTTAATAATCTGACTAGGGTGGTCGAAGTTGGTGATGAGTTTGATGGCAAAGTAGTGCGTATAGAAGCTTATGGGGCTTTTGTAGAATATTTACCAGGGCGCGATGGTTTGGTTCATGTATCAGCTATGTCAACTGACTATGTTTCAGATCCTAGTACCCTAGTTAAACTTGGTGATGAAGTCCATGTTAGAGTTGCCGAAATTAAAGAAGACGGCAAAATTGGTCTTTCCATGTTAACTCCAGAACAAGAAACTGAGGCAAAGAATAATGCCTCTGCCAGAGGTGCTAGGCCTAGAACTCCTTTTAGAGGATCACGCAATAGTGGCGGTGATCGGAATGGTAGGGGTGGTTATGGTGGTGGCAGGAATTCTGGTGGCTCAAGAGGTTCAAGTAGGGGTGGATACAGTGGCAACAGAGGTCAAAGCAGAGGTGGCAGAAGAGATGATAACAGAAAGCCAGCCTTCAAAAGCCAGATGACGAGTGAGTAAATTGTCATCTCGATACAGCACTTTTAGTGCTACTCGATGGCCGAATGAGAAACGCACTCGTCGAGTAGTCCTGTTAGGGACGTATCGAGACGACCTTGATTTTGCTATACTAACTAAGTGAAACTTTCATCCTTGCAAACTGCCAACTCAAAATTTGTTTTAGGGCAATTTGATGCTGTTGCTGCTATGGCAGAAGCTTTGGGTTTGGATTTAAGTCACGAACAAGATAGAGAAGTACTTGGTCGATTTAAATCACTTCTTGCTAAATATTTATCTAATAAGGTTTCTGGGATTATCATAGATCCTTTTTATGGTTTCAAAAATATTGACCAAAAACACAAAAATGTGGGCTTGATTTTGAATTTAGAGGATTTAGATTATTTAAATAAAAATGAAATGCCGAAGTTATTAGAAAATTGGGGGGTAGAAAATATTAGAAATAATTATGGAGTAGCAAAATTCGAACTTTATTATCATCCAACAGAAGAAAAAGCTTTAGAAAAAAAACAAATAGTAGCCGAACTTTATGACTTTTGCCAATATGAGAAAATTGATTTTTTATTGCAACTGAGAATCTTCAACCCAAATGGTGGAATTTTACCAGAGGCTGAGCACCCAGAGTTGCAATTGGAAGCTTTGCAAGAATTTAGAAAAAACTGTGATTTATTAGCTCTAGAATATCCTGGCAATGCCCTAGCTTGCGCCACTGTGACTGCGCAGTCAGATGTTCCATGGATACTTTTGTCACATAGAGAGCCCAAGCTTGAGCCATATTTGAAGCTAAAAGAGCGCTTGCGAGAAGTATTAGAAAGTGGTGGAATGGGTATAAGTGCAGGCTCTGCTTTGTGGGAAGGTTTGGATTTAACCCGCACAGAATCTCTTGATGTTAATTGGGAGCAGGTGGAAGAATTTATTAAGACAGAAACTCTGGATAAAATAGCAGAACTCAATAGAATCGTTGCAGAAAGTTAATACTTATTTTATAGTGTAGTTATGTTTAAACTTTTAAAAGATCTAACCGCCTTTGCCATCGGAGTCATAGAGGTTCTCTTGGTGTTCCGTTTTGTTTTAAAAATGCTAGCGGCCAATCCCAACTCAGATTTTGTAGCTTGGATCTATGGCAACACTCAAGCTCTTATTCAGCCCTTTTTATTTGCTTTTCCTACTCCCTCAGTAAGAGGTGGCTTTGTATTGGAATTTACTACATTGTTTGCAATTTTCGCCTACGCATTTTTAGGTTATATCTTGCAAGAGATATTGGGAATTATTGCAGGGAAAAGTAAATAAAATTTCTAATTGTTCTAATTAATCTAATTACCATGCTTCAAGTAATACTGGATGTGGAAACCAAGAAGACTTTCGATGCAGTGGGGGGATTTTTTCCCGATCGCTTAGGTGTTTCTTTTGTAGGCGTCTGCGTAAGAGAGGGTGTTTCTGGTGAAGGTAAAATGCAGAGCTACTTTGAAAAAGATTTGCCCAAACTTTTTGAATTATTAGAACGCGCCGATGTGGTAATTGGTTTCAATGTAGATGGTTTCGATATGCAGACTTTTAGTTCATATTATCAAGGCGATATCACTGCTATTCCTACGCTAGATCTAATGTTGAGAATCAAAGACAGTGTAGGGCATAGAATTTCTCTAGATGCGGCAGCTCAGGAAACTCTTGGCATTGGTAAAACAGGTGATGGTCTAGATGCTATAAAATACTATGAGAGGCAGCAATGGGATGAATTAGAAAAATATTGTTTGCAAGATGTTAAAGTCACTAGAGATCTCTATGATTATGGTCTTAGTAAAGGTAAAGTTAAATTTAAAAATAAATGGAATAGGCTCATAGAAGCAAGCGTGGACTTTAGTTTTAAACCCAAAAAAAATGCCGGAGTACAGATGAGTTTGCTTTAAGAATATGTCAGACTTGCTAAAATTCAATGCTAAAATTTGTTATACAGCAGCTGGGATATTAATTCATGAGAATAAAGTTTTATTAATTAAACATAAAAAATTAGGTTTTTGGTTGCCCCCTGGTGGTCACATAGATAAAAATGAGTTGCCACATCATACAGCTGAGAGGGAGTTTTGGGAGGAAACTAGCATCAGAACAAAAACAAAGAAAACAGGGTTTATAGTAGACGACGAGCGTACGCAGTTTTTTCCTACTCCGATTAACGTAAATTTACATTGGATTAGTAAGGAAAACTATCTTTTTCGTACAAAAAACAAAAAACTTTCTGAGAAGACAAAGAAAAATTGGAGTAAAGGCTGTGAGCAGCATTATAATATGTTGTTTTTACTCGAACCAACAGATGGGGTTGAGTACAAACAAAATGTGGAAGAAACCGATGGAATTGCTTTTTTTAGTCAATCAGAGTTAGATGATATAGAAATCCCAGAACATATTAAAAAAGAAATAAATTTCGCTTTTAAAAATATTTAATTTTGTTGTTTTTCTTGAGCTCACTCCTGGTATAATTTGATCCTCATGTCACTCAAGATAAAAAACTTGCAAGCAAGCATAGAAAATAAGCAAATTGTCAAAGCTGTTGACTTGGAAGTATTTCCTGGAGAGATTCATGCTCTGATGGGGCCCAATGGTAGTGGCAAAAGTACGTTGGCGAGTGTCTTGGCAGGACATCCTGGATATAAAACTAATATCCAATATCCAATATCCAATATCCAAACAGAAATTAATTTGGATAACAAGAGCTTATTAGATCTATCCCCGGATGAAAGAGCTCAACTAGGATTGTTTTTGGCCTTTCAATATCCTGTAGAAGTACCAGGTGTGAGAGTAGAAAGTTTTCTTAAAGAAGCAAGTAAATCTGAATTAAATGCACTGGAATTTAGAAAATATTTAGAAAAATTGGCAGAAGAATTAAAAATAGACAAGTTAATGCTAAGACGTGGTTTAAATGAAGGTTTTAGTGGTGGTGAAAAAAAGCGACTTGAAATGTTGCAAATGGCAGTTTTAAAACCAAAATATGCAATTCTAGATGAGACTGATTCTGGCCTAGATATTGATGCCATTAGAATAGTAGCGGCGAGTATTAAAAAGGTTGTGAAAGAAAATAAAACTGGAGTTTTGCTAATTACTCACTATAAAAGAATTTTAGATTACGTCAAACCGGACAAAGTAAGTGTAATGATAGATGGTAGGATTGCAAAAACTGGTGGTTTTGAATTAGTTGATGAATTGGAGAATCAAGGTTACAAATCGATCAAATAAAAAGCATGCGTTCATTATGCGTTTTGCAGACAAAAAAACTTCCAAAAAAGATCCGTTTGCTAAACAAAATTATAGGCATGGTTTTTCTTTTTCTACAGATAATTATTCCCATATTATTAAGCCAGGTTTGAGTAAAAAAGTTGTAGAAGAAATTTCTCACATCAAGCAGGAATCGCAATGGATGCTTTCTTTGCGGCTAAAGGCGTTAAAGCAGTTTGAAGCTAAATCAATGCCTAACTGGGGTGCAGATCTATCTGAAATTAACTTTGACAAAATTCACTATTATTTAAGGCCTAGTGACAAGCAAGAAAAGAGTTGGAAAAATGTACCCGCAGAGGTAAAAGAAACTTTCGAAAAACTTGGTATTCCCAAAGCTGAGCGCGAAGTGTTAGCTGGAGTAAAAGCTCAATATGATAGTGAGGTAGTTTATGGATCTCTAAAAAAAACCTGGGAAAGAGATGGGGTAATTTTTCTTTCTATGGATGAAGGTTTGAAAAAATATCCTGACTTAGTCAGAGAATATTTCGACAAAATAATTAAAAGTGGTGATAATAAATTTTCGGCACTTAATACTGCTGTTTGGTCGGGTGGAAGTTTTATTTATATTCCCAAGGGTGTGCAAGTAAAATTGCCACTTCAAACTTATTTTAGAATTAATGCTTCCAATGCTGGGCAATTTGAAAGGACACTAATAATAGTGGATGAGGGTGCGAGTGTACATTATGTGGAAGGGTGCACGGCTCCAAATTTTAGCGAAAATTCTTTGCATGCTGCGGTAGTAGAAATAGTGGTCAAAAAAGGTGCGCGTTGTCAATACACCACTATTCAAAATTGGTACAAAAACATTTTTAATTTGGTCACCAAAAGAGCTTATGTAGAAGCAGAGGGTGAAATGATTTGGACAGATTTTAATATGGGTAGTAAAGTTACCATGAAATATCCAGGCTTTGTATTGGCAGGCAAAGCTGCGCGTGGTGAGACACTCAGTATGGCGCTGGCTGGTGAAGGCCAGCATCAAGACACTGGTAGCAAGGCCATTCATTTGGCTCCTCACACTAGCTCGAGCATAATAAGTAAGTCTATTAGCAAGGATGCAGGGCGAACTAGCTATAGAGGTTTGGTCAATATTGGTCCCAAGGCAAATAATTCTAAAAATACTGTAGTTTGTGATGCGCTACTTTTAGATTCAAAATCTAGGTCTGATACTTACCCTATAAACAAAGTCTTTAATTCAAAAGTAGAAGTGCAGCATGAAGCGACTGTGAGCAAAATAGGTGACGATCAGCTTTTTTATCTGATGAGTCGCGGTATCAGCGAAGAATCGGCACGTAAAATGATAGTCAATGGTTTTATTGCCGATTTGGTGAAGCAATTGCCTTTAGAATACGCAGTAGAAATGAATAGGCTGATAGATTATGAAATGGAAGGGTCAATCGGCTAAAGCCGATAAATAACAAATTCCAAATGACAAATAACGAACAAATTCAAATTACTAAGGATAAAGAAAAAAGAATAAAAATTAAAAAATCTGGTGATTATTTAATAGAACTAAATAGCAAAGGCGCTGAGGCAATTATTAGCGGCAGCTTTTTAGTAAATAAAAGTAATGATTTAAATATTAATTTAATTATCCATCATAAAGCTCCTAATACTAGAGCTGAAACTAGCTTGAAAGCTGTGGGAAAAGATAGGGCTCGAATTAAATTAGTTGCCAAAATAGTAGTAGATAAGAATTGCAATGGCGTAAATTCATTCCTCACAGAGCGGGTTTTACTGCTTAGTGATAAAGCTAGAGCAGAAGCCATTCCTGATCTTGAGATAGAATCTGATGATGTCAAATGCTCACATGCAGCTAGTGTTAGCAGTATTAGCGAAAAGCAAATTTTTTATTTAATGAGTCGTGGTATCTCCAAGCAAAAAGCGGAGGAAATGATCGTGGAGGGGTTTTTAGAAAATTAAAAGTTAAATATACTTATTACGTATTGCCATTTAAATGAAAAGAATCCATAATAATTTTCACTATGAAGATAGTAAAAAACCCGAAACCTCGATTTGAAAAACATTCTAAAGTTAAGAAAATTAGATTATCAGAAAATATTAAAGTAAGAGATAGAATTGACAAAAAAGTTGTTGATGAAATGGTCAAACTCATTAGGTTGGGAAATCAATTCAGACAACAAGGCTTAAATGAGCAAACAGTGTTTTGTCAGTAAGGATTTTGATAAGCAAATTAAATCTAAATATATTTTTTTAGATAATGATTTTATAAGTGAGCTTTTCCAAAATGAGGGTGTGTTTGTGGAGACTTTAAAAATTTTTCGTTTAAATAATAGTACTTTAGTTATTTCTCCATTTACGTTTTTCGAATTTTTAAGAGACATATTTTTTCCCAAAGAAAGAAAAGTAAGAGAAGATTTTATCGGCAACGATAAAGTTTTTTCCCCTGTGATTAACACCCATCAAGTTTTCGTGAAAGTTAAAGAAAATGCACTTCTTTTGTCAAAAATATATTCTCATAAACGGAGTCAAAAAGTGGGAAAAAGTCCCAGTTTGGTTGATTTATTTCTAGCTGCAAGGGTTATGTTTTATAAAAACAATCATTTGTTAATTACTGGTAATAAAAAAGACTTCCCTTCTTTTATTTTTGATGTGATAGGAGTGATAAATATTCAAAGAAATGAGAATGGTAGTTGTAGAGCGTATTGCGTACTTACAATTTAATGAAAGAAAGTTTGACTTATGTTATGAGGATTTTAAAAAAATGGAAAGAAAGTTTGAAGAAGAGGCAGATATTGCGCTTAAATCAATCTAATACAACAATATCTTGTATTTCCTTATTGACTCACTTCAGTCAATAAAAGTATGCTTACGTTGTGACATCTCCTGAAGAAATAAAAAATTCTGACATGGCACCTGAGGGTGCTGTTTTTTTATCACGAATTACAGTGGCTCAATTGTATGCAGCATTTGGTGGGAGTGTTTCTTACGATTGGTTGGATTCACAATTGGCGGAACCAGGAGATCTTCCTAAATGGAAAATAGATTGGTTGATTGATAAATGTCTTTCGCAAAATAATGATGATAGAGTGACAGAAACCTCTGACTGAGAAGATTTAATGATTGCTAAAATGTAAGTAGTAAGGAGTTTTTACTAGTTGCTCCTGATATAATACCCCCATGCTAGATCCCAAAAAAATTAAGCAAGATTTCCCTATTTTGTCGCAGCGAGTAAATGGCAAAGAACTTATTTATTTGGATAATGCTGCAACTTCTCAAAAACCACAGCAAGTTATAGACGCTATTTCAGATTATTATCAAAAGCATAATGCTAATGTACACAGAGGTGTGCATACACTCAGTGATGAATCGACGCAAATATTTGAAGAATCTAAAAACATCATTTCCAATTTTTTTGCTGCTGACGCTGAGGAATTAATTTTAACTAGAAACGCAACTGAAGCCATCAATGGCGTAGCTTACGGTTGGGCTTTGGATAATCTAAGTGCAGGTGATGTGATTCTCACTAGCATGATGGAGCATCATGCCAACATAGTGCCGTGGCAACAGATTGCAAAAAGAACTGGAGCAAAAATAAAATATATAAAAGTTACAAAAAATGGCAAATTGGATTTGGGTGATCTGAAAAAAAAGGTAAAGACGCAAAATTTTGCGCCTCAACATGGAAAGCTAAAGTTGCTAGCTCTAACGCATGTTTCTAATACTTTGGGAACTGTTAATCCACTTCGACATATTGTCGAAGAATTAAAAATTGAAAATAAAAAATGCAAAATATTAATTGATGGTGCGCAAGCAGTGCCACATATGAAAGTTGATTTTAAAAAACTTGGAGTTGATTTTTATGCCTTTAGTGGGCACAAGATGCTAGGACCAATGGGAGTGGGCGGACTTTTGGTAAAAAAAGAACTACTAAAATCTGAGGAGTTTAAGCCGTGGTTTTTTGGTGGTGGCATGATTGACTCGGTGCGAGTTGATGCTACAAAATTCCATGAAGATTTAAATGAAAGATTTGTTGCTGGTACACCCGATGTGGCAAATGCTGCTGGTTTAGCTGCAGCTTGTAAATATTTGAGCAATTTAGGTATGGGCGAAGTAGAAGCACATGATAAAGATTTAGTCAGATATACCTTGGAAAGATTAGTAGAAATAAAAGAAATAAAATTAGTAGGACCAATTTCTGGAGAGAGGTTGGGCTCAGTGGCATTTGTATATAAGGGCATGCATGCGCATGACGTTGCTCAAGTGCTAGATAGTGAAGGTATAGCTCTGCGCTCTGGCCATCATTGCTGCATGCCGCTACACAAATTTATGGGTTGGCAAGCAACACTCAGGGTTAGCTTCCAAGTTTATAATAGTAGGGAAGATGTTGATAAGCTAATACTAGCTTTAGATAAAGTTAAAAAGATGTTTTTATGACAGATAATTTATACACAGAAATCCTACTAGATGAATATAAAAACTTGCAAAACAAAGGCGAAATGCCAAATGCAGATTTGGTGCTGGAAGGATCAAATTCTAATTGTGGTGATAATATAACTATATATATTAAAGTCCAAAGTCCAAATGACAAATCACAAATCAAAGAAATTACTTGGGAAGGCGAGGGTTGTGTGATTAGTCAGGTGGCAGTGAGTCTTTTGTCCAAGAAACTCAAAGAAAAAAAAATAAAGATCAGAGATATTGAAAAATTTAGCGGGCAGGATATGTTAGAGTTATTGGGGTTAGAGCAAATTAGTCCTGGTAGGGAAAAGTGTTTAATGTTGGGGTTGGAGACTATAAAAAAAGCTAATCTTTCGACTTTGCTCGAGACAAGTCTATGAAAATATTTGTAGGTTCCACAAATCCGGTAAAAATTAATGCAGTAATAACAGCTGCTAGTGAGACATGGCCTGAAATTCAAGCTGAAGGATTTTCTGTGCCAAGTGACGTAGATGATCAGCCAAGAAGCGATGAAGAAACAGAAAAAGGTGCTGTGAATAGAGCCAGGGGAGCGCTGAAGCTGGGGATTAAGAAGCACCAATATCCAATATCCAATATCCAAACAATTCCAAATTCTAAATTACAAATTTCTAAAAATAACGACAAGCGACTCCCAACTTCCGACGAAATGATTTTAGGTGTTGGTCTTGAGGGGGGAGTTTTTACCAAGGGAGATGAGCTATGGTCTACAGTCTGGGTAGCGGTAATAGATCGAGAGGGAGATGTTTTTACCGCCAACGGTGCTAGATGCAAAGTGCCAGAACCAATTGCCAAATTAATTAAAAAAGGTGAAGAGATGGGTCCAGCAGTTGATTCTTTATTAACAGGAGAAAGCGTGCGACAGAAAGAAGGCATGATTGGAGTTATTACAAAAGGTTTTGTGGATAGAACAGAAGAATATGCCGCTATTGCAAAATTTGCCTTGGGGTTATGGTATGGTAGACATTGGCATGATACACTTTCAAAATGACAACTCCTCAACAATTTACCGCCAAACTACAAGATAAAATCGACTTAAATGATAAGTACGTTAAATATAGCTTCGAGTTAATTGAGCCAAATAAAATGGAATTTTTGGCGGGACAGTATATCTCTATAAAAGTTAATGAGAATGGAAGCAGAAGATCATATTCTATTTGTAGTTCCCCAAAAGTTGACCATGGTTTTGAACTATTAGTTGATATTGAACCCAATGGAGTAGGCGTGTCATATCTGCAATCTTTGAATTTTGGCGACGAAATTTCATTTTTAGGTCCCATGGGTATTTTCGTTGTGGATGAAAAGCAGACAGATGAGTTAGTATTTGTTGCTACTGGTTCTGGAATAGCTCCATTTCATTCCATGGTTTTGGATTTATTGCAAAATAAAGGAGAACAAAGAAAAATCACTCTATATTGGGGTATGCGATATAGCAAGCAAATATTTTGGCTAGATGAATTTAAAGAACTCATGGATAATTTTTCGCAGTTTAACTTTCACCCTGTTTTGTCAAAAGCTGAACCAGGATGGACTCTTTGTCATGGTAGGGTTACAGATTGCTTAATGGTGCATGGTTTTCCTGCAAATGGAGATTATTATTTATGTGGTAGTAAGGCGATGATAGAAGAATCTGGTGAGATATTAAAAAAATCAGGTATATCTAAAGAAAAGATTCATTTTGAAAAATTTTGGTAATTAATACAAAAAGGGCCCTCCTTCGCCAAGGCTTCGGAAGGGTAAAAAAAACTATGCAAGACCAAGTAGATCAAAATCAAACAAATCCTCAGCCAACAGCTGATCCGACAGCAAATCCAAGCCCTATTCCAGCGTCAGCGGCGACTACCAAACCAAAAGGTAAATACAAAGTTGAAGTAATTAGAGATAAGTGTATCAGTGCCGCTAGCTGTGTTCATATTGCTGGCAAAACTTTTAAATTAGATGAAGAAAATTTGGCTGTAATTTTAGGTCAAAACCAGGAGTCTGACGAAACTATTTTACTTGGGGCTCAAAGTTGTCCTACGGGAGCTATTATAGTTACCGACACGGAAACTGGCGAACAAGTTTGGCCTAAAGATAACTAATTCAGCTCAGCCCTCTCCTGACTAGGAGAGGGAAATCTAGCGTAAGCTAGATAGAGTGAGGTTAGAGAGTAGGTCCTGTAAAATTAATTAAAACGATATTGACAAAGTATTTTCTTCAGGGAGAATACAGATAGATTTAGTTTGCATTACTTCTGCCCAATCTTATATAAATATAGTTAGTAGTTATTAATTATTTAATTGATGAAAAGGGCAGTTATGAAAAAATATCTTCCATATGTATTTCCAAGTTTAGCAATACTTATTGTTATGTTCTTGGTATTTAGATGGTACAAACTCAATACTCAGCAAACTGGAGAAATCACTCAATTTGCTGAAGGAGTAGAAATTGAAGATCTTTCTTCAACTAAAATGGACGAAACACTCAATGGTTCAGCTGCTTATAAAACAGATGATCTCAAATCTTTTGACGAAATGAGCAGTGGTCAAATTCGTTATGAAGTTTCAGATGATAAGATCAAGTTTAGTGTTTATGCTAATCTTCCCAGTTTAGATTCAGGTGAATATCAAGTTTGGTTAAGAGATTTGAATGGTGAGACGTCTAGGAAAGCTTTCATTTTAGAGGAGAGTAAGGGTGGATTTATGGGTAGTGCTGCCATTAGTAGTGATGTTTTGCCGTTTGAATTGGTGGTTAGTAGAGAAACTGTATCAGATGAAGAGATTGAGAAAATTATCCTAACAGGAATCTTGAATCAAGAGTAAAGTATTTTACTCCTTGATAGGCAAGCCTGGAATGATATAAGCTAAAAGTATTCCAGGCACCAGTGTCTAGAAGAATAGTAGTAAAACAAATATAAAATCCCGCTTCACCGGGAGAAAAAGGAGAAATATGGCAGATGCAGCAGCATACAGCTACACAAATGGTAAGGGTCAAACTTATTATCTTCACACCAAAGATGTAACTTTGAAAAATGGCAGAGTACAAACAATTTACTTTTTCGCCAGAGATGTTCGCGAAGAAGGTGCTCTTGAAGAAGTGCCTGAGGGCTACGAAGTGATGGAGACTAAGAGAACAGGTATGCCAGTTTTGCGAAGAATTAAAAAGGCAGAGTAATTTGTTTAATTTTGAAATAAAACCCCTTCTCGTAGTTCGGGAAGGGGTTTTTGATGGTCCCCCTTTTCCGCCAGAGGCGGACAGGCAAGGGGGATGTTATATTAAGATATATACATGCAAGATTTAGAAAAACAAATCTGGAGATCACTTAAAAATATCATAGATCCAGAATTAGGGATTAACATAATTGATCTGGGATTAATTTATGAAGTCAGGCATGAGGATCTAGGGCAAATTTTAATAAAAATGACTCTAACTACGCCCGGCTGCCCACTGGCACCAGAATTTGTTAAAATGATCAAAGGAGAATTGGAAAAATTACCAAAGATTAAAAAAGAAAACGTAGAAGTTGAATTTGTTTTTGATCCTCCTTGGCATCAAGGTATGATGTCAGAGCTGGCCAAAGCAGAATTGGGGTTTTTATGAAAATATTTATAGCTGCTGATCATGGAGGGTTTGGTTTAAAGGAAAAGCTAGTTCGTTGGCTTAGAGAGCAAAAACATGATGTCGAAGATTGTGGAGCATTCAAATTAGAGGGCGGCGATGATTATCCAGATTTTGCGTTTCGTGTGGCTGAAAAAGTAGCTAAAGCCAAGCATAGTAGAGGAATTCTTATTTGCAGATCTGGTGCTGGTATGTCTATTGCTGCCAACAAAGTAAAAGGGATAAGAGCCATGTTTGCATACGATGAAAAATCAGTTCGTCATGGGGTTGAGCATGATAATGTTAATGTTATTAGTCTTTCTGGAGATTGGTTGGGTGAAGATAGGGCAAAAAGAATCATAGATGTGTTTTTTCAGTCACGCTTTGACAATCAAGAGAAAAGAAAAAGACGTATAAGAAAGATTACTAATTATTCTAATTCCTAATTAATCTAAATTATGAATATTTATCCCAGCATCCTAACTGATTCTTTGCAAGTTTTGCAAAAGCAGTTAGATCTTGTAAAAAATAATAGCAATATTGAAGTTGTTCAGGTAGATATTGTTGATGGTCAGTTTGCTGATAATTTAACTATTACGCCATTAGATTTACTAGATGCTGATTTTGCTGGGCTTAAAATAGACTTGCATCTGATGGTAGAAGAGCCCATGGATTATGTTTATGAGGTTGTGAGTGTCAAAAAACAACTACCTATTAGGGCGATACTTTCTCAAGTAGAGAAAATGAGTTATTTTGAAGATTATATAGAAGAGGTAAAAAAACATGACTGGAAAGTTGGTCTTTCATTAGATTTGCATACGCCATTAGAAGAAGTAAAAGAAGTTTTAAGCACATTAGATATTTTGCAAATTATGACTATAGAGGCAGGTTTTCAAGAACAGGATTTTCAAGAACAGGCTCTCGAAAAAATTTCGGTCGAAGGTCGACCAGACTCTGACTGGAAAAATCAGAATATTGAGTTAATTGTTGATGGTGGAGTGAAGCTAAAACATTTAGGACAACTCAAGAAATTAGGAATTGATGGAGTTAGTGTTGGAAGTGCTTTGTGGCAAGCAGAAGATATCCAAAAAATAATTCAAGAATTTTCCAAAGCTTCATAAGCAAGATTTCACCCACTCGACTTATAAACTCTCACCCTGCTAAACTAATGTCTAAGATCAAATATCTGATATCTAGAAAATGAAAACTCAAATTTCTATACCAAAAACCAAGTCGACTTCGCAAATTAAGTATATTGCTGTATTTGGTAGTGCTGATGTAGACGAAAAACATCCTTTGTATCAAGAGACGTTTAATATTGCCAGAACTCTTGCTTATCACGATAAAGTAATTGTTAATGGTGGGGGTCCTGGCACCATGGATGCTGCCACCAAGGGGGCTCAGTCTGCTGGGGGACAGACAATAGCCGTAACTTTTTATCCAAAGGATATGCCGGAGTTTGAAGGAAGACATAATGAAAATAAAGTAGATGAAGAAATAAAAACTGCCAATTACGTCGAAAGACTTTTTGGACTTTTGGATCACTCTGATGCTTTTATCATTATGCGCGGAGGTACCGGTACATTGAGTGAATGGTCTACAGCTTGGCTTCTTGCTCACCTATACTATGGGAAGCATAAGCCTATTATTCTTTATGGTAGTTTTTGGAGAAAATTTTTAGATGCTGTCAATGAACATTTTTTTATTGGCAATAAAGAAAATCAAGTTTATAGAATAGTTAAAGATGAGGGAGAAATGATTGAATCCCTAAATTTTTTTGAAAAAGAATTGGAAAAAAGGGGCTTACCAAGATAATGCAAAATTACGATGTTATTGCCATAGGTTCTACATTAGTTGATATTTTTATTGAGTCAAATGAGTTTGCAGTGAAGAAGACTGTAAATGGTTTGATGCTCTGTGAGTTGTTGGGAGACAAAATAGAGGTAGATAAATTTACTATGACCAGCGGTGGTGGAGCTAGTAATGCAGCCGTTGGCTTTGTCAGACAAGGATTTCAGACAGCAATTATCAGCGAGATGGGTAAAGATACTTTGGCAGAAAAAGTGTTGAGAGATCTGCAAGATGAAAAAGTAGTCACTCGTTATGTTGTGCAAGAAAAGCGTGAAGAAACTGGTATGTCAGTAATATTAGTTGTTGCTGATGGCAGAAGAACGGTATTGGTTCACAGGGCAGCGGCTTCTATGTTGGAAAAAAAAGATATTAATTGGCGTTTGGTAGAGCAAAGTAAGTGGGTGCATCTCACAAATGTATCAGGTCAAAAAGATCTAATGGAAAAATTATTTTCAGTGGTTGGAGGAGATCACGATCCTGGTCTTTCTTGGAATCCAGGTAAGTCAGATATTAAGCTTATGGCTGAGTATAAGTTATCAGTTCCCAAAGATACTATTGATATATTATTTGTTAATGAAGAAGAATGGAGTCTATCTAAGCCAGTGCAAGTAGCTCTAAAAGATAGAATTAGGCAGATTATAATTACCAATGGGAACAAAGGGGGGAGAATTATTTTGCAAGGTAAAGAATATTGTAAATACAATGTTGATCACACTAATACAGTTGAAGTTACGGGGGCGGGTGATGCCTTTGCTGTTGGATATGTATCAGCCCATCTGAGTGGAGGAGATGTTGATGCTTGTTTGAAACTAGCCAAGAAAAATTCTGCTAGTGTTGTTCAATATGTGGGAGCAAAAAAAGGACTACTCAAGAAAACATAGTTTTTATGTCATACTAAGTTAGTATTTTTAATTTACTGCCCAATGACTGACTATCATCAAATACTAGAAAAAGAAATAGAATCTCTAAAAAAAAGAGTGGAAGAGTCGACTATTCCTGAGGAATTAAGATTGAAAGTTGGCAAGGATGTCGTTGCTTTGGAGAGATCAGTGGAGCTGGGATCTTACGACGAAAAGTATGAGAAAGTTTCTAAATATATAGATTGGGTGTTAAAAATTCCCTGGACGCAGACCACTGAGGATGTGCTAGACATTGAGAAAACTAAGCAAGTTTTTGATAAGCATCATTACGGCATGCAAGAGGTAAAAGACAGATTTTTGGAATATGTATCTGTTTTGAAACTAAGGCATAGTCAAAATCGAGAAACTTATGCTGTCAAAGCTCCCATACTACTTTTAGTGGGTTTAGTGGGTACTGGTAAGACAACTTTTGCATATTCTTTAGCTGAGGCTATGGGGCGTAAATTAGTCAGAATTCCCTTTGGTGGTATGGCTAGCGCTATAGAATTGAGAGGTAAGTCGCGCTTATTTTTGGAGTCAGAGCCAGGTAGGGTTATTAAGGGCATATGTAATGCGGGGGTAAAAAATCCCGTAATTTTGGTAGATGAAATAGATCGTGTGGCCGAAGAAACTAGAATGGATATTATGGGTGTTTTGGTTGAGCTTTTGGATCCAGCCCAAAATCATGCTTTTGTAGATAATTACATTGACTACCCGGTGGATTTATCTCAAGCTGTGTTTATTGCTACTGCTAATAATACTAGCAAAATTGCTACTGCTGTGATGGATCGTATGGAAAAGATTAGTATGCCTAGCTATACCGATGAAGAAAAAATAGTAATAGCCCAAAGGTATTTGATTCCTAAACTGTTGGAAGAAGCTGGTTTGACAGAGGGGCAGCTGGTAATCCAGGATGATGTCTGGGCCAGAATGGTTCGTCCTCTTGGGTTTGATGCTGGTATTCGTACACTGCAACGTACTCTCAAGGGAGCTGTTCGTAAATCTGCCCGCATCTTGATAGAAAAAGGTTACCCCAATGTGGTGATCAATTCCCAAAACGCCAATATCTTTTTACCTCAGTATTGACAGCATCCGTGATAAGATGTTTGCATGCCCAAATCTTCTCAAATTAAGAAATTGCAAAAAGAACTTGAGTTAGAGGTTTCAGACTTGCCTCTGGCTAAGTCAGCCAGTGATATTGTTCATGGTGAGGGATCAGTTGATAGCGAGATTGTTTTGATTGGCGAAGCCCCTGGTTATCATGAGTCTGTTCAAAGAAGGCCTTTTGTAGGACGTTCAGGGCAGCTTTTACGAAAAACTTTGATAGCGGTTGGTCTCCAACCAGAAACAGTTTGGATTAGCAATATTGTAAAAGTACGACCTCCAGAAAATAGAGATCCAACTCCAGATGAAATTTTAGCCTTTAGACCATATTTGGATAAAGAAATTGAGATTATTAGTCCTAAAATTATTGTTACATTAGGGCGTTTTAGCATGGGTAAATTTCTAAAAGATGTTAGAATATCTCAAGTACATGGTAGATTGCATAAAATAAAATGGCAGAGGAAAATTTTGTTTATTTTACCCATGTATCATCCGGCAGCTGCTCTGCGCTCGACTAAAATGAAACAATCTTTTTTAGCTGATTTTGAGAAAATTAAAAAAATTTTAAAATGGATTGATTCTCAAGAAGAATCGATACAATTGGAATCCAATATCGCTGACACTCTTTTATGATAAATTTTTTATTTTTGATACCAGTATTTGCAATACTTAGTGCCATATTAGTTTACAAGCACAATGGTAAAAGGGATTTTTTGCGTTTAGATGCGGTACAATTTGTGTACGCTTTTTTGATAAGTCCTTTGATTTTTGTTTGGTTAAAAAGTTTTTCATTTTTTTTGTTGCAAAAAGAATTGGGCTTAGGATTGTCTGTGGGTGAAATATTTTTTATAGACACATTATTGAGCGTGTTTTTTCTTTATCTATTTGCATTTGTGGTAATGCATTCTCTTACCAAAACTTTTGAGTTAAAGCGCAGCAGAGACCCACTTTATGATTTGTTTGAACACTCTGAATTTTTTCATATGGATTTGTCACATTTAGTAATATACTTAGGAGGAATGCTGATAGTAACTTTTTTTTCGATGTTAAATATTTTTATTGCTTTTGATTGGTCAGTAAGCAAAAGCTTCTTTTATTTCTTACTTTCATTTGGTTTGTTTGGAGGCATCACTGGTTTTATGGGTATTTGGAACTATGAATTGCCAGAACCAAATTTTATGAGATTAATGAAGTTATTAATTGCTTTTTTCTTTTTGATTCATGTTTTTTCATATTTTATTTTTGAACCAGTTTTTTCCTCACAACATGCTTTTTATTGGTTTGCTTTTTTTGTTTTTCTAGCATCGGCAATAATGAGTTTATTTGCAGAGAGACCAGAAAAAAAGAAAGGTTTATTGCAGCAACTCCCTTTTCAGTTGAATCCTAAAAAACCAAAATACTACGGAAAGTTTATTTTATTCAAACTACAAAGTTTTTTTAGAAAGTGAAATTATGTCAAAGCTAAAAATTATTCCCCTGGGTGGTATGGGTCGTGTGACTCAGAATATGTATCTTTATGAATATGAGAATGAGATTCTAATAGTCGATTGCGGCATTGGTTTTCCTGATTTTCAAATGTATGGAGTTGATATTATTTTGCCAGACATTAGCTACCTGTTAGAGCAAGTGGAGCAAGGCAAGCAAATAGTGGGCATGATTCTTTCTCATGGTCATGATGATCATATTGCTGCTACAGGATACTTAATTCCCAAATTGCCAAAATTTCCCATTTATGCATCTGGTTTAACAGCAGGTTTTGCCCAAAACAGAATGAAAGATATGGGAGTGAAAAGAGAAATAGAAATTGTTAAGGATGGCCAACTAATTAATATAGGAAATGCTTTTTCTTATGAATCTTTAGCAGTGACTCATTCGGTGCCAGACACAAAACATTTAATTATCAATACGCCTGAAGGTAAAATTTATCATGGTACAGATTTTAAATTAGATGAATCTCCTGTAGATGGAGTGAAAACAAATTATGCCAGGATGAAATCTGCCGGCGAAGAAGGATTGCTCTGCGTACTTTTAGATTGTTTGAGAGTAGAGCAAGATTCTCAGGTACCTTCTGAGTCTACAACAGGTCCAGTTTTAAGAGAGGCGATGCAAAATGTGAAGGGAAAGATATTAGCTACCATGATGAGTTCCCATTTACACCGCATTCAACAAACCATAGATATTGCGGTAGAACAAAATAGAAAAGTTGTTTTTGTGGGTAGATCGGTGGAGCAAAATATTGAGATAGCGTTGCGACTTAAAAAATTGCATATTCCTGCAGGCACCCTGATTGATAAATCAGATTTAGATCAATATAGAGATGAACAGCTTTGTATTATTATTGCTGGCAGTCAGGGCCAAGAAGGATCTTCTTTGGTGCGGGCTGTTTATGGAGAGCATCGAGAAGTAAGTATAGGTAGAAATGATAAAGTTATTTTTTCAGCAGGCGCTATTCCGGGCAATGAAGTTCCTTATTACAAATCTATTGATGAGCTAGCTCACAACAAGGTTGACGTGGCTTATCCAGATATTAATCCCGGGATTCATCAATCTGGGCATGGTAGTGCTCACGAACAACGCAAAGTTTTGGAGCTGCTTAAGCCAAAGTATGTGATTCCCATTGGTGGTGCCGATAGACATCGCAACTTATTTGTTAAAGAAGTAGCAATGAGAGCTGACATTAAAGAAGATAGAGTTCTTTTACCAGAAACTGGTGAGGTCATTGCTTTTGAAAATGAAAATGTTTCGATGACTGAAGTGGTCAAAATTAATCCACAAACTGTGGATGGGCTGGGTATTGGGGATGTTGGTCCGGCCGTTCTCTCAGATAGGAAGGCTTTATCAGAATCAGGTATGGTGGTGGTTGTTATTCCTAGGGTGAGCAAAAGATTGCGCTTGAGAAATGTTGAAATTATCTCTAGAGGATTTGTGTTTATGAAAGAGGCGGACGAAGTGATCCATTATATAAAAAGCAGAGTGGCTGATATTGTTGACAGCTTGGGCAAAAAAGCTAGTGATGCTGAAATTAAAAAGGCCATTGAAAAACGTTTGGGTAGGAGTTTATATAAAGTAATAAAAAGAGAGCCAATTATTTTGGCAGTGATAGTAGATTGTTAATTTTTCCCTATTGCAAAGCCAAGACCATTATGAGCATAATATCCTATAATATATATGGCTAAGAGACGCAAAAGACGAAAAAAACCACTTAAACTAAAGATCAAAACAGAGACATTATATAGTGTTGTGGCCGTAATTTTGATTTCTTTAGGTATTTTGGTAGTGCTATCTTTTTCTGGTCAAGGTGTTTTATTATCTGTGCTTAATGACATACTAGTAAAAAAATTTGGTTTTTCTCTTTTATTTTTACCCTTTGTGTTTATCTCTGCAGGGCTAGTAATGTTCCAGACCAAATGGGCATTTTCTAGACCCCATATCTTGCTGGGTAGCATAATATTAATGTTTTCGGTGATGGGTTTTTTTAAGCAAGGTGAGGTGGGTCAAGAGACTTTTAGTAACTTGTCAAAACTTATTACTGCCACTGGTTCAATGGTTTTATTTTTTTCTGGATTAATTATTGCTTTTTTAATTATGTTGCAGTTATCAATTCCAGAGATAATGGATTTATTTAATCAAGTTTTGCCAAAACCAAAAGAAAAATTAGATATCCAGGATTCTCTCAAAGTGAGTGATGATGAAATTAAAAAAGCCAAGGGTTTTTCAATTCCTAAATTATCATTTGGCAGAGATAAGAAAAAAGATTTTGCTGTGAACGATGCTGCTAGCAGAGCTGATCAAGATAAAGTAGATGAGGGTACGGCTGTAATTAACAAAGATCAGAAGGCTGGAGAACAAGGGCAGAAAGATGGGGGAAGATCTGAAGGATTATCACTCAGTACAGATTCAGTTCCAGTTGTTTGGGAGTATCCACCACTTTCTCTTTTGTCCAATAAAGCGGGAGGTAAGGCTGATAGGGGTGATGTTAAGGGCAATGCTCAAATAATTG
>JBDLIL010000013.1:0-19536 GCA_039714855.1 Patescibacteria group bacterium
ATTACCTTTAGTAGATACAATTAGTCAGCTGCACCATTCGGGCGATAAAATCAATAAAATACGCGGAGTGTTCTCAGGTTCTCTGAGTTATATATTCAAAAGTTTTTTTGCCAAAACCTAAGTTAAAGAATCAAGTTATATTTGGAATAATTTTGGGTCTAACATTGCTATCCAAAGCCACTGCCATTTTATTAATACCCAGTATTTTGCTAGAGCAACTTTATTCAACTAAAGTAAATATAAAATCGATTATTAAGTATTTTTACACTAGTGCATTAGTAACTAGCATGATTAGCGCTTGGTTTTATTTGCGGAATTTAATTCTTTATAAAAATCCACTAATATCTTCAGCTGATTTTCCAGCGTGGGAGAGCTTTGGTCAAGAAATTGTTACAAGAAATTTATATTTTTTCAGCAATTTAAAAGGCTTCTTAAATTTTGATTTTTTCCACTCTCAAAATTATTCATTTCTTTCTGGTACTTATTTCTCTTTTTTCTACGATGGCCATAATGTGATTATTCCTCCGCAGGAGTTGCCTACGCTAGGATTTATTATATTTTTATTTTCTATTCCAATATTTTTACTAATATTAAAAGGCTTTTTCCTTACTATGATATCCAAGAAAAATTCTGAGTCTTTATTCTTTATTTTTTATTCTTTTCTCTTAATATTGGGATATATTCTTTATAATTTTAAACTGCCGCATTACTCCACAGTGAAAGGCTCTTTTTTAACAAGCCTAACATTGCCTTTTACTTACTTTTTTATTAGAGCAATAGAGAAGTGGGGAAGTAAAAAAAAATTGGGAGTATTAATTTATTTATGTTTTTACGCTTTGGTAATAACTAAACACTTTTGGGTACAAAGGTGGTGGTATTGAGGCGCGGGCGGGATTCGAACCCGCGTACCGAGGTTTTGCAGACCTGGCCATTAGACCACTTTGGTACCGCGCCAACAATGGCAACCATTATAACGCAAAAATAAAATGATATAATCCCCCTCATGTCTAAAGCAAAAACAAAATCAAAATCAAAAACTAAAAAACATGTTCATGATGAAAACTGCAAGCATGATCATGATCGCAGTCACAATAGCATGATTGCCGAAAATGATTTCATAGAAGTTAGCATTGATTGGTCAGAGGTAGAAAAAGCTTACAAGAATATTCTAACCCAGGCAGCCAAGGGCGTAAAAATAGCTGGTTTTAGAGAGGGCAAGGTGCCTACAAATATCGCAAAAGATAAATTAGATCCGGAACAATTGATTGGCAAAACTTTAGAAAAAGTAGTTCCACCCGTACTAAAACAAGAATTCGAGAAATTAAAAGATAAATACACACCAGTGAGTAGACCAGAAGTTTCTCCAATATCTACCAAAATGGGGGAGAAATGGAAAGTAAAAGTTAGTTTTGCTCAAAAACCAAAAATTAAAGTAAGCAAATACAAAGCTATTATAAAAAAGGCTAGAAAGTTAGCTGAAACAGAAATAAAGAAAATATCCGCACAAGGCGGACGAGCTAAGTCTAAAAAACCTAAACTCAGCAAAGAACAAAAAGAAGATATCACTATCAGAATTATTTTTAGAGAATTAATAGAAGAAATCAAACCAGAAATTCAAGAACTTTTGGTGAGAGAAGAAACAAACTATAAACTTCAAAATGTAGCAGAGCAACTCAAACGCATGAAGATGAGCATTGAGGATTACTTGGCACAGAGAAAAATAAAATTTGAAGAATTTGCCTCTCAGATTCAAGCAGAAGCCCTGGCCAGCCTACAACTTGAATTTACCATTAATGCTATTTCAGAACTGGAAAAAATCACAGCTGATGCCAAGGAGATAACAACTGAAATCGCTAAAATTAAAGACGAAGCCATGAAAAAAGCTTATGAAAGTAATGAATACTACCAGGTTAGACTCAAGCAAAACTTGATTCGTAAAAAAACTATAGATTTCTTACTTTCACTCTAAAAAACCTGTGAATCTTTCATACGCATTGTGTGTGTAAAAATCATCTAGCTTTTTTGGCCAAAACTTGTACAATCTTTCCAAGCAATTTTAGAATTGATTTCTTGGCTAATATAGCCTATAATAATTGGTAGTTTACGAGTGTCAAAAACACAAAATTGTAGTATAAAAATCAGTAATGAAACAAAACGTATTTAGCAACACCAAAGCAAATAAGAAAGGGCCCAAGGGCAACCCCTTTGCTCGTGCTTTGGCTGAAACAGAGCGCGGAGCATTTACAGGGGGCAATAAGGATAAATCTGCCAGCAACCCTTTTGCTGATGCCCTGGCTAAAACTGGTGGAAATATACCAGAAACTAATAATCAGAATGCTTTGGAAACTCAGCAAAAGAGACTTGAAGAGCAAGCTAAAAAAGATCGCTTAAAAAGACAAAGACATAAGGAAATTAACCCCATAGACAGCACTGAACTTTTCAATGCCAGAGAAAAAAGGGTTAAAGAAGAGATTGATAAAGTTAGGCAAGAACTCAAGATGCTGGCTATAGATGTAGCTAAGTTTCAAAGAGATGTTGATATTACCCTGATGACAGAGGTTGTTAGCCCTGGACAAGATGGTAAATACTATATTACTTTTTTCCAAAAACTAAGAGCTTGGATTAGATTATTAAGACAACAAATAAAAAGTGCTGGTACCTGGGCCACTCAATTGAATGGCAAGAAGAAAAAGAAGCGTAAGAAGACTGGTAAAGGCCTGGAAGTCAGCGGTGCTGGGCATGAAAAAACCGACATGGTGCAGAAAATGATGCATCATGAGAATTCTACTGTTTATAGTGGGGGATAGGTAAAATTTTACCCAATTATCAAAATCTAAAACCCTGAGGTATAATATCGCTCTAGTTGTGACTCGAGCTCGTAGCTCAGTTGGTTAGAGCGCTTCGTTGACATCGAAGAGGTCAGAGGTTCGAATCCTCTCGAGCTCACACTTCGACAAGCTCAGTGTGAACTATTGTTAGTTGTGTTATAATACTCGTCTTGATGAGAAGAAAAATAAGCAAAAAAAGACAGCCAAGAATTCGAGTTAAGGTAAATAGTCAGATCCGTTATCCAGAGGTAAGAGTTTTATCTGATACAGGTGAAATGCTGGGTTTAATGGACTCTAGAGATGCTTATTTCAAAGCTCAAGATGCAGGTAAAGATCTGGTACTGGTAACCGAGAAAGCTCAACCACCAGTGGTGAAAATCATCGACTTAGCCAAACACAAATACCAGATGAAGCAAAAGCTTAGCAAAAGCCGAAAGGCTGCTAAAGCTCAAGAGCTCAAAGAAATTAGGCTCAAGCCCTTTATGGCTGAAAATGATTTCGAATCTAGACTTAAAAAAGTGACAACCTTTTTGGAAAAAGGACACAAAGTAAGATTGCAATTGCAATTTAGAGGCAGACAAATTACCAAAAAGGAATTTGGTTTCGAAATGATGCAAAAAGTCTTCGATGCAACTGAAGAAATCGCAGAAATAGAAATACCGACAAAAGTAATGGGCATGAAAATGATGGCCCAACTAATGCCAATTAAGAAAAAATGAAAAAAATCAAACAAAAAACTAGAAAAGGTGTGGTCAAACGCTTCAAAGTGACAGCCACTGGCAAAGTCATGAGACGCAGCCAAAACATGAGGCACCTTAGGCGCAAAAAAAGCAAAAAGGCCATTCGTAAATATAGAATCCCAGTAGAAGTAAAAGGCAAATGGGCCAAGAAAATCAAACGCATGCTCGCTATTGCCTAACTAATATCCAATATCTATTATCTAATATTTAATTAATATGCCACGAACAAGAACCGGAACCATTAGAAGAAAACGTCATAAAAAAGTCCTCAAGTTAGCCAAAGGCTTCAGGGGAACCAATAGAAGACTTTTTAAACGCGCTCAAGAAGCTGTGCTGCACGCTGGCCAATATGCCTATATTGGTAGAAAGCTAAGAAAACGCGACATGCGCAAGCTTTGGATCATGAGGATCAATGCTGCCGTTAGACAGATAGATGAGAAACTAAAATACTCCATTTTTATTAACAAGCTTAAAAAAGCCAATATTCAATTAGATCGCAAGATCTTAGCTGAGCTGGCTGTGAATGATAACGAAACTTTTAGAGAAGTTGTCAAAGAAGCTATAAAGTAAATTTTTCCAAAACAAAACCGCCCCCGAAGGGGCGGAATTAAAGACTATCTCTGAGCTTGCAATGCCTGCGCTATTACAGCATTCCTATCTTCTTCAAGTCTGAAAGATTTTGCCTGAGTATAAACCTCAGTAGCCGGCTTTAAACTATAATCAAAAATCTTCTTAGGTTTTTGTAACTGCATCCATGCGGGAGAACCATTTGGTGGACCTGGCATTTCTCCTGTTTTTCTTGCCATAGATTCCTTTCTTTCTCGTTTTAGAGAAAAAGTATTTTTAATAATTACTACTGCCTGTCTTTTATCCCGCCTTTGGCGGGATTTTTCATACCGGCTAAATTTTCTTTTCCGCCAGCTGCGGATTAAAATTTAGGGTCTGAAATAAAAAAAGACTCTTATTTCTAAGAGCCTGTATTTGTTTTTTATTTTTTGTTTAAATCTTAATCACAACTACAAGCTCTTTCTCTAAAAAGAAAGTTAAAATAAAAGCTTGTAATATTGCGATGCTGTGACATTAGGCTTTTTATTCTACATAGCAAATAGGTATATGCAAGTATTAATTTGATAATATTTGACTTTAATAATCTTTTCGTTACAATGCTGTTTGTGTTAAATACAAGTATTACAGCTAGCACTTTTTTCTTTAGCCACCTAATTTAAAGGGGCTTGTTAGCTATTTGCAACGCCAGCCCCAAAGAGGGGCTGTTTTTATTTAAAAGCAAAAAAACTGTTAGAATAAATAACATGACTTTAGAAAACCTAAAAACCAAAATCCAAGAGATCGCAACTAATCTTAAAAAAGACTTGGGTTCTGCTGTCAAAATTTCTAATATCAAAACTAGATATCTAGGTAAAAAAGGTGAGTTTAATAAACTTGCCAAAGAGATCAAGAATATTGATGCTGAAGATAGGGGAGAAGCGGGTAAACTGCTTAATCACCTCAAGCAAGAGATTGAATCTCAAGTAAAGACGCAAAATCTTGCGTCTCAGAAAGACAACAAGCACATAGATCTTACCATTCCTGGCGAAAAGCCAAGTGTCGGCCACATGCATCCCATCTCTCAGGCCATGGAAGAGATCACACAGATTTTTGAGCGTATTGGTTTTACCAGAGTAAGATATCCAGAAGTAGATTGGGACTGGTACGCTTTTGAATCACTTAATATGCCTCCTAGTCATCCAGCCCGCGACGAATGGGAAACTTTCTTTGTTGATATTCCCGATACTACCAAAGACATAAAATATGACGCCAATAACCCTCGCAAAAGACATCCCAACAAAGTTGGCGGCAAAGTAGTTTTGACACCCCACACCTCTAATGGACAAGTAAGAGAAATGGAAAGATTAAAAAGTAGGCCACCCATAAGAATGATTAATATTGCTAGATGTTATAGGCGTCAACAAGATGCTACCCATACCCAAATGTTTCATCAATTTGAAGGTCTAGTAGTAGATAGAGACATTAATATCCAACATCTAAAGGGTACTTTGGATCACTTTGCTCAAGAGTTTTATGGCCCCAGCACCAAAAGCCGAATCAGACCATTTCACTTTCAATTTACCGAGCCTAGTTTCGAGGTCGATTTTAGTTGCCATATTTGTAGTGGCACTGGATTAGTAGAGACGCCGCATGCTGCGTCTAAACAAAAATGCAAATTTTGCAAATCCGGCTGGCATGAAGTGGGCGGAGCTGGCATGGTGCACCCCAATGTATTAAAAGCTGGTGGCATAGATCCAGAAGAATATACCGGTTTCGCATTTGGCTGGGGAATAGAAAGAACTTACACTCTCAAAGAAGGATTAAACATCGATGATATTAGACTAATTTATGGCAGTGATATACGATTTTTGGAGCAATTTTAGATGAACATACTTATTCCTCACAGCTGGCTGCTAGAACACTTAGATGCCAAAGTTGGTCCTAAAGAAATGCAGCGTGCGCTTTCACTTTGTGGGCCATCAGTGGAACGCATTTATGAGCGCGGAGGAGACAGTGTCTATGACATAGAAGTAACTACTAATAGGGTCGATTCTATGAGTGTGCGCGGTATTGCTAGAGAAGCTGCAGTAATACTTAAGCAGTTTGGACACAAGGCCAAATTAATAAAGACGTTGCATGCAACGTCTCTAAAAGCAACTGCGACCAATTCTACATCTCTGCCACTACCTAAAATCATTAATAACCCCAAGCTCAACACCCGCACTATGTGTGTAATACTAAGTAATATCGAACGCAAAGCTACACCGAAATGGATGGCAAACAGATTAGAACAAATTGACATGAATGTTCATGATGCTGCCATAGATATTACTAATTATGTAACTCATGAAATTGGTCACCCATGTCATGCTTTTGACTATGACAAACTGATGAATAAAGGTGGAGAAATTCACATAGTAGAAGCTAATAAGGGTGAAAAATTTATCACTTTAGACGGTGAAAAGTTTGAAACAGTAGGTGGGGAAGTAGTCTTCAAAAATGGCAAGGGCGAAATAATAGATTTACCATCCATCAAAGGTACAGCTAATACTTCAGTAGATCAAAGTACTAAAAACATCTTGCTGCTGCAAGAATCCATTAATCCTGAAAAAGTTCGTTTCGCCAGCATGACTCATGCTATCCGCACAACCGCAGCACAACTAATGGAAAAAAACCTTGATCCCCATCTCATGGACGATAATTTAAAATTGGGAATTAAATTGTATCAAGATCTTTGTAATGCCAAACAAGCTAGCAAAATTTATGATGATTTCTCCGGAAAAATAAAAATAAAACCTGTTAAAATCAAGCGTTCTAAAATAGAAAATTACCTTGGCATAAAAATTGTTAATAGTGGCAAAGCAAAGAAAAATCAAATTGCTTTGGGCCGAATAGAAGAGATATTAGAACAACTGGGTTGTAGCGTAAAAATAAAAAATAAAAACCCCCATCTATTAACCACAGATTATGAATTAGAGGTGAGTCCTCCCACTTTCAGGCCAGATCTAAAAATTCCTGCAGATATTATCGAAGAAATAGCCAGAATCTACGGATATCATAATTTACCCAGTGTAATTATGCCGGGCAGCATCCCACTTATCAAACAAAGCAGCGTCAATTTTAATTTAGAAAACAAGATTAAAAGATTTTTGAGCAACATTGGTTGGCAAGAAATCTATACTTATTCTATGGTCAGCGAAGAGTTGGCAATAAAATCTGGATTTTCTTTAAAAAGTCATTTGAAGCTTCAAAATCCCTTATCTGAAGATAGGATCTATCTGCGCCAATCACTTATTCCCTCACTAGAAGAATTTGTCGAAAACAACCCACTGAAAAAAAACTTATCTGTCTTTGAAATCGCCAATATTTATATTAAGCAAAAAAATAATATTCCTATTGAAAAAATGCATTTGACTTTAGTTTCTAATAATAATTATAGAAAAGCAAAAGGTGATCTAGAAACATTATTTGACAAATTTTATTTAAATAATTTGGATTTTAAACAAATCAGCAATATACAGGCCAGTATTTATGCTGGCAAAGAATTAGTTGGTAAAATAAGTATTTTAGCCAACAACTTAGTTGGGATAGACATCCCAATACTTCAGTTAATTAAAGTAGCTAAAACTCACCCAAATTACGTGCCCATTCCCAAAACTGCCATTATTAACGAGGACCTAACTTTCTCATTTGCAAATAAAATTAAAATTGGTGAAGTTATCGACACAGTCAAATCACTAAGCAAATTAATTAAAGGCGTTATGCTAAGTGGTGACACATACAAGAGCAATCACACTCTGACGATTTATTATCATAATCCAGATAGCAATATTTCTAGTGAAAATATAACACCCATTAGGAAGAAAATTGTTAAAGAAGTAGAAGAAAAATTTGGAGCCAAACTTGTGGGCGAGTTATGATGTATGATTTATGAATCATGATTCACAAATCAAAACTTTTTATCAGCTATCAATTGCTACTAGCGGCAATAATTTTTCTAGTCCCCAGCAACTTATTTTATAAATTTTTTGAAAGCAGCGCCTATGTTAATGGTCTACAAATAGATTATTTAATTCCTAAATTATATTTGTCAGATATTCCAATACTAATAATCCTAAGCCTATGGTTTTTCCAAATACTAAAATCCAGAATTAAAAACCCAAAATTAAAAATCAAAAGCTTTATTCTTCTTTCTTTAGTCTTCGTTTTTCTTAGTTACCAATTTCTAACTGCAAAACCCTTAGCATCGCTCTGGTATTTATTTAAATTAGCCGAAATAGGATGCTTAGCTTTATTTCTGACTAAACATAGAAAAATTTTTGATTCTGGATTTGTAATTTTGGCTTTACTCGTTAGCTTATTATTCCAATCTTTACTGGCAATTTATCAATTTCATAAGCAAATTAGTTTTTCAAATTATTTATTTTTGGGAGAAACTAATTTAAATAATTATATTGGCTTGGCCAAAGGAGTATTTAATGGGATAGAAAAAATTCTACCCTATGGCAGCACTGCCCATCCAAATATCTTGGCCGGATTTTTAGTAATTTATATGCTAGTTACTAGCAAATTAATATTTAAATCTAGAAAGTATTTTATTCTTTACTTTTTATTCTTTGCCCCCAGTCTTTATGCACTTTGGCTGACACAATCTGTATCGGCATGGATGGCACTAGGCATAGGTATGTTTATCATGACTACAAAACCCAAAATTAAACTTAGAATGATGATGCTGATATTTCTAACAACTGTGTTTATAACGCCACTACTAATTAATCAACTAGCTCTTAAATACCCGCAAAGCAAATCTTTAACTCGCCGTGCTTCACTTAATCAAAGTGCTATAAATGTGTTTCGAAATAATTTTATGCTGGGGGTAGGATTAAATAACTTTACTGCTAGAGTAGAAGAGTATTCATTAAGTAGAGAAAGTACTAGATTCATTCAACCAGTTCACCATTCCGGGCTATTAATCTTAAGCGAAACAGGCTTATTAGGATTAGTAATAATTATTTCAGCAATTTACTTACTCAGGCAAAGAAACCAATATCCAATATCTGACCTCGCCTGCCGGCAGGCAGGTATCCAATATCTAACTATTCTTCTTCCCATTGCAGCTCTAGATCACTATCTGCTTACAAATCAAACAGGCTTGCTACTATTAGCTATTCTATTTGCCTTTAGCTCTCAGGAGTAGGTTCTACCGTAGGCTCAGCAGTGGGAGCAGGAGTAGCTTCGGGTGTGGGTGTGGGAGTAGGCTCAGCAGTGGGAGTAGGAGTGGGCTCAGGCTCTTTCCAATCTTCACCACCCGTACCAATTCTAACCTTGTTGCTTTCTTGCTGTTTACCAGATCTAGAATAAGCCTTTGCATATAATTCATAGCGCCCACGACTCAAATGAATTTTGCCATCATAATTTCGATTATTGATAGTTTCTTTTAAACTGCCATTTACATAAAGCTCAACTTTCTCAATTCCTTCTCCACTATCAGATCTTATTTTTATTTCGATATCCTCAGTATCATATTTTTTCTCATTTTCCGGCCTATCTAGCTTGACATATATTTCGGTATTTTCTCCACAGTATTCTGTGGGAATTTTGTATTTGGAATCTTCTTGAGCATCAATCCAAGCATTTATAGCTTCTTGCCATCTATTTTTACCATCCAGACTAACAGGATCATCCTCATGCAAACTTACAAATTCTTTCTCATCGTAATCACCCCCAGCTATCCTTGCATCGGTAGCCAACTTGTTTTCACCTCTACAAAGTTTTAATTTGCTGTGAATTGGGTCAGGTAGTTTGGGCAAAGTACCCCTGATAATATACTCAGTTTTTACTTCAAAACCATCGTGAGACGGATATCCAGAAATTTTATCCAGTTCTATTTGCTCTACAGCCTCGGGAATTTCCCAATCTGGAACTTTATAACCCTGCTTAATCATAATGTTAACAATTTTGCGCCAAATAGGGGAGGCTCCAGTCACACCAGAAGCCACTCGCTTCATGGGGCTGTTGTCATTATTTCCTACCCAAGTACCAACAATAAAATTTTGACTCCAACCGATGGTCCAGTTGTCTCGCTGATCATTGGTAGTACCAGTTTTAACAGCTATGGATCTGCCAGTATCCAACATGGAGTGAGCTCCAAAAGCAAGTAATCTGGCACTGTCATCTGACAAAATATGGTTCATTAAAAATGATTCTTCTTCATTAATGACTCTCTTGCCTTCCACACTTTTGTGTTCATATAAAACCTTGCCATTTTTACCCTCAACTTTCAGAATGGATACGGGGTCTATTCTTCTGCCTCCATTAGCAAACACACTATAAGCTGATACTGTATCTATCAAGTGAACCTCACCACCACCCAAAGTCAGGGCTAAACCAAAGCGTTTGAAATTTTCTTCTGTTGGAGCGAGAGTCTCAAAACCCATGTCGTAAGCTAAATTCAAAAAGTTATCGATACCCAAATAGGCCAAAGCCTTAACAGCAGAAACGTTTAAAGAACTACCCAAAGACTGACGCAAGCTCACAGGTCCATTAAACTTTCCATTATAGTTTTGAGGAGTGTAGGGGTTTTCTGCCGTTTCGTTGGGTGTAAATGTCGTTTCTACATCGCTGAAGACAAAAGCAGGCGTATAACCCCTTTGAATTAGTCCCAAATAAGTCACAGGCTTTATGGAAGAGCCAGGTTGTCTTAAAGCATCTACCGCCACATTAAATTGCCCACCTATTTCATCATCAAAGTAATCAGCGCTACCTACCATGCCAAGTATTTCACCAGTACTAGGTTCCATTATCAAAGCGGCCCCATTACTAATATCCAAATCTTTAACATCTCCTCTTTCATCAGTCACAATTTTTTGAGCTTCTTCTTGCAATTCTAAATCCAGTGTCGTAGTTACCTGAAAACCTCCAGCTTCAACCACCTCTACACCCAACATCTCTTCTAGTTGATCTCTAACATAGAAAGTAAAATGAGGTGCCCTGACGGATATTTCCTTTTTTGCAAAGCCAACAGTTTCCAGATCTGATATAGCAGACTCATACTCAAGGTTAGTGATTTTTTTATCTTCCTTCATCCTGGCCAAAACATAAGTGGCTCTAATTTTCCACAAAAGCTCACCATCTTCGCTGGTTCTGGCGGCAAAGGGGGAATAGGCACTAGGTCTTTGAGGTAAACCAGCCAAAATCGCTGACTCAACCAAATTTAATTCTGAGGCATGCTTATCAAAATAAACTTGTGCTGCTGATTCTACCCCCCAAGACGTTCCTCCAAAAGGCACTTCATTCAGATACATTTCTAAGATCTCATCCTTACTATACTTTTGTTCAGTCCTAATAGCTAAAAAGTTCTCTTTAATTTTTCTAGAAATACTTCTTTCAGAGCTAAGTAATTTATTCTTTACTAATTGCTGAGTCAAACCAGAGGTACCAATAATTTTGCCGTGAGTAAACAAGCCTTTTACAATTTTAAAAGGGGTTGTTAAATCAAATACCACAGCTATTTTGTTATCGTAAAAGTTTTTATCTTCAGCTGAAACCATAGCCTGCTGCATTTCTTTTGAAATCTTATCAAGGGAAACATATTCGCGCCTTTGATCAGAAAAAAGATCTTGAATTAGTTCAGCATTTCTATCATAAATCTTGGTGTTAGCATCTTCCTTCAGTTCGATTTCACCTATTTGTGGCAAATCTCTGGAATACCAAGCGAAAAGAATAAAAAAGCTTATCATTCCGAAAACGACCAAACCTAATGAGCCTAGTGCCCCCAAACGCATTAATTGAGCTTTTTTAAGATTGGCCTTAGGATCAAATTTTTTTCTTCTTCTAGAACGGGCTTTTCTTTTGCCTGCCAACAAGCCAAATAAAAAAACAAATGGGGTAGTAATACTTTCCCAGATAGCAGTTAAATTAATTTCCATATTTTTTATTTTAACAGTCTTGTGCTTCTCTAGAAATGATCTGATTTTATTTACTAATAATTCCAAATGGCTTTTATGAGGTCTTAAGTTTAAATCTAACTCAGCACTATCTTTAGGTAAGAATTCTTCTTCTACTTTCTCATCAAGTTCCTCGGATTTTAGTTCTGGAATTTCAGACATAAAGCTTATTGTACTAGAAACCTAGTTTTCCTACATACTGTTGCATATTTATCATAAAAATGTTATAAAAATAACATGTTAACACAAAGTAATGTCAAAACTATTTCAGACATGCGTCTTGATGCTGTCAACTTATTAAATCAAGCCAGTACGTCTTCTGGTCCCACCTATCTCATGTATCATTCCAAACCCAAGGCTGTTTTGCTTGGATTGGAACAATACCAAAAGCTATTGGATGCCTACCAAGATCAGCTAGATTCACAAGAAGCCCAAGAGTGGGAAAAAGAAGATAAAAGCAAGGTTAAATGGCTAACAATAGAAGAGGCTTTTGATGAATAGCCCTAGAGTTATTTTACATCCCAAGGTTAAGAAGCAGATTAAAGCCTTACACACAATAGACAGAAAAAAAACTAGAAAAGCATTAGAAGATCTTTCTAATAATTTCCAAAATCAAGAACATAAAATTAAAAAACTAACAAATTTAAGAAATTCTTATAGAATTAGAATTGGAAATGTTCGCCTCATTTTTGAAAAAGAAAGAGGTGTAATTTTTGTTAGAAAAATTGCTTATCGGGGACAGATTTATTGAGATATAATATGCTTATGAAGTTGTTTTCCACCAATTACTATTATTACAAAAGCTATCTCGCAACGCGGGCTGATTTGTAATTGTAATAAAAAACTTATACTTTTCACCCCGCTAAGCGGGGTTTTTTAGTGGAAAATTTTCAAAAACTCATAATTATAGAAAACCAATACTTAAAACATGAAATTGCCGACGTCTTGTGGTTGGAAAAGTTTCATTCTGTAGGATTGAAGCTTGGCTGGTCTATGAATAAGCAAATATCTAGCGAAGGTCATGACGAAAGATTTTTTGATAATAAAATTCAAGAGATGCAAGCTCAAGTATCTTTTATTCATTTAAAGCCCGGTAGGACCTTTGATGAAAATAGACCTAGAGTTTCTCCATACATTTCTGTGAAAGGAGAGAAAAGAATTTTAATAGACCCACAAGAAGATATAGTTTCTAAACTAAGTGAGTTTAGACAAAGTTGCTCTAAGCCTGTTTTTACAGCAGGCACTAGACATCTAAGTCACATAACTAGATTGCATGATCAGCTCTTTGAACCACTAAAATTCATGAAGCTCTCAGAAAAGTTACAAATTATTTTAAATAAAGCAGTAACGTAAAGTTGCGATACAATAAACTTGTGCCAAAAACTAATAAAAAACAAACTACTTACGCTTTTATCGACAGCCAAAACCTAAATCTTGGTGTCAAAAGCCAAGGCTGGAAACTGGATTTTAAAAGATTTCGTGTTTTATTGAGCGAAAAATATGGTGTTGAAAAAGCACTTTTATTTATTGGAAATGTGCCCGGTAATGAGTCACTATACGCTTGGCTGCAAAAAGTAGGCTACATTGTCATTCTCAAGCCAACACTGGTTTATAAAAAAGGCAAACAAGTGAGAATCAAAGGAAATGTAGATGCGGAATTAGTCTTACACTCTATGATTGAGTGGAGTAATTATGACAAATCAATTTTGGTTACTGGAGACGGAGACTTCCATTGTCTCGTTGAACACCTCGATAATAAAGAAAAACTAAAAAAGATTATTGTTCCTAACAAAAAATTCTCAACTTTATTGAGAAAATTTGGTAAATACATTGTGAATATTAATAACTTTAAAGATAAAGTAGCCAAAAAAAACAGGAGGCATTCCCGCGGTATTTAACCTTTGGTAGTCCTCCCATCGTGATGGATTCATTGTAGCAAATTAATTGATAAAAATCAAGAAAAAATATGTCAAAACAAAATTCTTTACTAACACGCGCGGTATCAGAAGTCTTGCCTTCAGCCGATTCACTTAATGAGCTGATGAGTAAGAAAAAAATTAGAGTCTATTTTGGCATTGATCCGTCTGGCGCTTTTCTAACCCTAGGCCATAGTATTGCTTTGCGCAAACTGCAAGCTTTTGCTGATGCAGGGCATGAAGCAATTCTCTTGATTGGTAATGGCACTGTGCGCATTGGTGATCCCACTGGCAAAGATGCTAGTAGACCCGTACTAAGTAACGAAGAGATAGAAAAAAATTTTAAAGATTGGCAAAAGCAAGCTAGCAAAATTTTAAACTTTAATAAGATTAAGGTGCTGCGCAACGGCGACTGGCTAGATAAATTAAATTACGCTGACATTATTAAACTACTGGCCAAAACTACCGTACAACAATTACTAGAGCGTGACATGTTCCGAGAGCGCCTAAAGGCTGGCAAGCCCATTCATGGCCATGAAATTATTTACCCACTTATCCAAGGTTACGACAGTACTGTCATGGATGTAGATTTAGAGATAGGCGGCACCGATCAAACCTTTAATATGATGATGGGGCGCACACTGCAAAAAGCTTATAATAATAAAGAAAAGTGGGTACTGACTACACCAATTATTAATGGCACTGATGGTAGAAAAATGAGTAAAAGTTTTAACAACTATGTGGCTCTTACTGATGATCCCAATGACATGTATGGCAAGCTCATGAGCATTAGTGATGATCAGATAATTTCTTATTTTGAATTATTAACAGATATTGATTTAAGCAAGATAGCAGAGATGAAAAAAGCTATGAGCAATGGAGAGAATCCTATGGATTTTAAAAAGCAGTTAGCTTTTGAAATTACTAAGATGTATCACGATAAACAACATGCAACAGAAGCACAAATTCATTTTGAAGTAACTACGCAAAAGAAAAAAACACCCAAAGATATTTCCACATTTTTATTGGAACCGGCAATAAATAAAATACTTGGCATCTTAAGCGTATGCATGCCATGGGAAAGTAAGTCAAATTTGAGAAGATTAGTTGAGCAGGGTGCAGTGCAGCTCATGCCTCAAGAAATTAGAATTATGGACCAGAATCAAATAATTAAAATTGATAAAGAGCAAATTTTTAAAGTAGGAAAGAGAAATTTTTTTAGAGTAAAGTATAAAAAATAGCTATGGATCCCGGCCTTCGCCCCTCCAGAGGCGGGCGGGCAGGATGACAAAGTGGTTATGACTAAAAAACAACGCACAAAATTAACCCAAGGCTTCGCCATAGTTGCAATACTAGGCCTACTTATTAGCACTGCCAGCAGCCTATTAATTTATTTGATTTAAGACTTATACTTAAGTCTAATGTATTCTCTTTCCACGCCACTGCAATCTGTGACTGGTATCGGCCCAGCACTAGCTGAAAAATTCGCACTAAAGAATATTTTTTCTGTTAAAGATTTGCTTTTATTTTTGCCTCTGCGATATGAAGATAGATCGCAAATTTTTACCATCAAACAAATACAAGAAAATAATTCTCCTAAAAATTCTAAAGAGTTTAAAACTGTTAAAGCCAAAGTCAATTCAACAAATAATTTCTATAGAGCTAGGCGTTCCATGCAATCGGCAACTGTTCAAGATGAAACTGGCAAGCTCAAACTCATGTGGTTTAACAATCCCTGGATAATAAAAAAACTAGGAAAAGACAAAAAGTATATTTTTAGTGGCAAAATAAATGACAAAGGCGTAATGATGCAGCCGATAACCGAAGAAATTAAGGGAGATAATATCCACACCGGCAGACTAGTTCCCATTTATTCTAGTTTAGAAAATATTAAGCAAGGAGTTTTGAGAAAAATATTAAAGCAAATAGTTGATAATTTGGATGTCAATCAAAACACCCCGAACATGCAAACTACTCTTACTCAACTGCATTTTCCTGACGATAAGGATTTAGTGATTCAAGCCCGTGAAAGACTAGCACTAGAAGAACTGCTAAGCTTAATTAAACACTCAAGTAAAATTAAAACGGAGTGGCAAAAACAAGATAATGCCGCGGCAGTACAGACGTTGCAATGCAACGTCTCTGCAGGCATTATTCCAGATTCAATACCATTCACTCTCACTACCACTCAAAAAAAATCCACTCAGGAAATATTAAGTGATATTCAAAAAACTACCCCCATGAATAGATTGTTAATAGGGGATGTAGGCTCTGGTAAAACCGTGGTAGCTGGCATAGCCTGCCATCATATTATCAAGAGTGGTCATAGTGCTTGCCTAATAGCACCCACACAAATATTAGCAGAACAACATGTAGAAACTTTTAAAAAACTTTTTCCTGAATTAAAAATCAAGCTGTTAACTGGCAAAACAAACACCGATTATGTAGGAACGCAAGATTTTGCGTCTCTACATATTGGCACCCACGCCCTGATAAACAAACTAGATAAAATAAAACCAGCACTGATAATATATGACGAACAACACAGATTTGGCGTTTCTCAGCGATCTGGGTTTGTGAAAAATGAGGCACGCCATGGCGTGCCTCTACAAAATCGAATACAGCCTCATGTTTTGACCATGTCTGCTACGCCGATACCCAGATCTCTAATGCTTACTATATTTTCTCACTTAAGATTGAGTGTAATTGACGAAATGCCACCGGGAAGAAAACCTGTGAAAACGTGGCTTGTACCGCAGAAAAAGAGAAAGGACGCCTATCAATGGCTGCTAAAGCAGCTTTCTGATAAACCCTCTCCATTTATTGGAGAGGGACTCGAGTCCGAGTCTAGCGAGGACGCGAAGGGTGAGGCAAGAAAACTGGCAATCATTGTCTGCCCATTTATTACAGAAAGCAAAATTCCTGGCTTTGAACATATCACTAGCGCTACTAAAACCTATAAAGAAATTGCCAGCAAAGTAAAGGCGTTGCAACGCAACGTCTCTGTCGCTCTCTTACATGGAAAACTAAGTAGCAAAGAAAAAGAAAGAGTTTCTAAAAAATTGTTTGAGCAAAAAATAGATATCTTAGTTACCACTCCAGTAATAGAAGTAGGGCTAGATCTGCCCAATGCTGACATAGTGGTAATAGAAAGCGCCCAACGATTTGGCTTGGCTAGTCTGCATCAGCTGCGAGGCCGTGTCGGCCGAGCAGGACAAGATAGTTTTTGCATGCTAATTCCATCATCACCTGTAAAGACACGCCATAACGTATCTCAAAACGACATAAAACTTAGCAAACGCCTTAAAGAATTCGCGAGAGAAAATAATGGCATGAAATTGGCCGAAAAAGATTTGCGAAGAAGAGGAGCTGGCAATATATTTGGTACAGATCAGTCTGGATTTGATCAACTAAGATTTGCTAATTGGGCAAACTTGGAATTAATTGCCAAAGCTAGACAAGTTTTTGAAAAAATAGAAAAAAAAGAACTAGAATGGAATTATTTCTTTGAGTTTGGCAGTCAAAAAGAAAATAAAGCTCTTGCTGCCAATTAACGAATAATTTTATTTCCCTCTTGAAATCAGATTAAAGCTTGATACTATTACTCTTTCTATTCATAATGTTTTGAATTTGAAATTTATAATTTATAATTTACACCGGAGGTGTCCATGGGTGCTGTCCCAAAAAATAAAGTCACTAGAGTAGAGAGAGCCAAACGCCGTAAAGGCAACACTCCCAAACTCAAGAAAAACTTGAAACATTCTAAAGTAGCTAAGCACAAAAAAAGCCTGGTTGCTCAAATATTTCGAGCTATCGGATTGAAGCTTGAGAATTAAGGGTGTTTTCTCTTATAGTTAATTGTGTCTCAAACTGACAAAACACCTACTGCTGTTGATCCTAGACACAAAAAGCGAATTCAAATAATGAACTTGCTTTTTGCTCATAGTTTCCGCAATGAAGAAAAAGTGAATCCGAAGATATCTGAAATAGTTGATCAGATAAAAGATATAGATCTTACTATTGCGAAAATAGCACCAGAGAGACCCTTGGTTGAAATAAACAAAGTTGATCTAGCTATTTTGAGATTAATAGTTTTTGAATCAGAGCACAAAAAGACTCCTAAAAAAGTCTTAATTAATGAAGCTGTCGAGCTAGCAAAAAAATTTGGATCTGAAAATTCAGCTAAATTTGTAAACGGAGCACTTAGTCAATTATTTATATAAAAATGACAAATAGTACAGAAATATTCAATCAAGTTCGCGAAATTGTCGCCCTAGAAACAAATCACGAAGAAGATGAGATTTCTCCTGATTCACACTTCGTAGATGATCTCTCAATAGATCTAGAGGACGAGAATAATGGTATTTTCAAAAGGATTGTGGCCAGAATAAATGATGAGTTTGATATTAAATTAGACATGAATCTATTCTTGGATGAAGAATCTGAAAACCAAGTAGTTTCTTATTTGACAGAACTTGTAAAAGACGAAATAGATTTATGAGCAAATTTCCAAATTTTATAAATCAAGATTTACTAGATACAGCACTTACGCATAGGAGTGCCCTCAATGAAAAAGTTTCTAACTCAAAAGAATCTAATGAGAGACTTGAGTTTTTAGGTGATGCTGTACTGGAACTAATCACCACCAAGTACTTATACTTCAACTTTCCCAAAGAACCAGAAGGTGTTCTGACTGCCTACAGAAGTTCGCTGGTTAAAACAACTACACTTGCAACTGTCTCGGCAAGACTGGGACTTGGAAAAAAACTTTTCATGAGTAAGGGTGAAGAAGCTACTGGAGGCAGAGAAAACATTGGTCTTTTGGCTGATAGCTTTGAAGCTTTGATAGGTGCTCTTTATTTAGATCAAGGCCTTGAGCAAGTAGAAAGATTTTTGGAAGAGAATCTTTTCATAGAATTTCCCAGAATAAGGAGAGAGAAACTATATCAAGACAATAAAAGTTTATTGCAAGAAATTGTCCAAGCCAAGGGTTTTGATACCCCAACATACAGAGTAATTAGCGAAACTGGACCCGATCACGATAAAGAATTCACTGTTGAAGTGATGATAAGCGAAAACTCAAAGGGCAAAGGGGCGGGAAAAAGTAAGCAAGAAGCTCAACAAGCCGCTGCCAAAGAAGCATTGGGCAAGTATACAAAGTAGATAAGTGTCTCAGTTAATAAGTATACAAGTACGCTGGTTAGCTTGTGCACTCATAACCGACTTGTTTCTCAATAAACTTGAGGTATAATTTAGAATCTATGCTTAAAGTCAAACTAACAAGAACTGGTAAAAGAAATCAAGTCCATTATCGTATTGTGGTAAATGAGGCCAGAGATAAAAGAGATGGTAAATACGTGGAAAATCTGGGTTATTATGCTCCAGTTCAAAACCCCAAACTCTTGGAAATTAATATTGAGCGATACAACTATTGGATTGGTCAAGGAGCTCAACCTACGGACACAGTTGCTGCACTGGTAAAGAGATTTAAGTCTGGAAATCCCTTTCCAGCCAAGAAAAAGAAAAAACTCAACAAAAAAGCCAAAGCTAGATTGGCAGC
>JBDLIL010000014.1:0-18728 GCA_039714855.1 Patescibacteria group bacterium
CCTCTTTTGCGTGTATAGTCTCCTTTCTTTGTTTCCATATTTACTTTGATACCACTTTGTCTACACTTTCTCCTCCTATCAGCTGAGGTGTATAGCTTATCCAAGTTAAGGATTCTTTTACGCCTCCCACGGGTGTTTTGTAGGTGTTGGTCACAAAAGACACCATCGTGGATCTTGGCAGACTCAATAATCACATCAGCAGGTAGTCCGTTAATATCAGTTAATAGTGAAATCTTAGTTCCATTTACTTTATGTTTTCCATCCCAACCAACTTCACTCTTAAATCGATAGCTCTTGATGGTATTGGTGTCACTAGCACACTCAATCACGTTTGTTTTTACTTTAGAGAGTTTTAAAAAGTATTTCTTGAACAATCCTCTTCTTTGAAGCTCTTTAAAGTAACGATAACAACTCATGAAAGAACAACCACAATCAAAGATCTGATACCAAGGTATTCCAAGAACCATTACTTGCAAGATACCAGATAAAAGTGAAGCTTTATCACATCTTTTACGACCTCGCTTCTTACTCTTTGGATCAGGTAGCAATTCCATTAATCGATCAAATTGTGTTTGGGGGATTAAACGAGTAATATCATACATGGGCAGTTTCCTTTTTCAAGTTGGTAACTGCCCATTTTGTTGGGAAAATCAATTAAAAATCAAGTCAGAGGGTTATTTTGTTATGGGTTTAGTCATAGCTCAACTCGGATAGAGGGCAACCCTCTTCCTCTCACTGAGGTAAAAAAAATCTTGAAAAATACTCCTGACTTTATTAGAGATAGTGAAAAAGAAGTACTAAACTACAATAAGGCACTAGAGAATTTGCATCAACTGACTGATAAAAGCGAAATAAAACTAACTACTAACCTAGTTCTCGATACTCATACTTTAGTAACAAAAGAACTATTGCCAACTCATGAGATAGGAAAGTTTAGAAAACAACCAGTTGTGGTAAATGATCCAGCTTTAAGAAAAGTAAAATATTTAGCCCCTGATTGGAAAGAAGTTAATGATCTAATAAAACAATTGGTGGATTACATTAATAATAATCAAAACGTTATTGACCCATTAATTTTAGCTGGAATATTTCACAAACAATTTGTCATTATTCACCCTTTTCTTGACGGCAATGGACGCACAACAAGACTCATCACTAAGTTTATTTTGGCGACACTTGGTGTCAACACCTTTAAATTGTTTAGTTTCGAAAATTACTATAATCAAAACATTAGTAAATACTTTGACAAAGTCGGCCTAACTGGTGACTATTATGAGCTCAAAAATAATATTGATTTTACTGATTGGTTAGAATATTTTACTGATGGAATTATTGATGAGCTAATAAGAGTAACCGACCAACTCAAATCTACCAGTAGCTCACCAAAGATAAGATTAAGACCTCATGAAATCAAATTATTAGATTTTATTAAAAAACATGGATTCATAACTGATAAAGATTATGCGAATTTGACTGACAGAGCCAAAGCTACAAGAAATCAAGATTTCAGAAGACTAATCTCTTTAAAATTAATAAGAATGCTAGGCAAAGGCAAGGCTACCTATTACATCTTGCATTGAGATTTGAGTAAAAAAGGTTCTAACAAAGTCCCTTACACTACCCCATAGTTTGATATATCAAGCTTTTTTAATTATTTCTCCTTGATTTTTCTGATCAGAAACAATATAATACTGCTATGTACAATTGGAATACCGACACCACTAGACTAAAGAAAAATCCTGAAAAATATGAAAAGTTTGTGCTAGAGCAAAGAATAAATTTTGGTCTGAACAATCAAAAGCTTTCTTTAAAGTTACTTAAAAAGCATTGGAATAATCTTATTATTGATCCTGCAAAAAAGAATTACTTAAATAAGATAGTATGGCAGACATCCTAACTCCTCAACAAAAACTTGCTCTTGAATTAATTTCCAAAACAAATTTAGCTAAAGAATTTTATTTTTCTGGCGGCACAGCCTTGGCACACTACTATCTGCAACATAGAAAATCAGAAGATCTAGATTTCTTCAAAGAAGAAGAGTTTGACCCTCAAGAAATTACCATTTCAATAAAAAGCCTAAAAAATAAACTAGGTTTTGAAGAATTTGATTATCAAAGCAGTTTTAATAGAAATTTATATTTTTTGAAATTTGAAAATAATTATGTTTTAAAACTTGAGTTTACTCATTATCCCTTTCAACAAATCGAAAAACCTTCAATAAAAGATGGGTTGTCAGTTGATAGTGCTATTGATATCGCAACAAACAAGCTTTTCACTATCACACAAAAACCTAGAGGTAGAGACTATTTTGATTTATATTTTTTAATAAAAAAATACGGCTATGACATCGAAGAATTGCGAATGAAAGCTAAATTGAAATTTGACTGGCATGTAGATCCATTGCAACTAGCATCAAAACTTTATGAGGTAGATGGGCATCTGGATGACCCAATTATTTTAGGAAAATTTGATAGAAAAAAAATAATTAATTATTTTCAAAAAGAAGCTAAAAAATTAGGTGGAGATATTATTGAGTAAGCATCAAAAAGGGTTTTAACAAACTCCCTTACACTACCCCCTTACGAGACTTTGTTAGAACCTCATCATGCAAGGAGATAGTGGAGACACAAAATTTAACCAGTTTTTAGTTGGAAAAAAGAAACTGGCTTCAACAACTTACTACATAGGCAAAGTGAGAACTGATAAAAGCGAAAAATCTAAAAAACTGCACAAAAATCAAAGACGTTTACTAAGCCAACTTAAAAAACATAATGTCTTTTATAGACTTGGATACCTAATGAAAACAAATAGCTGTAGATATTTTAGTAGCAGCATATGAGAATAAAGCAGACCACATTGCTAAAGTTGGAAGATATTGAAAATTTTATAAAATAGGAAAAATTATGAACGGCCACATAACTTCACTGGAATTAGAAACTCTATGGAAATGGATAAATACCCCTGAAAAGGAAAGAATAGCTATAAAGATATTTTCGTTTCTAAACCGTTTATGTGTGAAAACTGTTTTAACAAATAAAAAATTATGCAATTAATTAAGCTCAAAATTACAAACGATAGAGATAAGAAAAATTACAAAATTATTGAAGTTCCTGCAAACATGACCTTGTACAAGTTTGCTGAAACAGTTATTAAACAATTTGGCTTCTACTTTGATCATTGTTTTGGATTTTATGATAACCTTAAAAATCCAAACTAGTCAAATGAGATCTATGAATTATTTACAGATATTGATGATCTAGAACACACGCCCAATGCAAAGGGAGTAAAAAAGTTTTACTTTGTGAGTGACTTGTTTGAAAAAAATAAAAAAATGCTATTTTTATTCGATTATGGCGACAGTTGGCATTTTATTCTTGAATGCTTAGATGATTCAGAAAAAGTACTCAAAATTCCGAGAAATTACTATAAGTTGTATGAATCTCATGGAGAAGATCCTGAACAATATCCTCCGCTAGATGAATAGAAATCAAAAAAGTTCTGGTTTATAAAACTAAATCAACTTGTACCTAACGGCCCTACCTTGTCCTAATCTCTCAATTTTCTTCAAATCTAATAGTTTATCCACCACCTGATTGATTGTTGGTCTGGGAATATTAAGCTTTTCTGATAACTCCAATGGTGTTGCTTTTTGAAATTCCTGCAAATAATCCCATATTTTTAATTGAGTGGGTGATAATAATTTTTCTATGTTTTCCATACTAAGTAAATCAATAGCAAGTTTAGATTGCTGTAAAACAATATCAAGAAAAAACTCTAGCCAGGAAACTATACTTGGATTCTTAGTTTTAAATGTCTTTTGACTATTCCGCAGTGCCAAATAATAATCTGGCTTATTATCTTCAATAATTTTTTCGTGATATATGTATGGCATATATTCATAACCAGCCTGTAAAAGTAAAAGGTTTGACAAAATCCTAAACAATCTGCCATTTCCACCTTGAAATGGATGGACTTGCAAGAATTGAACTATAAAATTGCTAATTACTAGCAATGAGTGATGTTGATTACTACTTAGCGCTTGCTGTGTACTTTCAACTAATTCAGTCATTTCTTTTGATGTGAGATATGCTGGAGTAGTATCAAATAAAATACCAACTGACTGACCTGCTTTATCAATCATATGAACTTTATTTTCCTGTTTTTTATATTCCCCTCTATGAACCTGATCCTTATCAACATATTTCAAAAGCTCTTGATGAAAGTGTTTGATTAAATTTTCAGAAAACTTAAGTTGATTTGCCGAATCAAAAACATTGGTTAATAGCTCAAAGTAACCTTGTACTTCCTGCTTATCACGATCAGAAAACTGCTGAATAGAAATACCTCTTAATAACTTTTAAATGTCTTTGTCAGAAAGCTTGGCTCCTTCTATACGAGTAGAAGCACCTGTGGAAGTAACAAGCACTGACTTTTTCAATCTTCCCAAGACCTGAGGGTTAAGCTTAGCTCCGCCAATCCATTGACCTTTGAACTCATCAATTTTGCTGATTTTTTGCCAAATAGAGTTTGGAATATTTTCAAACAACTGGTTTAGAATAACATTAGACATATGTAATCTTTCTTATATTTTATATATATAAGATTATATAAGAAAACTAAACTACTGCCAATCCAAAAGAGTAGAAAACAAAAAAGGTTCTAACAAAGTCCCTCACGCTACCCCCCCCCATAGTTTTGATATATCAAGCTTTTTTCATGATTTTTCTGTATATCTAAAAATTAGTGGTTGAAAATCTGTTGTTTACAAACTACAATTAGGCACATGGAGATTCTCAAAACCGATGTTTTTGATAAATGGCTTAAAAAACTAAAAGACAAACGAACAAGAGCTATTATTCAGACTCATATCAATCGATTACTTGAAAATAAATTAGGGAAGTTACGCTCACTAGGAGGCAACATCCATGAAAAGAAAATTAACTATGGTCCAGGGTATAGATTATACTTTATTAACCATAAGAGAAATCTGATTATTTTACTTTGTGGAGGAGATAAATCAACTCAACAAAGTAATATTAAGCAGGCAAAAATCATAGCTAAAAAAGTAAAAAAGGGGATGGAGAAATGAAAATAAAACTATCAAAATATAATACAACCGATTATTTAAAAACAGAAGAAGATATTAAAGAGTATCTCAAAGCTTCTTTTGAAACAGGAGATAGTAAGCTTATCGCTAGAGCATTGGGTGATGTTGCTAAAATTAAAGGCATGAGTAAGATTGCTAAAACTACTAAGCTAGATAGAAGCAACTTGTATACTTCCCTAACTGAACAGGGAGATCCAAAACTTAGTACCGTAACAAAAATTATTAGAAATTTTGGGTATTCTATTTCTATTAGTTAAATCCAGTCAAATTACATGTGAGTGTTATAAGGGGGCTGAAAGTCCTGTGTTAATGATTTTTATCTTTATCCAGAAGTTTCCGATTCAATAATTGAGAAAGTTGTTTTAATCATCAACTAGTGCCAAGTCAGTTTTGAATGCGCATTTTCGTCTAATTATTAGGTTTATTCCGCTTTGTTTTTTCTAGTTTTTTTACGTAGTATTCAACATCTCTAAGTAACATATATGGTTGAACCTCTGCCATTAAGTTTCGTAAGTTAGCCCAGGATGCAGCCCACTGATATCCTTGACCATATTCGGACGTCATTCTTCTAGGTGTAGATCCATTAAAGACATTTTTCACCGCGTTGAGTAACGCAATATTATGTGTTGAGATATTTAAAGAAACTTCATCAGCAACATGTGCATCTTTTTCACCTGGAGACATTTCAGAGAATGAACCTCTGGCATCAATAACACCTGCCATAAAAGCTGGCTCTGTTACTAGTGATTCATAATCTTTCACAGCAACTTCAGCCTTTGATATTTCTGTTTGTTTTGAAACTGTCGCTAGTAGCCGACTAACATACAAGTACTTTTCAACAGTATCTAGTTCTGCCCAATATAAAAAGGATTGGGCAATAATTTTTCTTAGAGGTGCAATATCACTTATCATTTCTGCTATTTCTAAAGCAGGTGCGTTTGTTGCTCTCCAATCCTTTTTATTGGATTGAATATTGCCTCCCAAATATGTCTGGAGTTTTTTGATTCTGTTAGAATCGTCATACACTGAAAAAACAGGATAGTATTTATGGGGAATAGTTGCTTTTTTACCTGCAGCACTTTTCCTATAAAATGCAGATCCAGCAACCTCAAAAATTCCTGCTGTCCAATAAGCTAATTCTGATTTATTAAGCATTCGCATATTATAGGATTGGTCGTGCTGTTTTTCAAGGAAAAAGGCGTAGAAATGGTAATAACCTATCCATGTCAAAAGCAAAGGGGTTAGTAAAAACGAGGTGACAATTCCAGATTGGGTAACAGGTGACTTCGAATCTGAAACTATTAATTTTGACGGTTTGGAACGAACTGTATACGAGATTAACTCTACTGATCGTGCTGTGATTGATGCGATTCAAGAGAATGTGGATACAAATTCTCTTTTTTTTTACAGACCAGTGCTTTTATTCTCACGAAATATATCCAAGGCATGTTGAGACTCATGTTTTAGCTATAGCTGAAGGTGAGGCTGATATGAGTGGGGTGGCTTATGTCTATGAAAGAATGGTAGAATAAAATTTACAATGAAAATAAAAAAATAAGCAAAACAAAGCTTTTGTTTTTAGTTGCAGGGATTGTTTTCTGTATTTCTTCTATAGTTATTTTATTACATCCAGCGAGCAAATTTTGGGTTGAGCCTTTATCAGATGGTGTTTTTTCCGCTGCTTGTATGAAAGTAAAAAAAATCCCCAAAGATAAAATCATTTTATTTGGTCTTGATGATATTGACCTCGTTAAGGAGAGTGATACTAAGTATTACATTGATACTAGTGATCCTGAACAAATTGATAATATTCAAGAATATATAAATAAATTAAATTTTAGATCTCAGTGTTTTTATCCTTATCGAAAATGGTTTCCTCTTCCTACAGGTTATAAAGAAATGTGGGGCTTGTCTTATATTTATTCAAGAGCTGATTCAGCTCATATTAGAATTAATCATTGGTCTAATGATTATTATCAGAAAAAATTGGAAGATGGTGAATTAAAAAAAGTACATTTCTCAATTTATGTTTCTCAATATCTTCATAGGGGGAATACTTGGTCTCATTCAACAGAAAATATTAAGCTATCATTTAACTAAATTACTAAAAAAGCACTGGAGTAATCTTGTTATTGATCCTGTTAAAAAAATTTATTTGGATAAAATAGTATGGCAAGCATCCTAACCCCTCAGCAAAAGCTTGCTCTGAAATTAATCTCAAAAACCAATTTAGCTAATGAGTTTTATTTCTCTGACGGCACAGCACTAGCACATTATCAAAATCTGACAAATTGAGAATTCAATTGACAATCTGTCAATTATAATTTATGATGCTCATATGTACATACACAGAAGTATAGAAAAAACTCTTACAAAAACACTCTCAAAATTTCCAATCCTGGGTTTAGTCGGGCCCAGACAATCTGGCAAAACCACACTGCTAAAAAAACTATTTCCAAAATTTAGTTATGCAAATATGGAAGATATAGAACTTCGAGAATATGCCCAAACTGACCCAAAAGGTTTTTTAGAGACCCATCAAAGCCCTTTAATTGTCGATGAAGCTCAAAGAGTCCCAAAACTGTTCTCTCAACTGCAAGTACTCGTTGATGAAAAAAAGAAAATGGGATCATACATCCTCTCTGGATCACAAAACTTCTTACTAATGGAGCAAATTTCTCAATCTCTAGCAGGAAGGATAAGCACTCAAACACTTCTTCCAATGTCGTATCAAGAAATTTCTAGAGCTAAGCTTCCTGTTAGACAATATTCTGACTTCATATTCAAAGGACAATATCCTCGAATGTATCAAAAACCTATTTTAGAATCTCATGAATTTTACAACAGCTATCTATCGACATATGTTGAAAGAGATCTTAGACAACTTATCAATGTTTCCGATTTGGCAACTTTCCAGCGCTTTCTCAAACTTTGTGCAGGAAGGGTAGGACAAGAAATAAATCTATCATCACTTGCTCAAGACGCGGGAATTACTCACAATACAGCAAAATCTTGGCTTTCAGTTTTAGAAACAAGCTTCATCATCTTTCAATTGCAACCATTTTATAAAAACTATAATAAAAGATTAGTAAAATCATCAAAATTGTATTTTCACGATACTGGGTTAGCAACTTGGCTATTGAGTATTGACGAAAAAAAACAAGTCCAATCGCATTTTGCCATTGGTGGATTGTTCGAAAATATGATTATCTCTGAATATCTCAAGAATCAATATAATCAAGGCAAAAGACCCAAAAGTTATTTCTGGAGAGATCAACAGCGAAAAGAGATAGATTTAATTATTGATGGAACAGTCCCAATAGGAGTTGAAATAAAAAAGGGAAAAACAATTTCATCAGATTATTTTAAAAATCTTTCGTATTGGAATAACCTCAGTAAGTCTAAACCACAATTGAAAGTTATTTATGGTGGTGAGTCTTCTCAAAATAGATCTGACATTCAAGTTTTACCTTGGTCAAGAATGAATGAAGCTTGGAGTTAAAGCTTTTGTTGAGTTAAAAAAGGTTCTAACACCCTCCCGCACGCTACCCCCCATTTTTCAGCAACCCAACTTAAAAACGTGCTATAGTAACTGTATGAATGAGGCGTTTCGCAAATTGGCACAAAGAATTTCTAAAGTAGCTGGATCCGCTTGGACTTTCATATTGGCAATTAGTTTGATTTTAATCTGGCTCTTATCCGGACCACTCTTTAATTACTCAGACACCTGGCAATTGATGGTCAATACTACTACTACCATCATCACTTTTTTGATGGTCTTCCTAATTCAAAACACTCAAAATAGAGATTCAAAAGCTCAACATCTAAAATTAGATGAACTCTTGCGAGCAGTTAAGGGAGCTAGACTCAGTATGCTAGATGCAGAAGATCTGCCAGACGAAAAACTAGAAATGATCCATCAAGAATTTAAAATCATTAATGAAAAACACAATGGTCAGGCAACAAACAAAAAGACAAAAAAGCAACGCCACAGGGATATGGGGCAACAAGAACCAACTCTTTAAAGACAAATCTCTATCTCAAGCAATCATCATAAGTTTGACTTCAAAGTTGTTCCTGACACTTACTTTAGTTATTTCTTTTTATCTTTTTCCTCAGAGAACCAACTTTAATTATACTCAGTTTGTTTTATTCACCCAAAAACTTAATACTTTTGTAAATTTTTTATTGGGAGCTTGGGCCAACTTTGATGGCATTCATTATCTGAGTATTGCAGGCAGAGGATATGTGGATGAAGGTAGATTTCTACCACTCTATCCCATTTTAATCAAGATATTTTCTTTTAATGCGCCCGCGTACTCAGTTTTGCAATTAATAATAGCCCAGCTAATTTCTTTTACTTCACTAATAATATTTTTTAAATATTTAAATAAACTGATAAAACTAGACTTCAACTCATATCAAATATCCAATATCTTATATCTTATATTATTATTTCCCACAAGTTTTTTCTTATTAAGCATCTATGCTGAAAGCTTATTTTTAGCAACAACTGTACTAAGTTTTTATTTTGCTAGAAAAAAACACTGGAGGAGAGCAGCTTTATTTGCCAGTCTAACTAGCATCACAAGACTCACTGGCATAGTAGTAATTTTGGTAATTCTCTATGAATTTTTAGTTTTAGAGAAAATTTTGCGCAAGCAGTTTGTAAAAAGCTTTTCTCAAATCAAAAAAAATTATATAAATATTTTATTCTTTATTCTTTCTTTTTTTCCCATAAGTATTTATTCATACTTTAATTATCTAAAGTGGCAAGATCCTCTGTATTTTATTCATGCTCATAGTCAGTTGGCTAATAGCCGCTCAACTTCTACACTCATAAATCCAATTAGAACTATTTTTAGATATTTTAAAATTATATTTACTTTTGATTTTAGTATTTATGAATATTGGATTGCCACATTGGAGCTAGGAGTATTTTTCTTTGCAATATTTTTGATTTATAAACTTTGGCAGAAAAAGATTAGAGTTTCGTATTTAATATATTCTATATTTAGTTTATTATTGCCAATCTTATCTGGCACTTTTTCTGGTCTGCCAAGATACATGTTAACTATTTTTCCGATATTTATAATTTTGGGACAAATAAATTTCAGAAAAATAAAATTTTTATATTATATGATCTCGGGAAGCTTATTAATAATATTATTTTTATTATTCTCTAGAGGTTATTTTGTGGCATAGTCCAAGTATAATAAGCAAATATGTCTACTATTAAACTCCAAAAATTTATTGCCTCATCTGGCTTAACTTCTCGCCGCAAAGCTGAAGAGTTAATAAGCAAAGGCAAAGTATTTGTGAATAAGAAAAAAGCCAAAATTGGTGCGAGAATTGATCCAAAACTAGATAGAGTAGTAGTTAATAATAAGGAAATTAAAAATCAAACAGAGTTTTCATATTATTTAATTAACAAACCTGTGGGCTATGTTTCAACCACTAGTGATGAATTGGGTAGAAAAAATGTTTTAAATTTAATCCCAAAAATTTCTCAAAGAGTTTATCCTGTTGGCAGACTAGACATTGATAGCCAGGGTTTGATGCTATTAACTAACAATGGGGATTTAGCACAAAAATTAACCCACCCATCATTTGAAATTCCCAAAACCTATCACGTACTAATAATTGGCACACCCAGTAGCAAAGCCTTAAATCACTTGGCTAGAGGAGTAAAATTAAAAGAAGGCTATACTCAGCCAGCAGAAGTAGAAATACTGGGTCACGAAGAGGGCAATACTTGGCTAGAAATCACCATTTATGAGGGTAGAAATAAACAAGTTAGGCGCATGTTAGACAGAGTAGGCTATCCAGTGAAAAAACTAATTAGAGAAAAAATGGGGCCTTTTGATTTAGAGATGTTAGATGGCAAACAGTTTGTTCAAATACCAGAATCAGAAGTAGAGAAATTAATTAAACTAAATTTGAGCGGGTGATGGGAATCGAACCCACCTCTTCTCCTTGGAAGGGAGATATACTACCGATGTACTACACCCGCACTTTAATCTTACCTTAAATATTGTCGGGGAGACAGGGCTCGAACCTGCGACCTCACGCTCCCAAAGCGCGCACTCTAGCCATCTGAGCTACTCCCCGCCTACGCTAAAACTTCTGCGGGCAAGCCCGATTCAACTTTTAGCTAATAAACAAACTCACTTGTGGCCCGGGTGGGACTCGAACCCACATGCCTGTGAAGGCGCAACATTTTAAGTGTTGTGCGTCTACCAGTTCCGCCACCAGGCCTATTTTTTATTAATATTCCTACCCCTGTGAGTGTTTTGCAAACTATGACAATTGGGACAAAGAATTCTTAGGTTCTCTAATCTATTGTCACGACTATCACCATTAATATAATCCAGTTCAACTGGAATTCTACCATCAAGTGATTTTTCTCTCCATCCACAAAGCTCACAAGCTTCCTTTTTTAGATTTGCAGCAAATAAACGTTTTTTTAACTTAAAACTTTGATAACTATTATTTTTAACTAAAATCTCACTAAGCGGTATGCGCGGCTTACCGATTCCTGTCATTTCTTTAGTATAATCAAGCCCTATGCCAAAAAAGCTTTACAAAATAATTGCCCTAGGTGGAAGTTTTGACCACTTTCACAAAGGTCACGAGAGATTTATTTCTTTTGCTGCAGACTTTGGTGAAAAACTACATATTGGCGTTACAGATAAAAAAATAATAAATCATAAAAATAATCACCAATTTATAAAATCTTTTGAAAGTAGAAGAAAATCGGTAATGAGCTATTGCCAGAAAAAGAGAATTAACTGCCAGGTGAGTAAGCTAACAAATCCCTATGGACCAACACTAGAAGACACAAAAATACAAGCTCTGACTGCTACTCAAGAGACTTTAAAAGGTACTGATAAAATTAATGAAGTTCGTATGGCCATGGGAAAAAAGGCTCTGCCCGTTCATATTTGTCCATGGATAAATGATGAGAGTGGAAAAATACTAAGTTCAACTAGAATCAGAGCTGGCAAAGTAAATAGACAAGGACAAGTCTATAGCAAGATCTTGGAACAAGACTTAAAGCTTAGCGAAACTCAAAGAAAATATTTTAGTAAAATTCAAGGAAAATTAATTAATACTGATTTAAAAATAAATAAAAATAATAAAATATTTATAGTTGGTGATAGTAGTTTAGAAAAATTTATTAAAAATAATTGGGATTATAACTTTGCTGTTTATGACAAACGCGTTCAAAGAAAAGCTGTTAACTCAAAAATTATTAATAGCATTTCACCAAATTTAACTTGCTCTAATCCTGCTGGAAATATTACACTTCAACTTAGCAAAGCATTAAAATCTTGCTTAAAAAATACTTATAAGCACTTATTTGTAGATGGTGAAGAAGATCTGGCTACTGTAGCTTTGGCTTTATTATTGCCGCTTGAGTCAATTATTTACTACGGCCAACCCGACAGTGGCTTAGTTGAACTGGAAATCACCGAAAAAGTCAAAAATAACTTCTATGAGCAATTAAGCTCATAATTCATATATCATAAGATTATGTCCCTACCACTAGCCGCCCAACTTCGCCCTAAAAATCTGGATGAATTCATCGGCCAAGTTCACTTGGTGGGAAAAGATCAGCCTCTTCGCAAACTTATAGAAAGCAAACAAGTTTTTTCGATGATTTTCTGGGGACCTCCTGGTGTAGGTAAAACCACTCTGGCCAGAATTATCGCCAATGAAACTGACAGAGAATTCATAGAACTCTCAGCCGTAAGTGCTGGCAAAGCTGACATTAGAAGTGTAATCAATGATGCTCGCGCTGGTCAAAAACAATTAACAGAATCTTATAAAGCTCCAGTTTTGTTCTTAGATGAAATTCATAGATTCAATAAAGCTCAACAAGATTTTCTACTCCCCTATGTAGAAAAAGGGGACATTGTTCTCATTGGCGCCACCACCGAAAATCCCAGCTTTGAAGTAATCTCGCCACTACTTTCTCGCACTAGAGTTTTTGTGCTCAAAGAATTGAGCGAAGATGAATTGGAAGAAATCATCGATAAGACAAGCAAAAAAATAAACAAAAAGACAAAAAACTGGCTTACTAATTATGCCAACGGTGATGCCCGCAAACTTCTCACTATCATAGATAATACACTGCAAATTTATAAAAAATTAGATATTAATAATTTAAAAAAAGCCTTGCAATCTAATCAGCTGCGCTACGACAAGGGCGGAGAAGAACACTACAACACGATTAGTGCTTTTATAAAAAGTATGCGTGCTAGCAATATAGACGCTGCACTTTATTATTTAGCCCGCATGATAAATGCAGGTGAAGATCCCAAATTTATTGCCCGCCGCATGGTAATATTTGCCAGTGAAGATATCGGCCTAGCTCAGCCAACTGCGCTCGTAGTCGCCAACGCTGTCTTCGATGCGGTGCACAAAATTGGCTATCCCGAAGCTCAAATAAACTTGGCTCACGGAACAGCCTATCTATGCAAGGCTAAAAAAGATCGCAGTGCTTATGACGCATATTTTAAAGTTTTAGCTGATGTTAAAAAACACGGTAACTTAGCAATTCCTTTAGAATTGCGAAACGCGCCTACTAAACTCATGGGGTCTCTAGATTACGGCAAAGATTACAAGATGTATAATAAGAAAAGCTTATTGCCCAACAAATTACAAAATAAAAAATATTTTAAATAATTATGAAAGGCTTTTTAAATTTTATTCGTGAACAAGGTGTGGTGGGATTGGCTGTTGGCTTTGTGTTGGGCGGCTCTGTTGCCAAGGTAGTCAGCTCATTAGTCAACGACATTATTAATCCGCTTTTAAGCATAGTTTTAGGTGCCACTGATAGATTTGAAGCCCTATCATTGCAAATTGGATCCATTCACATAAAATGGGGCAGTTTTGTTAGTGTCTTACTAGACTTTCTAATTATCGCAATAGTGGTTTATTCTGCTGTAAAACTTTTAAAACTAGATAAGTTGGATAGGAAGAAAAAGTGATCGCACACCGTATACTATTAAGTAAATAAATACTGTGTGTAATAATAAAAAATGCCCACCGATATACCCATTACCTTTTATGAACGAGCTATTATTTTTGTTTTAAAACAAAACGCAGTTATAAAATTTCTAAAATTGCATTGGTTAAAATATTTCTCATCAAATTTCAATGTTGGAATTTCTATAAAAAAAGATAGTGGAAAATTAAGCGACGCATACCACGAAACAATTAAAGAAAAATTAAGTGAAATTGTCGATAAATTTAACCTTTCTTCTGAAATTAGAATTTCTTTTTTTTCTGATATAAAAACCTTTAAAAACAAAAAAGAAGCCATCAAATTCAGAAAAGAAAATGACCTAGACTTGCTCGTGTGGGGAAATTTCTCTTCAGAATCTTTAAAGCTTGATGGAGAAACAGTCATCGAACCAACTCTAAAGTTCACCTTTAAATACCCTGACAATAAAGATGGCCGGATTGGGAAATCATTTGGACGAGAATTAAAATCTGTTTTGAAATCAAAAAAAATAAACCTCATTAAAGAGTCGAGCTCACTCACAGATTTAAAAATTCTTCCAGAAAAAGTTTTTGATATCTGCAGCTATATTGTGGGCGTATCATCACTACTTTACGGCAAAATTGACGCATCGGAAAAAATTCTAGAATCTTTATTAAAAAGAAATAAAAATGATCAAACAAATTTTATTAAAGGAGTCAGAGCACATCTGAATAATATATATACTTACAGAATCAAAACACTAATTTTAGAGAAAGAAAACTATAAAAACCTTCTGTCAGTCTCAGAAAAAATGACTTCTTTAAATCCATCCTCTATTTCAGGGCTCACGGCAAAAGCCATAGCTCAATTTAACTCAGGTGAAATTAAAGAGTCTGAAAAAACTGTTGCTCTTGTACAAAACAAATATCCCTCTGAGGATGTAACTAATATTAACGTGGCATTCTTCAGAATATTGCAAAAAAAATACAATCGAGCTTTGAAATATTACAAAAAACTATTAAGAAAAAAAGAGCTAGATGGCGGCATTAACCCCCTTCAGGTTGTCGAGTTTTTGGAAGACCAATATGATCTCAATAAGAATGAAAAAGCGTACCTATTCGCCTCTGGACTCATAAACTTCAAGTTTGCTGATCTAAAAAGAGGAAAAGAACTACTAAAACAATTTATTAGAAGCTCAAAAAACATTGAACACTATAAAACAATGAGAAGATGTGCCAAAAAGCTAATAGACAATGGTTAGACAAATAACTATTTTGCCTAAGCTGCTATAATACAGCGACATGAAATACAAATCCCTCTTAAATCAATCACCAAAAATTATTTTAGGACTCTTGATCACCATGGGTTATAGGTTAATACCGGTGCGCCTGCCCAATGTGGAGCCTATTTTATGCACCACCATGCCCTTTGCTAAAAAGTATGGCAATTTAACTGGTTTTTTCTTTCCTTTTTTAAGCATCTTTATTTATGATTTATTAACTAGTGGAATAGGGCAATGGACTTTTATCACTGCCACTACTTATGCGTTATTGGGCCTGGGCGCCAGCTATTATTTTAAAAATCGCGAAAGTAAAGCTATTAATTATTTAAAATATGCTATCTTTTCAACACTGATTTATGACGGCATCACTGGCCTAAGCATTGGTCCGCTTATGTTTGGTCAAAATTTCTCTGAGGCTTTTATCGGCCAATTACCCTTTACTGCTTACCACCTAGTTAGCAACATGATCTTTGCCGTTACCCTCAGCCCACTAATTTATAAATGGATAATTAGTAATAAAAAACTGGAATTTAATCCCTCGACTTCGCTCGGGACAAGTTTATGAAAAAACAAAAAACTCTGCAACATTATGTAGATGAATATGCCAAAATTGGCAAGTTTCTTAATGAACGCTGGCCACTAAAAAGCAATCAGCAGCGCGTCTTTGCTCGCACCATGAAATTGGTAGAAGAGCTGGGTGAACTGGCCGATGAAATTCTGACCAGCATGAACTTGCAAAGAAAATCTAAGATCGCAAAATTTAGCCAACAAAATGTTGAGGATGAATTTGCCGATGTTTTAGCATCAGTACTACTACTTGGAAACGAATTGGGATTGGACGTAGAAGAAGTGTTAGAGAGAAAAATTCAGTTAACTAAATTGCGTTTTGGCATGAGCAAAAAAAAATAAATTTTTATTCCTGACACTTAGACCACAAACCCAAATTATTTTCTCTAGCCTTTCTCTCAGCTTCTCTAAGCTCATCTTGATATTTAATATCAGGCGGATAACTGCTGGCGTGAGCATAACCTTCTTCGACTAATTTTTTATTTATCATCTCGTCATCCAACCAAACATATCTCAGTAGTCTCGCATACCTATCAGTTTCACTAATATCTTTTTCTATGCTAATTATCTTATTTTCAACTAAATTTTTATTATACTCACTCGCTTCTTTGCCAAAACACTCCACACCCTTGCTGGGATGCTTAGTTTCCGGAGTATCTATGCCAATATATCTTAGCTTTCTACCATCAGATAGCTCTATAGTATCACCGTCTACAACTCTCTTAACTAAAACTTGTTCAAAACCCTGTTCATCAGCAGTCCCTAATATTTGCGTATAGCTGTAGTTTTCTATCAATTCAGATAGTTCGGGAAAAACAAGGAGCAAACTCAATACAACTAGAGGAGCAATCACGGAAAATGCTTTTTTAAAATTAAACTGCATATTTCTACGGTAGTGGAAAAACAAAGTGCTCGCAAGAGTAAAACCTATGTGTTCACAAACTGATACAATTCACCGTCCTCAAACCCCTTCTTACGATAATATTCTTTAGTACCAATGGCTGATATTACACCTAGCCTCTTGTATCCTTGCATACTTGCCAACTCTTTAGCTCTCTCTATAAGCTGCGTCCCAAAACCCTTATGCTGCGCTACATCCTTCGACCTGTCCGCCGAAGCTTTAGCGTAGGTGGAAGCTTTGGTGAGGTTGCAGCCAATATTCTGCGCTGGTCCATATACATGAATTTCTCGGATCATTGCAGAACTCCCTAGTTCTTTGATAAACGAATTTTCTTTTGGCAAACTAAGTCTCAAAAATGCTAATAACCTATCATCAGGTGTCATCCCGGACTTGATCCGGGAAATAAATTGCAAAAATATCTCTTGGCTAACACTGGTTTCATATTTTACTTTTTCAAATTTAATATTATTAATATCAAATTCTTGGTTGCGAATTTCGCGGGCTCTAATATCTACAGATTCTTCACCAACCTTTTCCAAAGCTTGAGTAGCAATTTGCCTGAAATTTGTTTTCTTATTTCCCGCTACTATGTCATCTGAAGATATATCGCGAATTACACGAGTAAGCCGACAATATTCTGGGGTATTTTTTAGACTAAAAGTTACTACTTCTAGCAACTCTTCATAGCTATATGGCTGCCACTTTCCTGCATTAAAGTAGCTCATTAGCTCAGCACTTTTTATCAAAGAGCAAGGATAAACTTTTAATTCATCGGGTTTAAAATCGGGATCTTCAAAAAGACGCAAATAGTCTTCTTTGTCTTGTTCTACACTAGAGCCATAGAGATTCGCCATCCAATGAGCATGAATTTTAAAACCAGCTTGTCTTAGCAATTTAAATGCTTTTCTAGTTGCCGCCACATCGTGACCTCTGTGATTTTTTTTCAAAACACTATCTTGCAAACTTTGCACGCCAATTTGGGTTTTAGTACAACCCAATTTTCTAAGTCTAATAATCTCTGCTTCACTAATATTATCAGGGCGAGTTTCCAAAGCCAAACCTACACAGCGAATATTAGTAGTCTCGTTAACTTTTTGTTGCGCAAATAATTCATCCCAACCGGCAGTTTGCAGCTTATCTAATCCCAATTGCTTTTCCGGCGCCACGTATAGTTTAGAAATAATATTATTATAATTTTTATCTTGCTTATTAATTATTTTTTGTTTATTACTAACTGCTTTTTTATTTCTATCTGGTTTATCAGTCAACGAAAATTTACCCATTCGCTTTAATTCGCTAGAAACTTTTTTATAATTATCTAATATTTGATATCTAATATCCTTATTTCCAAAATCATTTAGTGCCCTAAAGCATTCTTTAATAAACCAAATTTGATATTCTTCTGGGTAAAAACTCCAAGTGCCACCCAAGACAATAAGCTCAGCTTTATCTACATTGTGACCCATGTTGTGAAGGGCTAATAAGCGATTATAAGTTTGCAGATAGGGGTCAAACCAGTTGCGCTCAGCTCGCTGAGCTCCTGGTTCATCAGCCAAATAACTCTTGGGCATCCTGACGTCCGATGGGCAAAAAATACATTTGCCAGGGCAGGGGAAGGGTTTGGTGAGCACCGTAATTGGTGTCACGCCACTAAGAGTCCTTACCGGTCTTTTAGTAATTTTTTTAATTAAATTACTATTAAGCTTTTTCAAGCCATGCCTGCCAGCAAGCTTTCTATAGCCCATGACAATCTCAGACTTTTTAAACAAATTGCCATTTGCTTTGGGAAACTTTTTCTTTAGCTTCGCCAACTTAGCATCATTAATATTATTAATATCAATAAACTCAAGCTCTTTGAGAAGTTTAATTAAATTTTCTT
>JBDLIL010000015.1:0-18488 GCA_039714855.1 Patescibacteria group bacterium
GCTGCGGGGACAGCTGAAGGCACCGGGTTGCTCACTGGCGTTGTGGGCACGGGTGTCGGAATTATTGGTGTCGGTGCAGTGGGAGCAACGGGGGGAGTTGTTGCAGTCGGCGCAGTATTTGTTGGGGCTACAGTGCCTGTGTTTGCTGCAGTTGTATCTGCGCCTGGATTGTTGGGTGTGGTAGCGTTTACCATTTGGGCTCCTTTTTGAACTGTTTTTACTAATGCTGTGGCATAGCTGTTGCTGTCAGTGATTTCCTGACCTTCTGTGGCCTCCGGGTTGTAGCTGACATAAAACAACTGAACGATCTCTTGAGTGGACAATTGTCTGGCATAAAGACCTATTCTGGCGAATTGTGCGATCAAGTGATCTCGTTTAGGGTACAGGTTTGTGATGGCTTTGTCGAGCACCACCGACTTGTCGAAATTACCTATGGCTTTGGGTTTAACTCCGGGAATAACTGACTGAGCAGATAGCAATCCAAGCTCTAGGGCGCTGGCGGGAACAACAGCATAAAACTTTTTGTCCAAAACATTGCGCTCTCTGATTAGCTCGCTAACAAATTGCCTATACTCTCTTACTTGCTTCTTCTTATTTTCGTTTAGGGAGTTATTTTCTTGATCCTCTAAAGATTTTAAATAATTACTTACATCTTTGGTTTTTGAAACGATTAGTATCTGAACGGGATAGTTTAAGGAATTTAGCAGTCCTGCGTAAGAATAAATAATTGCATCTTGTTCGGCTTCAGCTAGTAATCCAAAGTTAACAGCATCTACTCCCAAAATAAGAGAAGCCGATCCATCTTTTAAAATTAGAATGTCGCTTACAATATCATAAATATCTAAAAACTCCTGGGTAGTAGAGTGGATGCTGTTTGCTTGGACCATGATTAAAGACTTTTGATTTCAATTGGTTCTACAATTTCTCCTCTTAGTATAAGACGGCTTTGCGGAAAACTAAAGCCATTTTTTTCTGCAGAAACAATATAGGAGTCGTTTTTTAGAGGGGTTGAGATAAAAAACTGCCCTAAGGAATTGCTTTTTACTGCTCGTAACACCTGCCCAGATTCTTTTTTTATTTCAACTATGGCGTCATTTATTAACTCATTGTTGCTGCTCAATACCATGCCCACTATCTTATTAGGCTCAGTCGCCTTGTTTGGGAAAGGAAGTTGTATATTGTGAGTGGTTGCAATAGTGTCGTTACTTATAGGCGTTGTTTTTTCTTGGGTTTGGTTAAATGCGAGTTGTTGGGGCTGTGTTTGTTGGTTTGGCGGCACTTGGTTTTGTGGGGTTTGAGCAGGTTTGTTGCGATTACTAACATCTACTACTTTTTGCCTTGGAAGTGAGAGGGTTTTTTTATCAACCTCTTTTGCTTCTTGTTGCTTATCAAAAAAAACTTGCTCAATTTTGTCGATTCGGTTTTGTTCGTATAACTCATACTCATCAGGCTGTTGAGCATTCAAAGAAAAAAGATATTCTTTGATTCTTTCTTTTCTGGCGGGACTAAGATCCGCTGGAGCATCCGATGTTTTAACATCCGATCTCTGTTCAAAACTAAAAGCTTCGGGGACTTTGGCTTGGCGCTTCCAATAATATTGTGTGGGCTTATATAAAACTCTAAAAAAAGTTGTAATCCAGTGGTCTAGCGGCTGTTCTTCGATAGGAACAAAAGCCGCCATTGCACCGGCGCCAGCTAAGATAACCATAATTGGCCATTTTATTATTACTGGTAAGTTGGTCATATTAACCAAAAAGGCTAGCACCACGCCTCCTGCCACCATGGCAAATTGCTTGATAGTCATGGAGCCAACAATATGAAATTTGTAGCCGGTGATGTCTTGTGGGACAGGATGGTCACGCATAGTTACTATACTAGCAGATAACAGGCCGCAGTTTCACTACTACAGCTTTAGGCGGCCATGGTTTCTACTTTTGAAAGATTGATCTTTCTTTCTATGTTTGGTTGACTGGCGCTGTTTTCGACAAGGTTTGTGAGACCTTCTAGTTCGTATTTTTTGTCTCCAATAACAGTAGTATTATTTTGAGCGATAGAAACCTCTCTTTCAATTCTAGTTATCTCTCCATTAATGGCGATCAGGCTTTGAGTGGTGTTTGTGTCGCCAACGCTTTCTGTTTCTATGGCGGTACTTACTATCTCGTTTTTCTTTTGCAGCAGCAGTTTTTTTTCTTGTTCTAGGAAAGCAAGGCGCTCAGCTGCTGCTAAGAATAATTCTTGCAAATAATCAAAATATTCTTGAAGGTCGGCCCTTGTTTCGAGGACTACTTTGTGTCTAATTTTATCAGTGTGGTTTAGTCGACTAATCAACCTGTGCGAAGCCACAATTGCTGCGTATGATAGGGGATCGCCAAAATTATCTTCGAGCTTTTTCGCTGTTTCAAACTCCATAATTGCTTCCCGCGTTGTTTTTGTCCACCAGCCTGTTTCATGGCTCATGGCGACAAACATTGTTTCTAGTTCGGGATCTACTTTGGTTTTTTCTAAATCTAGTTCGTCGTTAGTTGCTTCTATGGCAAGAATCCCTTGTGTAGCTATGCCCACACTTTCTGTTTCAAGTTCACCGCCATAAAACATCTTAAACATTTCTCTTGAGGTTAGGGGTACTTCTACTGTTGGCATGATTGCCTCCTTAAAATTGGCGCAGAGGAAAGAGCGTCTTAAAATAATACTCCTCTTTAGAGGAACATGCGGGGGATTCTTTTTCGAGTCAGACTCGATTTGGATAAAAAAAGAAGTTCCCGATGCTCGTCGGATTTTTTCTCTTTAAAAACTAAAGAGAGGCTTATCTGAAGATCGGGCTTTAACCGTTGCGGCACAGCGAGAGAATTCCACTCTCTTCCACAGATAAGATTACTAATTTTTAGCAATTATGAGAAAATAGAGCAAGATGCAAAATATTTTTACTGTCAAAGAATTCCAGTTTCCTTATAAATACAAATTTCCTGGCCAGGCCAGTGACGAGCAAATACTTTTTGTGGTGAGAGAAAATAAAATGATGCTTTTGCTTAGACAAGTAATTTTTGTATTTACCGCCATACTAGTACTTATGCTGGGAATGTTTTTGCTAAATATGATTTCTAACATAATTGGGGTATCAGCAGCTTTACCACTGCTGCCCATTATATTAATCTCACTTTTAGTTTTTGTACTCGGGTTTTGGTGGGTAAGCACGCTATGGAAGAAAAGCATTTGTATAGTTACTACCAAGCGCTTAACCAAGTTTGTTTACACTACGCCTTTTAATAGGCATAGTCTTTCTTTGCCACTAGATCAAATAGTTGACACCGGCTCTTACACAAAAGGCCTGATTCAGGCCTTGTTTAGATTGGGTACTTTTACGGCCCGCAGTGCAGCTGCTAGTTCTGGTCTTGCCACCGATGAAGAGAGTAGTGGTAGTAATAAAAGAATTAATAAAAAATATTTTTATATTGAAAATGTTTCAGTAGTCGAAGACTTGCAACATTATGTGGCCAAATTGCTCGACGCCTTTAAACACAATCGTGAGTCTCTCTCTACTTTTCGCCCCTTTATTCCAGAGTTGAAGGGGGAGAGAAGAAAAGAGTTTATGAAAAAGTGGCCAGAGTATTGGAGTTGAATTACGCGTAAATTGGTGAATTAGTTCGCTAAAATATGCGTAAATTGGTGAATCGTGATACAATTTATTCATGATAAAGAGAAAACTATATGGACAAATAGAAGACAAGTTGTTTAAAGGGAGAGTTATTGTTTTGCTTGGGGCCAGAAGAGTGGGCAAATCAACTCTGTTAAATTTTTTACTGTCAGGACAATCAGAAAACTACAAAATTTCCAAATTTAATGGTGATGACCCCGATGACGTTTCAACTCTATCTGGTGGGGGATTGGATTATTTAAAATCAGTAGTTGGTGAAAAAAGCATAGTTTTTATTGATGAGGCTCAAAAGTTGCCCAATATTGGTAATATTACCAAGCTGATGGTGGATCACTACGGCAAAACAAAACAAATAATACTTAGTGGATCTTCTAGTATTAATCTGCTTGATCAGACCACGGAGCCTCTAACGGGCAGAAAGTATGTTTTAAACCTTTACCCCTTGAGTGTGGAAGAAATATTGACTTTTCAGGATTTGATTGCGGTTAAGAAAAGACTAGAGCAAATTTTGCTTTTTGGTCTATATCCGGAGGTTTATATAGAATCTAGTTTCGAAGAAAAAAAAGAAATACTAGATGAACTAACAAGTAGTTATTTGTATAAAGATATTTTGGAATTGCAAAATATAAAAAATCCTAATGTACTCAGAGATCTGCTTAAAGCCCTGGCGTTGCAGGTGGGGAGTGAAGTTTCTTACAACGAGCTGTCTAGTTTGTTAGGGATAGATAAAAATACCGTGCTAAATTACGTGGACTTGCTAGAAAAAAACTTTGTTGTTTTTCGACTTGGTTCATATAGAACCAACAAGCGCAGGGAGATCTCGCACGGTAAGAAGATTTACTTTTGGGACTTGGGAGTAAGAAATGATTTAATTAATGATTTTAGAGATTTGAGTTTACGAACTGATGTGGGGGCTTTGTGGGAAAATTTTTGTGTTGCAGAAAGAATAAAGTATCAAAAATGCCATAAAATTAGGGTAAACAATTATTTTTGGAGAACCTATGATGGAGCCGAGATTGATTGGGTAGAAGAATATCCTGATAGGTTGGATGGCTATGAGTTTAAATATAATTCTTATAAAAAAGTTAGAGTTTCAAAAACATGGCAAAGTAAGGGCAACACTAATTTCAAAATTGTTAATCCTGAAAACTTTTTAAATTCAGGCCTGTTTGTTTTATAGTGCTTGCAGAGAGGCCAACTGCGCTGACGTCATGACGTCAAAAGATGGGAGCGCATCAGCTGAGCACACGGTCTTACGTAGGTTCGAATCCTACCTCCTCCTCAATTTATTCCTCAATTCTCACCTCTTGTTATTCTTATAACTGTGCCTTATAATACTCATTCTGTTCGGGAAAACAGTTCGACATTCTTACGAAGCCTTGCGCGAAGTAGAATCCCTCAAGAAACCCATTTCATTTAAAAAGTAAAAGATCTGTAGGCTTATCGGGCCTGCCCGGCTAAATACTACGAAGTAGTTTTTGACGGGCCCTTAGCTCAGTTGGCTAGAGCGCCACATTTGCAATGTGGAGGCCAAGGGTTCGAGCCCCTTAGGGTCCACAAAAAGATAAATTTTTTGCTCAGGCGAGAAGTTTATCCCGAGCGGAGTCGAGGGAAGCCCCTTAGGGTCCACTAGGTCTGACTTGGTTTACAAATCGGGTGTTTGGTATTGGATATTGGGAGTTTTTATCGGCTTGCTAGTATCCATTATCTAGTATCTGATTACTAGACTTGCTCCTTAACAAGTGAAGAGATTTATGGTGTACCAAAGCCCTCAAGCTATGGTACGCCGTTTTTTTGTCATTAAAAAGCCGAAAGTCACTCATAAAAGTATGTGAATTTACGCATGTAGTGGATGCCTTGGCTTGCTTGGCCGATGAAGGACGTATAGACCGCGAAAGTCGTCGAGGAGCTGTCAAAAAGCTTTGATCCGGCGGTATCCGAATGGAGTAATCCAATCTTGTGAAAGCAAGATTATCTTAGTACTTGTATTAAGAGGGTAACTCGGGGAACTGAAATATCTAAGTACCCGAAGGAAAAGAAAACGAAAGTGATTCCCTTAGTAAGCGACGAGCGAAAAGGGAAGAGCCCAAACCCTGTTTTTAATAGGGGGTTGTAGGACTTCAATGTGGGATTCTTTATTGTTAACAGAATAGTGTGGAATAACTAACCATAGAACGTGAAAGTCGTGTAAGTGAAAACAATAAAGACTCTAGAAGATTCCTGAGTAGGTTGGGAGACGGCAAACTCCCTTCTGAACCTGGGGCGACCACGCTCCAAGGCTAAATACCAAGCAAGACCGATAGTGAACGAGTACCGTGAGGGAAAGGTGAAAAGAAGGGTTGAAGACCCCATGAAATAGAACCTGAAACTACATGCTAACAAGCAGATAAAGCTTATGCTTCGCATAAGGAAATTCCAAGCACCAAATCACAAACAACAAGTAAGCTCAGAATTACAAACTTCTAAATAGCAAAATTTAGTAATTAGTATTTTTAGTTTTAACAATTGTTTGGAATTTGGAGTTTAAAAATTGGGATTTTCTCACGCGGAGCGTGAGTAATATCGTGCCTATTGAAGAATGAGCCAGTGAGTTATTGCACTATGCAAGCGTAAGCGTATCCCGCGAACGCGTAGTGAAAGCGAGCCCGAATAAGGCGACTAGTATAGTGTTATAGACCCGAAACCAGGTGAGCTAACCATGGCCAGGGCGAAACTTGGGTAAGACCAAGTGGAGGCCCGAACCGGTGTATGCTGCAAGATGCTCGGATGAGCTGTGGTTAGAGGCAATATGCTAACCGAACCTGGAGATAGCTGGTTCTCCCCGAAATATATTTAGGTATAGGGTCATAGTAAGTCTTGAGGGGGTAGGGCTCTGATCGGGTGTATCTTGCCTTGTGTGAGACCACCTAGTCAAACTTCGAATACCTCAAGTTAATCTATGGCACTCAGTATCCGGGGGCTAAGCTCCGGAGGCGAGAGGGAAACATCCCAGATTTACGACTAAGGTCTCTAAGTGATTGTTTAGTGGGAAAGGAAGTGTTGTTGCTAAAACACCTAGGAGGTCGGCCCAGAAGCAGCCATCCTTTAAAGAAAGCGTAACAGCTCACTAGCCGAGGAACAGCGCGCCTAAAATTTAACGAGGCTCAAACAATCCACCGAAGTCTAAAAACTGTGCGTAGCACAGAAAATTCCAAGCACCAAATCACAAACAACAAAAGATTTAGAATTTTTTAAATTTTAATTTTAGTATTTGTTTGGAATTTGTAAGTTTGTTTATTGGAGTTTTCCGCGCTGCGCGCGGTTGGTAGGGGAGCGTTCTGTGTGCATTGAAGGCAGCCCGCGAGGAGCTGCTGGAGCGATCAGAAGTGAGAATGCTGGCATGAGTAGCGAGATTGGGGTGAGAATCCCCAACCCCGAATTCCCAAGGGTTCCGTGGCCACGTTCGTCGACCACGGGTTAGGCGACCCTAAGGCGAGGCCTATTGGCGTAGCCGATGGATTACCGGTTAATATTCCGGTCCTTGTAAAGAAGCATTTGACTTGGGGAGGGACGGTTATGGATACCATGTATTCAGATGTGAATTTTGAATCAAAGCAGTAAGACAGCCGTAGTAGGCAAATCCGCTATGGCGTTTATTCGAACTGTAATAGGCTTGAACTTTGCTTGCATTGTTCGAGTACATGAGATTTCATGACCCTGGAAAAGCTTCGCAAGAAGTTTCTTTTACAAATCGTACCCACAACCGACACAGGTGGGAAGGTCGAGAAGACTAAGGGGAGCGAGTGACAATAGCTTAAGGAACTCGGCAAAACAGCTGGGCGTAATTTCGAGAGAAGCCCCGCCTTGTGCAAGGCACAAGGAAATTTTAATTTCTAGTTTTCCAAGTTCCAAACAAATTTCAAATTTTAAATTCAAATTTTCTAGTTTTAGATTTTTTGATATTTAGTGTTTGTTTGTAATTTGTGAATTCAAGATTTTGGATTTTCTCGTGCTTTGCACGAGGTTGCAACAAAAGATGTGAGGTGGACTGTTTACCAAAAACACAGGTCTGTGCAAACTCGAAAGAGGAAGTATACGGGCTGAAACCTGCCCAGTGCCGGAAGGTTAACGAAACTTGTTTTTCAATTTATTGAAAGGCGGGCGACCGAAGCCCCGGTGAACGGCAGCAGTAACTATAACTGTTCTATGGTAGCGAAATTCCTTGTCGCTTAATTGGCGACCCGCACGAAAGGTGTAACCAGCCTCACACTGTCTTGAGCTATTACTCGGCGAAATTGAAGTGGCCGTGAAGATGCGGCCTACTGGCAGCAGGACAAAAAGACCCCGTGGAGCTTTACTACAACTTGGCACTGATTTTTTATAAGGAATTGTTTAGTATAGGTGGGAGATGCTTAATTTAGTTATGCATCGCAATGTGAAATACCACTCGTTTTTTATAGGAAATCTAACCTTATCTATCGGCATCGGTAGAAGGAACACTGTCTGGTGGGTAGTTTAACTGGGGAGGTTGCTTGCTAAAGAGTAACGCAAGCGCGCAATGGTACCCTTAGCCTGGATGGAAATCAGGCTGTACGTGCATAAGCATATGGGTGCTTGACTGTGAGGCCTACAAGCCGAGCAGGTGCGAAAGCAGGTTTAAGTGATCCACGTGTGCTTTGTGGAAGGCACCGTGCTTATCGGATAAAAGTTACCCCGGGGATAACAGAGTCATCGCGCCTAAGCGTCCCTAGCGTCGGCGCGGTTTGCTACCTCGATGTCGGCTCATCGCATCCTGGGGCTGGAGAAGGTCCCAAGGGTTAGTCTGTTCGCCTATTAAAGCGGTACGCGAGCTGGGTTCAGACCGTCGTGAGACAGGTCGGCCTCTATCCGCTGTCAGCGTTAGATACTTGAGGAAATTCACTCCTAGTACGAGAGGACCGGAGTGAGGGAATCCCTAGTGTTTCTATTGTCCCTATCAAGGGCACCGTAGAGTAGCTACATTCCTTTTGGATAAGTGCTGAAAGCATATAAGCACGAAGCCATGTCCGAGATGAAGTATCTCTTTTAAGACACGTGCGAGACTAGCACGTTGATAGGCAGTAGGTGTAAGCCTGGTGACAGGTTGAGCTTAACTGTACTAATAGTCTATCGAACATACTTTTGGAGTGATGTTCGGCTTTAAGGCAAAATATATCTCTTCACTTTTGAGGGAGTAAATAACCTCACCCCTCAGGTTTTGCTTTGCAAAACTTGAGTCCCTCTCCATTTCTGGAGAGGGGTAAGCAGAGTGCTGCTATTTAAGAACGTTTTGTTCTGGTCTCTAGAGCGAGGTGGAACCAACTCTTTCCATCCCGAACAGAGTCTTGAAACGCCTCAGCGCTGACGATACTGCCCATTCCGGGTGGAACAATAGGTCGAGGCCAGAACAGAGCGTTTTTTTTGTGGTTCTTGAAAAACAATAAGTAACATGTTACTTTATATATGTGCTAACCCACAGAACTAATGTTTTATTAACACAAGATGATTATCTGATGCTTTCTCGTTTGGCTGAAGAGAATGAAGTTAGTGTGGGTGAGTTGTTTAGACGAGCAATAAAAAAGACATACAAAACATCAAAAGTTTCTACCACAAAAAAGCGTAGTATAGACAAAAAATTATTAGCTGAAATAAAAACAGGTTGGAAGTATTTAAAAAACTCTGAAAAATCCCTAGATTATAAAAAACTGCGTGATTATGGCAGAAAGTACTAACTTTTTTGTTTTAGATGCCTCTGCGATTTTAACAGTTTTACTTCCTGATGAAAAAAACACTTCCAAGGCTAAAAAACTTGCGATTGCTATTGCTACAAAAGAAAATATTTTCTTAGCACCTTTTCTATTGGAGTATGAAGTAATTAATTCACTCAAGAGTGCAGTTTTGCAAAGACGAGTTACTTTATCAGCAGCAAAAAAACTTTTAATTACTTTTTACAGAATACCAATTCATTTTAAAAGTATTAATTTTTTGGGTAAAGAAATCTTGCGGGATGCAATAAGATATAAATTATCAGCATATGATGCTACATATTTATGGCTTGCCAAAAAGCAAAAAGCAAAGCTTGTTACGTTCGATAAAAAATTAGCAGGGTTGGCAGTTTAACCAGAGCAGGGTGTTTTTTTGTAGTATTATTAACTGAAATGATTGAAAGCCTTGTGGTTTTGCAAGCTCCAGAGGACAATGATAGACTCCTGATTCTTTCCAATCAAATTTTAGAATCATCCAGTAAACGTTTGATTATTGCTGAATCGGATAATGAAAGAAAAAAAATATCTTGCGAACTACAACCAGGGTTTACAACCTGCTTTTTCTTGACAATATTTTGATCCTGAAATCCACAAGCAGATTGTTTCGGCAGTTCAAGTAGGTATTAATTCAGAAGTGGCTTAATTGTTTATTTAATTTTCTCAACCCTCTTCACGTCCTCTTTATTCCCAATAAATATGGGTACACGCTGATGTAGTTTTTTTGGTTGGATGTTTAGAATATCTTGGGTGCCATTGCTGGCATAGCCACCAGCCTGATGATTTAGAAAGCTAAAAGGGATGACTTCAAACATGAGTCTCAATTTGCCATTGGGATTTTTCTTATCTCCCGAGAGGATGAAAACCCCGCCTTCAAGTAAATTGCGATGACAGTCGGCTACCATAGAGCCCACAAACCTTGCTTTTATGTTGGGAGTCTGTTTTATTCTAGATACAAATTTTTTTGTTTGTTTATTCCAAAGTGGCTCATAAGCTTCATTGGTGCTGTAATACTTCAATTTTTGAGAAATTTTAATATTTTCGTGCGAAAGAATAAACTCACCAATTGATTGATCTAGAGTAAACCCATGTACTCCGTAGCCGGTGCTATAGACCAACATGGTGCTAGAGCCATACAAAATGTAACCAGCAGCCACAGCCTGTTGTCCAGGCTGCAGATAATCTGACTTAAGTAGCTTGCTGCCCTTAGATTTTTTTTTAAAAATTACAAATATAGTTCCCACACTGACATTAACACCAATATTAGAAGAACCGTCTAGAGGGTCTGATAAAACTATGTATTTGCCAGTATTTTTATGTTCTTGAAAATCACAGATTTCTTCCATTTCTTCTGATCCCACGGCTCGAATTTGAGGAATTTGTCTCAATAAGTCGGTCATTAGTTGATCGGTATACTCATCTAATTTTTGCACCTCTTCTTCTTGTATGTTGGTTTTCCCAGTAGATCCCAAAATGTCGACTAAGCCAGCTTTATTGATTTCTCTAGAGATAATTTTACTAGCCAAAACTATCTGATTAATTACACTTGCTAAATCTCTGGCTTCATTGGAATATGACTGATTGCTGAGCAGGTGGTGAGAAAAATTAATCAAAGGCTTCATATTATGCCTTTTTTAATTCATCTTTAAACCAATCTACAAAAGGAATGGGGGAAGGGTCTATACCTTCCAACATGCTCAAATAAAAATTGGTGTAAGCAAAGAAGGCAATGCTCTCGAAAACTTGAGCTAGTTTGCTCTTAGCCTTTAGATTTATCTCTCTAGTGCTAATATGATTTTTTTCTATTAATTGCTTAGTAAGTTTAAATCTGGTTTGATTTCTTTTTAGATATAGTTTGGAATTAATTAATACAAATAGGTGGCTACTCTCATTTGTTTTAGGGTGTCCCAAGCCTTCCATGAGATGGTGATTAATTTCAGGGATTATCTTGTAATCAGCGAAAATTTTGGCATTTTCATTGAATTGGTTTGTAGAGACATGGATGGCCCCCTCCATATGCTCAGCAGCAACTAGGATTGGTCTGCGGTCAAACATTTCCCAAGCCAACTGTTTAGCAAGGTTGTTTTCCTGAGTGACAGACTGGGCACAAGCTTCTTGAATGCTATTGATAGCCTCAACTACCTCTTTTACTTCCTCTTCACTGATTTTTATAACACCTGCTTTGGCCAGAAGCACAATAGTGCCGAAGACGGCATAGCCAATGGCCATACGCGGCTGATTAGAAGGATTGTATTTTGGATTAATTAAATATATTGGGTAGTTAAAAGCATCGGCGGTTTTGGCTAATTCACCTCCGGCAGCAATCATCATTATTTGAGCATTGGCATCAGCGGCATGAGTGTGACACTCTAGCACTTCTTCAGTGTTGCCAGAATAACTCGCCAGCAGTAACAAAGTATTTTTGTTTACGTAGTTCGGCAGAGTATAGCTATGAACAAAATCTAAAGGCACTTTTAACTCTGATTTAAAAGCTGTCTTGATAACATCTGCCCCTAGTCCAGAGCCACCCATGCCAGCGACTACAACATTTTGTATAGATGCAAAATCTTGCGTCTTTACATTGTTGGCATCTTCCCAGGCATGAGTTATTTGCTTATCTAAAGCGTCTATGGAGCCGAGCATGTTGCTTTTGTCTAGTTTTTGAATTTCTTCTAAGGAGTCGAGTATATTTTTTTTCATATTTTTACGCTATTGTTATTTCTTTTTCTAAATAAACATCTTGGATGGCGTTTAGAATTTCTACACCATCTTTAAGTGGCTTTTGAAAAGCTTTTCTTCCAGATATTAGGCCCATACCGCCAGCTCGTTTGTTAATTACTGCTGTGGCTACGGCCTGCTGTAGATCGTTTTCACCACTGGCGCCACCAGAGTTGATTAGTCCTACGCGACCCATAAAGCAATTGGCTACTTGCCAGCGAGTTAAATCAATCGGGTGTTCACCGACCAAATCATACATCTGCTCAGATTCTTTGCCAAACTTTAAATCTCTAAAAGCAAAATTGCCCACTGGAGATTTTTGTTTGATAATGTCAGCTTCTATTGTGGCTCCCAAATAATTGGCCTGACCTGTTAAGTCAGCAGCTGTGTGGTAATCTTGTTTTTCAGTCTTGAAAGCTAGATTTCTGGTGTAGCACCAGAGGACAGTGAACATGCCAAGTTCATGAGCTTGCCTAAATGCTGCAGCCACCCTACTAATTTGTCTGTTGGATTCTTTAGAGCCAAAATAAACAGTTGCGCCTATTCCCACTGCTCCCATATCATAAGCTGTTTGAGCATCAGAATAAAAAATCTGATCATGTTTGTTGGGGTAAGTCATGAGTTCATTGTGATTAATTTTGACTATAAATGGGATTTTGTCAGCATATTTTTTTGACATCATGCCTAAAACTCCCAGGGTGGAGGCTACAGCGTTAGTTCCACCTTCAATAGCCAGCTTGACGATATTTTCTGGGTCAAAATAATCTGGATTGGGAGCAAAGCTAGCTCCGGCCGTGTGCTCTATTCCTTGATCTACTGGCAAAATAGAAACATAGCCTGTGCCACTCAGGCGGCCAGAATTAAATAAAAGTTTAAGATTATCTTGAGTTTTTTGAGAGCGATCTGAGTTTGAAAAAACTTCATCTAGAAAGTTGGGGCTAGGCTTGCTAAGTCTATCTTTGCTAATTTTAGGATTTTTAAACTCAAGTAGGTTTTTGGCTTGTTCGCCCAAAAGTTCGGTAATTTGTGAGTAGTTCATAGTGATCCTTAATATTATTAATTTATTTTTACCTCACCCATCTGGATTCGCTTCGTTTCGTCCAGATTCCCTTTCCATTATGGAGAAGGTTGTTTAGAATTAGTCATTAGTAGGGGTTTAAGCCCCGGTAATGTTTTTCCTGCTAAAAATTCTAAAGCAGCTCCACCAGCCGCAGAAACATAATCATATCTGTCGCTCAAATTAAATTTATTGATTGCTGCAATGGTGTCACCTCCGCCCAGCACAGTAGTGGCTCCTGATTTTGCTATGGCTTTTGCTATGGCTCTAGTACCAGTGGCAAATTGAGTTTTTTCAAATACTCCCATAGGACCGTTCCAAAAAACAGTGCCTGCTTGTAAAATTAATTCTCGATACAGCTTTATGGTTTTGGGGCCAATATCCAAATACATGAGGTTTTTCTTCATGGCTTTCTCATGATTGTTGTTCACTAGTTCTATGGTTTCGCTAGTGGCGCTGTCTGGAGAACTTGCCGAAATTACATCTATGGGGTACATGATTTTTGGTAGAGGGATATATCCATCTTTAAGCATCCGGTCTTGTTTTGTATTTTTAATCAAATGTTCAGCTACTTTAACATAATTGATACCTCGCTTTTTTTTATCAGGAGGAGTATCTTCTACAAATGACTTATAAATCTCAAAGCCGTCGGCTTTTAAAAAGTTATTTGCTGTGCCACCACCTAGTAGAACTATGTCTGCGATTTTAGCTAGGTTTACCACGGCTTCAACTTTGTCAGAAATCTTTTTACCGCCCACTACCATTACTAAAGGGCGCTTGGGCTTGGTCATCAATTCATGGAGGTTTTTGACTTCTTTGCTTAAATTTATCCCAGCAAAACCAGGAAGAACCTTTGTTATTTCAACTAGAGAAACATGTTTGCGATGGGAAACTGAAAAAGCTTCGTTAATGTAAGTGTCGGCTAGTTTTCCTAATTGCTGAGCAAAACTAAGATTATTTTTCTCTTCTCCTGGATGAAATCTAGTATTCTCTAGAAGAAGTATCTGCCCCACTTCTAAATTGTTGGCTAGTTTTTGTGTGTCTTGTCCTACACAACTTTGAGAAAAGAGAATTTCTTGATCTAGTAGTTTTGCTAAATGTTTTTGAATTGGCTTAAGACTGAATTTGTTCTGTCTTTTTCCTCCTGGCCAACCCAAGTGTGACATTAAAATAATTTTTGCTTTGTGATTTAGTAAGTATTGAATTGTTTCTAGAGAAGCTTTGATTTTTCTATCATCAGCAACTACTAATTTTCCCGTAGAATTTTTTTTAAGGGGGACATTGTAATCGACTCGCACCAAGACTCTCTTATTTTCTACGTTTTCAACATGGGGAATTTTAAGCTTCATGGGTATCAGTATTATGCATTAAGCTGCGGGCATCAAGTGGTAGCTGCTTGATCATTAGTATTTAAGATTGAGCTTTAGCTCTTCCTCTGGTATACTTCCCCTCACTTCAAGAAAGGAGAACCACATTAATATGGTCTCAAAAAAAACAGATAGCTCTAAAAAAGAGCTTGTAAAAAAACCCAAGGCAAAGCTCGTCAAGAAAGCTGACGCTAAACCTGCAAAAAAAACTTCTAAGAAAGTTTCTAAGACAAAGATTACCACTATGGATGAACTCTTTAAGAAAAAGGGAGATTCTATTGTTGTGCCAAAAAAAGGTGTGGCAATAAAAGGAAAAATTACTAAAATTGCTAAGAAGGCCATGACTGTTGATATCGGTGCCAAGACAGATGGCTTGGTTGCTGACAAAGAATTTGAATTGGCTCAAGAATTAATTTCCAAGCTTAAAGTAGGCGATGAGATTGAAGCCATGGTTTTTTCTACTGAAAATGATAGAGGACACATATTGCTTTCTCTCAAAAGGGCTGCAGTGGATGCCAAGTGGGAATTTTTTAAAAATGCTCACAAGACACAAGAGGAAATTGCTGTTAAGGGTTTAGATGTAAATAAGGGTGGTCTTATAGTCGGCACACACGGCGTAAGAGGTTTTGTGCCTTCTAGCCAATTTTCAAGACAACTGTTGGGAAAACTCCACACACTGAGAAACAAAAACCTCCAAGTGAAAGTGATAGAGGTTGATCAGCAAAAGAACAGACTTATTTTTTCGGAAAGACACGTGAGTGAAGCTGGTGAGCTGGAGCAAAAGGAAAAAGCTTTGGAAACAGTTAAACAAGGTGAGGTGTATTCAGGAGTAGTTTCGGGAGTTATGCCCTTTGGTCTTTTTGTTACTGTTGAAGTTGAATTATCTGATAAAAAAGATAACCTAGCTCAAGTAGAAGGCTTGGTTCACATATCTGAAATATCTTGGGAAAAAGTAGAAGATCCTAGGGATTACAACAAGGTGGGTGACAAGATAAAAGTAAAAGTTTTGGGTACAGATGAGCAAACTGGAAAATTGAACCTAAGTATCAAGCAGCTGAGTGATGATCCATGGCTTAGCATAGAAGAACGCTATCCAGTGGGTACCACTTTTACTGGTAAAGTATCCCGAACAGAGTCGTTTGGAGTTTTTATAAACGTGGAGCCTGGTGTAGATGGGCTTATGCATCAGACAAAAATTGAAAGAGGCAAAGTTTATGAAAAAGGCGAAAAAGTTACTGTAAATGTGGAAAGCATTGCCAGTAAAGAAAGACGCATGAGTTTGAGTCCAGTTTTGACCGAGGTGCCAGTAGATTATAAGTAATATAAAAAAATTGCTCTATAAGCTTAAAATTTATGAGCGAAAGCGAGTTTTTATGGCTAAACAACGCATGATAGTGACAGATGATCAATTACTTATAGATATGGATCTTCTTTTTAATGCTATTAGAGAAGCTGGGGGAGACTGGGAAAAAGTAGAAGAAGACATGAAGGCATACTTGGCCACTGTCCAAAGTATGACTCAGTAGTGTTAAAATAACGCAAAGGAATATATGCCTTATGTAATTACTTGTGGTGACGATGGAGTTCAGGTAAATGTAGGAACACGCTTGGGCGTGGTTGGAGTTGGCTTAGAATTTGATTCATTTTCAATAATTCTTAAAGCCATGAAAAAAACTTTTCAAGATGATTTGAGAGTGGTTGCTAGTGGCGAAAATGACTGGGTAAAAGAAAAATTCAAATTGGATGACTATGGTCAAGCAGATGCCACCATGCAGCAACAAGCTGAAGCCATGTCGGATAAAGAAGGTCTTTTGTATTCTGGGTTTTTTCCTTTTGCTGATCCTAAGCAATTAAAGCATGATATCAAGGGTCATATGGTGAGGCCCAAAAATGTTCACATTGCTAATAAAATCAGTTTTACTATGGGTGGTGGTGAACAAACATATAGTTTGGGTCATTATGTAATATCGGCTGATTGGCTTCACAAAGCTCCAAAGAAAGAAATCAAAAAAGCCATCATGGATCAGGTTAATTTTTATCAAAAACTCGCTGGTAAAACAAAACTACAGTTTGTATTTGAGCTAGGTGGTGAATTGGATGAGAAAATTGCTGCTAAGAATAAGAAGCTCTTAGAGGGTATTGGTATAAAAGAGAGTGAGTAAGACAAAAAATAAGAGACGTCTGTGGACGTCTTTTTTTGTATTAATTATCCTGCCAGAATAAGGAGAAATATGGACAATGTTGAAATCAGTAGTATTTACCCAAGGTGTGTTGATGGTAGGAAAGCTGGAGCTTTTTTGGAGTGGGATAATGATGGGAATAAGTGGATTGTTGTTAAAAAAGGCAAAGAGGCAGAAGCTGAGAATGGACCTCAGTTTTTAGGAGCGTCTCTGCTTTTTGTAAAGGCTTTAGAGGAGTTGGCTGAGAAAGCTAAGCCTGAAGCTTTTGATTTAACACAACAAGCTTCGGAATCAGTGGGAATGGGTCTTCAAATTCATCTGGATGATAAACATGGTGAATATAATCTTTCTGAAATGAGTGATGATGAAATTATTGATATGGTTATCAACCATCACGGTGGTTGTGGTTTTTCTGTTTATGCTTGGGGACAAGAAGTTGGTCCTGATTATATTGATGAGGCCAAAAAGAGAGGTTGGAGAATTCAGATTTTGGTGGATGAACATGATGAAGGGGGAGCTAGAGAGAATTATGTCGATGGAGAAACTTTTGATACAGCTGCAGCTGTAGATGCTGGAGAAGCCAGGTTTAATACAGATGTCGAGGCTGCCAAGGGTGTTTGTTGTGTTAGAGGGAATATTGGATAAGACAGGTTTTGCAGATGAGGCAATTGCTTGGATGTTAGAAGAGTATGGAAAAGTAGTAGTTGCTTTGAAAGGTGTTGAGTCTGCAGATCAAATTAAAAAAATTGAAAAAGCAGCTTAAGAAATAAATTTTTGAAATTTAACCCCTCCCGTGTGGAGGGGTTTTTTGTGCTAGCATACGCTCATGGCAAAATCCTCTAGTGTTTTTATTTGTCAAAATTGTGGAAGTAGTTTTTCTAAATGGCAAGGAAAATGTGATACCTGTGCTGAGTGGAACACTTTGGCAGAAGAATTTGTTCAAGAATCAAAGTCCCATGCTTCACTAAAGCTTCGCAGGGCAGGCAAAATTAGAGACTCGCTTGTAAACTTCTCAGATGTGGAGCTTGTCAGTGGCGCAGAATCGCGTTTTAGTACCGGCATTGGAGAGTTGGATCGAGTTTTAGGTGGTGGTTTGGTACCGGGTGCCGTGATCTTACTCGGCGGAGAGCCAGGAATTGGTAAATCAACTTTATTGACACAAGTGGTGATTAATTTATTAAACTCCAAATCTCAAATAACAAATTCCAAACAAGGCTCAAAACCTAAATTACAAAATTCAAAAAATTATATTTTATATGTGGCGGGCGAGGAGAGTCCTGGTCAAATCAGTCTTAGGATAAAGCGCATGCTCAAAGGTAATAAAACAAGTAAATCTGACAAGTTGACATTTTGTACTAGTACCAACGTAGACGAAGTAATAGCTATTATAGAGAATAAAAAACCAAGCTTAGTAATAGTCGACAGCATTCAGACTCTACATACAGATGATCTTACTGGAGCATCTGGTAGTGTAGGGCAAATACGCGAGTGCACCGACAGATTAACCCAGGTGGTAAAAAGATTGCATATTCCTGCATTTTTAGTCGGACACGTAACCAAAGAGGGGAATATAGCCGGGCCGAAAGTTTTGGAGCACATAGTGGATGCGGTGTTAGAACTTAGTGGCGAGCGCACAGGGCAGTTAAGAATTTTGCGAGCCATCAAGAATAGATTTGGAGCCACAGATGAGGTGGGAGTATTTCAATCGGTAGAATGGGGGATGGAGGAGGTGGCTAATCCAGCAGAATTGTTTTT
>JBDLIL010000016.1:0-17813 GCA_039714855.1 Patescibacteria group bacterium
AAATGATGCCAAGCATAGATGAAATTTTGCCAATTAACGAAGTAGGTTTTAACTTGCCCGTAATTAGAAGAGATAAGAAACACGCTTGGGTGCCAATATCTGCAGGTTGTAATTCTTTTTGCACTTATTGCATAGTGCCCTATTCGCGAGGACGAGAAAAATCTAGAGATTTCGATGCAATTTTAGCTGAAGTAAAGGGTTTGGTTGAAAATGGTTATGATGAGATTACTTTGCTTGGCATGAATGTAAACTCTTGGGGTTTGGAAAATCTGGGTATTGGTTTTAGAAAAATGCTTTTAGATAAGAAATTAAAACGAGAAGATCTTCCTGAAAATCAGTCTCAATATTTAAAACCTAAGGGCACTCTTCCATTTGTAAAATTACTTAGAGCTATTAGTGAGTTTAAAAAAATTAAAATAATAAGATTCTTGTCTAGTAATCCTTGGGATTTTTATGATGAGCTAATCCAAGAAGTAGCTAATAATAAAAAAATAGATAGATATATACATTTGCCGATACAATCTGGCAGTAACTCTGTCTTGTATCGCATGAATAGAGGTTACACTAAAGAAAGTTATTCAGAGTTAGTAGAAAAATTGCGCAGTGCCGACAAAGACATTGTTATTGGCACGGATATAGTGGTTGGTTTCCCAGGTGAAACAGAAGAAGAATTTCAAGAGACTGTTGATTTGGCCAAAGAAATAGATTGGAAACTGGGCTTTGTGGCCATGTATTCACCCAGGCCTGGTACTGCCAGTGACAGAATTTATCAAGACGACATTCCCTACAAAGTAAAAAAACAGCGTTGGGATATTTTAGATCAAATTATTAACAAAGATAATCTAAAAGTCCGGCCAAAGGTAGTTTGATGCAAAAAATTATCTCCATTATCGGTCCCACGGCCACAGGCAAGACCTCATTGGCTTTAAAAATTGCTGATCAAGTAATTGGGTCTGAAAAATACTCGGGTGTGGATGTTATTTCTGTAGATTCGCGGCAAGTTTATAAAGGTTTGGAGATAGTATCTGGTGCCGATTTACCCGAGCATTTGGACAGCAATATTAAAATTCATGGCGTGAGTATTATTAATCCTGATCAAGAATGGTCTTTGGCACATTTTAGAGAGCTAGCTTTAGAAATTATCAGTAACGCAAAAGAAAAAAACAACTTAGTAATACTAGTCGGTGGCACAGGGCTTTATCATAGTAAGCTAATTCCAACGAATGGAGAGCGAATTAAAACTAATGCTTTGGGTATTAAACCAGATTTAGAGTTGAGAAAAAAACTAGATAAACTTTCTGTGCCAGAATTACAGGCTGAGTTGCAAAAAGTTGATAAGAAAAAGTTGGAGAGCATGAATAATTCTGATAGGCAAAATCCTAGAAGGTTAATTAGGGCAATTGAGATAGCAAATGCTCAGGTGTTTTCTGCAGCCGGAGTTTACCACGTGCTACGACACGGGGCCGGGGTGACAGAGAGGATAAGTATTGGCTTGAGTGATGGTTTAGAAAATATAAATAATAATATTAAAAAAAGAGTTTTAGAAAGATTTGAAAATGGCGCTGTAGAAGAAGTGCGGGTGTTGATAAAAAAGTTTGGCATGGAAAATAATTTTCCTGCTCTGAGTGCTACTGGCGTGAAAGAAATCTCAAAATATCTAGATAAAAAACTAAGCAAAGAAGAATGCATAAAAGCTTGGACACTGCGAGAGTACCAATACGCCAAGCGGCAAATCACCTGGTGGAAGAAGAATAAGGATATTAGGTGGTATGAAGTTAGTGATGAGAACTGGGAGGAAAAGGCTCAGAAAAAAATTCTTGATTTTGTCTTGTAACTAACAAGCGCTAACTTGTATACTTAAGCTCTAGTACACTAATATATACAAGCTTATGTTCTCAATATTTAAACCCAAGCACGCAGTTACTGTAGATCCTTCAATCGTTATTTTTTCAGTTTTCTTTTTAATTACTTTGTATTTGCTGTTTTATATTCGTTCCATAGTTTTGTTGGTTTTTTTAGCTTTTGTATTGATGACTGCTTTGCATCCATCAGTATTATTCTTACAAAGAAGGCTTAAATTTCCCAAGAGTTTGGCCATAGTGTCGGTTTATGTACTCTTGGTATTTGTCTTGTCTCTGGCCATAGCAGTGATAATTCCGCCATTAGTTAATGAGTTGCAAGTTTTAATAGAATCTAATAGTGTGCCTTTCTTGCAACCAATTCAAAATGAGATTAAATCATTTAGATTTTCTCTTATGGAAGTTGGAACTTTGTTGAATAGTCTTGGTGATTCTTTAACCACAGTTGTGAATATAGCCAGTTCAGCTTTTTCTGGAATTTTCACCTTTTTTACTTTGATTGTTTTGTCATTTTATATGTTGATAGATAGGGATAATCTTTATAAGCGAGTAGCCTGGTTTAGCAAAAATAAAAAGCATCTGGAGATGGCCAAAAATTTTGTTGATAGAGTGGAAGATCAGTTGGGAGCTTGGGTTAGAGGTCAAAGTATTCTGATGATTACTATTGGCGTAGTTACCTATATTGGCCTCACCTTATTATCAGTCCCCTATGCTTTGCCACTGGCAATATTGGCTGGTTTGTTAGAGGTTTTACCAAACTTAGGTCCCACTATTGCCGCTATACCAGCTGTGATATTGGCCCTTTTAACTGGAAGTCCACTGATGGCGGGGTTAGTTACTCTTTTTTATATCGTTGTCCAGCAATTGGAAAACAACTTCATCGTTCCAAAAATTATGAAGGATAATGTAGATGTCAGTCCTTTGGCGACTATAATTACAATCTTAATAGGTTTAAAGGTTTATGGAGTTTTTGGAGCACTTCTTTCGGTTCCAATTTATATTATTTTCAGGGCTTTGTACCACATGTGGATGACAGAATATAGGACTTAAATGTTATAATGCAGTCAGTGTGTGGCCGGGTAATGGCCCAGTCTCTTGCGAGAGGTTGGGAGGAAAGTCCGGACAGCTGAGCATAGGATGTCTCACGTTCCCCCAAAGGGGGATCAGCCTTTGGCTGAAAAGTGGGAGCTCCGCCTACGGCGGAGACAGTATAGAGCAGCAGTGACGATTTGGGTGGCGCCAAGTGAAACGACCAAGCTTCTGGGTTCTCGATTTAGCTAGTTTGCAAGGGGCTTGCCCCGAGCGAGCGGAGCGAGTCGAGGGGCAATCCTCTCCGCTGCAACCGTACGATCTTCACCCTATTGGATATGCTCCCGATTTGGCGAAGTGAGGGGCTTGCCCTGAGCAACGTCGAAGGGTGATAAAGACACGGGCATTAGACAGATCATTATCATTCAAACAGAATCCGGCTTACGAGCCACACACTAAGCTGTTACACTAATCTAATACTAATTCATAAGTTTCAAGGAGTAATATGGAAAACTTACAACCAATTCAAGAGGCTCTTTACTGGTTTTACGGGGATTTTATTCGCTCTTTTTCTTTTTACCTGCCAAAAATAATTGCAGGATTACTAGTATTTATTTTCGGTACAGCTCTAGCTAGGATGCTGAGAAAATTTGCAGTAGGAGTGCTGGAGACATTTAAACTTTCAAAATTGGTAAAAGACACTCCAGTTGATCATTTTTTGCAAAAAGCTGAGATAAAAAAAGTTGAAGTAGTTTTAGGGAAAGTTGTTTATTGGTTGGCTATGTTAGTGGTTCTCCACTCCACAGTAGCTGTTTTAGGTTTAGAGCCGTTAACAGGTATTTTAGAAAAATTACTTTCATATATACCCAAGGTGTTTTCTGCAGTTATTGTTTTATTTGTAGGTATTATTTTGGCTGGTTTAATTGAGACGGTCGTGAAGGCAACTGTAAAAAATATTCATGCCAAAAGTGGGCGTTTGTTAGGAAAAGTATCTAGCTACTTAGTAATGAGCATAGGTGTTTTAGTGGCTATTTCGGAGCTGGGGATTGCCAGTGACTATATATTAATTCTATTTGTAGGTTTCATTATGGCGGTTTCTTTGGGCTCTGCTTTGGCGCTAGGATTAGGAGCTAAGGATATTGTGTCAAAAATGCTCAGTGATTGGTATGAAGGAATTCAAGATTAAGGCTCATGACAATATTTCAATCAATTTTTCTTGGTTTTGTCCAAGGCTTAACTGAGTTTTTACCAGTATCTAGTTCTGGTCATTTGGCATTATTTCAAGAATTTTTTGGCCTTACAGGCAGAGACCTTAGTTTTGAAGTAGCTTTGCACTTTTCTACTCTATTAGCCATATTGGTATTTTTTAATCAGGATATTTTCAAATTAAAGAAAGATGAAATTTTAGCTGTTGTTATTGGTACTTTGCCAGTAGTAATAGTGGGTCTTTTCTTAAAAGATTTTATAGAGCAGATATTTTCTTTACCAATTTTAGTTTCTTTAGCACTGCTGATAACCGGAGTTTTTAATTTATTGATAGACAAAAATTTGAGTAGTAAAAGATCAAATAATGAAATTACTTGGAAAGATGGTCTAGCAATAGGCTTGTTCCAAGCTGTGGCGATAATTCCTGGTATCTCTAGGTCTGGTTCTACTGTGTTGGGTGGCTTGAATCAAAAACTAAGCAGACAAGCTGCATTTAAATTTTCATTTATTTTAGCTATTCCGGCTATTCTTGGCGCTAGTGTTTTGCAGATATTAGATTTAATCGAAATGGGTTTTTCTAGTATTTCGATTTTGCCATATTTATTTGGTGGTTTAACTGCATTTTTGGTAGGTTTGGCAAGTTTGTCTTTATTTAAATATGTGATTGAAAAAGCCAAGTTTGAATTTTTTGCTTATTACTGTTTTTCAGTAGCTTTTGTAAGTTTTGTGTTACAGTTTATCTAGCTTCGTCTTTCTGTACCCTCCTATATTGCAAGGCTTCAGCTATGTGTTGAGCCAAAATGACTTTTGAATTTTCTAGATCAGCAATAGTTTGGGCGACTTTAATAATTTTAAAATAACTTCTGGCAGAGAGTCCCAGTTTATCTATGGCCCTAGTTAAAATCTGTTTAGCATCATCTTTTATGTTTAATAATTTCTTAACATCCTTACTACTTAATTCAGCATTAGAGATATAAGGAGTATTTTTATATCTTTGTTCTTGCCTTTTTCTAGCAGCAATAACTCTAGCTCTAATAGTTTGAGAACTTTCTCGCGTTTTAGATTTGTGTTGAGCTAGCTTTTTTACTTCTACATCTTCTACGCGCAAATGCATATCAATGCGATCTAGTATAGGACCTGAAATTTTTTTCTGGTATCTGTCAAACAAGTTCGCTGAGCAAACGCAAGTTTTTCTGCGTGATCCATGATAGCCACAAGGGCAAGGATTAGCAGCTGCTACCAGAGTAAATCTACTTGGATATGTGGCCGAACCCATGGCTCTGGAAATTGATACTACTCCATCTTCCATGGGTTGTCTCAAGGCTTCTAGACTTGATCTTAGAAATTCAGGAAACTCGTCCAAAAATAAAACTCCCCTGTGTGATAGGGATATTTCACCGGGTTTGATATTACTGCCACCACCAATTAAACCTACTTGCGAAGTAGTGTGGTGTGGTGATCGAAAAGGTTTTTGTTTAATTAGTCCACCATTTATTAGGCCACAAATAGAATAAATTTTACTTACTTCAATAGCTTCATCTTTATTTAGTGGGGGCAATATAGATATCAGAGCTTGTGCCATCATGCTTTTGCCAGCTCCTGGTGGACCCTCCATGAGTAGATTGTGTCCACCTGCAGCAGCAATTTCCAAGCAGCGTTTAGCTTGATCTTGTCCATGTATATCAGAGAAGTTAGTTTGGAATTTCGAATTCTCTTCCTGAGTAGAATTAAAGTCTACAGGTTTTAATGTTGGCAGCGTGCTGTTATTTTCGGCAAAATCTAAATATTCTGACAAGTGATTGATGGGGTGAATTGCAATGTCGTCTATTATAGCTACTTCTTTAGCGTTGGCCTTTGGCAAAATTACATGTTTAAAGCCCATTTCTTTGGCAGCTAGTACTAGTGGCAGAGCACCTTTAATATTTTTCAGATCTCCATCTAAAGATAGTTCGCCAAAAAACATAGTGTCATCGGTATCAATTTCTATTTCGCCGTACATTTTTAAGATGCCAATAGCGATGGCTAGTTCAAATACTGGACTGGTTTTTTTAATATCAGCGGGGGCAAGATTTACCACCGTGCGCTTGCTCTTTATCCTAATGCCGCAGTTGCGCAGTGCTGAGGAAATTCTTTCTTTGGCTTCATCGACAGTTTTACCTGGCAAGCCAATAAGAATAAAGGCTGGCTGGCCTCTATTAGAATCCACTTCTATTTCAATTTTTATTGGCTCTAGGCCAAGGGTGATAGCACTAAAAGTTCTACTGAGCATGTAGAGAGTATATAGGCCAATTCTTGGAAATATCTGGGGTTCTGCCTCGATACGTCCCACCCAGGCGGGACTACTCGGCAGCCATATCTCGGTCGCCTCGATACGATGTCTTCGACATCACTCGGCGTCCGAAGCACTGTGGTTGTTGAGTACTCCATCCTGCTCATCGAGTATTTTACCGAAGTAGAATGTATCGATGTGAGAACTATATCTCGATATGAAGCTAGCGCTTCTACTCGATATCCGCTGGTCACCGAGTGTCAGCGTGTCGAAATACTGGTCACCGAGTGTCAGCGTAGCTGACGTATCGAGGTGACAAATACCTTTTTTGCTAAATTGGGTAATTTTTCAGTGTTCTTGTTAATCAGTGCCTGTTTCTTTTCTCTGCTCCAATTTTGAACTTGCTTTTCGCGATAAAAAGCGTTACTGATTTTTTCATACTTCTCAAAGTAAACTAAGACTACAGGCAATCTATTTTTTGTATAGTTCGCTCCTTTGCCGTTTTTGTGTTGCCACAATCTTTTTTCAAGGTCTATGCTGCTACCAGTGTAGTAGCTCCCATCACAACATTTTAAAATGTACATGTAGCCGTTTCTATGCATGATTACACTCCTTCCACCTCGATACGCCACTTGCAGTGGCACTCGGTGAACGGAGTGTAATTTTAACTAATAGTTCTGGGATATTTCTGGGGTTTTGTTTCTCACCTCGATACAACACCTTCGGTGTTACTCGGTGAGCGGTGGGCATTGAGTATTCCACCCTGGTTGCCGAGTGATGTCGAAGACATTGTATCGAGGCGAGCAGGAATGTATCTAGGTGACAAATTACAGGGATAAGCTCCCCACCTGCTCAATTAGCCGATTGCAGTATCCCCACTCGTTGTCATACCAGCTGACGATTTTTACTAAATCGCCGTCTATTACATTGGTGAGACTTAGATCAATTATGGATGATTCCCGGCGACCTACTATATCGCTAGAGACTATGGGGTCATGAGTAACAGCTAAGATTCTTTGCCAGTTTTTTTCTTTACTGGCAGTTTCGAATACTTGATTGATTTCTTCTATGCTTGTTTTTTTCTCAGTCACAAACGTTATATCAGAAAGTGAGCCAATGCTAGTAGGTACTCTGACAGCCAAACCATCAAATAAACCTTTTAATTCAGGTATGGCTCTAGTGGTAGCTTTGGCAGCACCAGTGGTAGTAGGAATAATATTTTGAGTAGCTGCTCTGGCTCTTCTCATATCTTTTCTATGAGAATTATCTTGAATATTTTGATCATCCGTATAAGCATGAATGGTGGTGAGTAAGGCTTTTTTAACGCCAAATTTTTCATGTATGATTTTAGCCACGGGAGCCACACAATTAGTAGTGCAAGACTCATTAGAGTAGATATTAGATACTGGAGATTGGATATTGGTAACGCCAATTACAGTGCTTACAACATTGCCGCCTTTGGGTGGAGCAGAAAGAATTACTTTTTTTGCACCGGCATCTAAATGCGCTTGAGCTTTTTCTTCTGTGTTGAAGACACCAGTGGATTCTACTACAGTTTCCACTTCATATTGACTCCAGGGAATTTTCGCTGGATTGCGCTGAGCTGTGACTACTATGCTGTGTTCAGCAATTTTAATACTGCCCAAAACAGGATTTTCGTCACTAGCTTCATCTTTGTTTTGCTGTCTCTCAACTTTTATGTCTTGATTAAATATTCCATAGTTACTGTCATATTTAAGCAGATGTATCCAATCTTCAATTTCCATAGAGCCAGAAGTATTAATTAGCTTTAGATTGGCGATATCTTTGTAGTGTTGCCACCAGACTCTAAAACTGGTTCTGCCAATACGACCGAAGCCATTAATACCAAAGCCAGAAATATTCATATAATCCTTTGATTTTTGTTATCACTCCACAAGTTTAGTTTCTACGTCATTACTGACATATGTGCCAACATCATTGCCGTCTACAGCTTTTTGCAAAGCTTCACCTTCAAAAAGTTTGAATACCATTACCGGCATATCGTTTTCTTGACACATGGCCAAGGCTCCAGTGTCCATAATGGTAACCCCTTCTTTTTGGATAGCATCTTTAAATGAGATGCTGGCATAGCGCTTAGCATCTTTATATTTGATGGGATCTTTATCGTATACGCCATTGACCTTAGTAGCTTTCATAAGTACATCACATTTAAGTTCTAGTGCGTGGAGTGATGCTCCAGTGTCTGTGGTAACATAAGGAACTCCCGTGCCAGCAGATAAAATGACCACTCTACCTTTTTCCATGTGACGAATAGAGCGTCTACGAATAAAATTCTCAGCTACAGACGGCATGGCTAGGGCTGATTGCAATCTTGTGGGTACTCCTACTTTTTCTAAAGAGTCTTGTAAAGCCAAGCCATTCATGACGGTAGCTAGCATACCCATATAATCACCAGTAGCCCTGTCAATTCCATTTTTAGCTCCAGCTATGCCTCTGAAAATATTTCCTCCACCTATAACTACGGCTACTTGAATATTTTTTAAATAAATCGCTTTAATATGTTCCGCCACATCCAAAGCAGCCTTGGGATCAATGCCATATTCTCTATTCCCTATAAGTGACTCGCCACCTACTTTGAGTAGGATTCTTTTAAATATGCGAGGCTTTTTCATAATTTACCTTTCGTGTTTTATAAATTTAGTTTTGTTTTAATTCGTAATAGCTTCCATCGGAGTGTATCCGATATATTGAATAATTTGTAGTTTAGAGGATTTATAACTAGATCAAAAGTACCTAAAAATTCCACCAACTCTCCCCCATATCCTTTTTTAAAACGGTGAAAACCAAACCAAGGATTCTTTTTATTCACATTTGGACCCAATGATCCCCACATATCAAAGCTTTTGCAAACTTCTTGTTTGCCAAATTTTATCATCTCCCACATCATGAGATTGCTAGCCATCACATCTTTATGCGCAGATCTAGAGGCTCCATATGGGTAGTAAAGCACATCATTAAAGATAAACATTATCCAGGAAACCAGCACTGTATTTTGATATGTGGCGTGAAATATCCTCATCATACCCGTGTCTTTCAGCTCTTCCCACATTTTCCTAAAATATCCTGGAGTGTGAAGATAAAAAGCTTGGCGTTTAGTAGTTTCTTGCAAAATGCCTATGTAGGTTTCCAGACCTTGTTTTGAGCTATCTTCTTGGATTCTGACTCCTTTTTTATAGCTTAAATTGACGTTGTATCTTGTTTTGGATTTGAGTTGCGCAAACAATTTTTCTTCAGAAGGGCTTAAATCTAACTGGAAGGTGTGCTTATGAAATAAAGATTTGCCTTTCACTAGCCCATCACTCGCAAATTTTTTTAATAAGTTTTCTTGATTAAGTTGATCAGAATGAAGAGCATTAGGTTCAAGTTTAATAAAAATGGCATTATGCTTCTCACCCAATTGCTTTAGAGCTGAAATCTGATCTTCATCTGGAGTGAAGCCTCTTGGGAGATATCCGGCTGTGCCACCAATAATGGGGATAGGTTTAAAGCTAACTTGCATAGCTTTTTTAATCTTGCCTTTTTGGAAAAAACCGATGCGCTCAATTTTTAAACCATCTTTTTTTCTAAAGTTTCCCCAATCCCAAGACTGAATAGGATGATTTACTACATCGTTAAATATTTTCTTTTCTTGCTCTCTCAAATGGCGGACAAGCATACTTGTATTATATAGCTAAATTACTGCTTTTGACTACCCAAGTCAACTCTCAATTTAATTTACAAAAGTCTATTAATCCAAGAATAGGTCTAAGTCTATTTCTCCTTTTAATATTTTATCCAGATCTTCATCGGCAAAATCGGTTGTTTTTTGAATCTGCTGAACTTCACTGCCTTTTAATAGATTTGCAGGAATGTCACCGATAAATCTACTCAAAGTATTTTGGGAATTTCCCAAATATGAAAATCTTCTTTTGGCGTAGGAGAAAAATAATTTTTCTTTGGCTCTGGTAATACCTACATAGCAGAGTCTTCTTTCTTCTTCCAACTGATCTTTGTCAAACAAAGATCGTGAATGTGGTAAGAGTCCCTCTTCCATACCCACCATAAACACTACAGAAAACTCCAAACCTTTAGCTGAATGCAAGCTCATTAGTGTAATAGTGTTAGTTGGGTCATTGGTGGCAATATCGGCCATATAATCATCTTGCACTAAACTAATGTTTTCTAAAAATTGTGAGCTATTTTCAAATTGACTGGCAGTATTAATGAGCTCAGCAATATTTTCCAATCTACTTAGGTCGTCACTGTCCTTTTCATCATATTTGTCTTTATATTTAGTGATTTTTATTAGTTTTTCTAGTAATTCGCTAGGATTATTTAATAATTCTGGATCATTAGAGATATTTTTTTGAAAAGTCATACAAGTCGCATGTCTTTTTTTTCCTAATTTTAGAACTCTGGTTTCACTCACAGTATCCATAGGATTACAAGCAAATTTCAAAAATGCCAAAACATCTTTGATTTCCTTGCGTTCATAAAATTTGAAGCCGCCCACCACTTTGTAGGGTATGCCATATCCTAAACAAGCTTCTTCGAAAGCTCTGGATTGGGCGTTGGTCCTATATAAGATGGCTATATCGCGATATTCAAATTCACTTTTGAGTTCTTGAATTTTCCTTATCACCGTTTTAGCTTCGTCGTTTTGGTCTTTATTTGCGAGCAATTGGCAAATAGAGCTCTGTGGATTATTGGTCCAGAGTTCTAAAATGGGGTGAGTGGTATTTTGTGAAATTAGATTTGTGGCTGCGTCTAATATGGTTTGAGTGGAGCGATAATTTTGTTCTAGTCGGAATTCATTGATGCTATCAAAATCTGTTTTAAAATGTGTAAGGTTTTTATAGTCCGCACCGCGCCACGCATATATGCTTTGAGAAAAATCGCCTACTATAAAAATATTATTATGAGGTTGGCTCAACCTTTTGCTCAGATTGTATTGCACTTTATTGGTATCTTGATATTCATCTACCAAGACGTGAACAAATTGCTTTTGGTATTTTTCTAACACTTGCGGATGTTTGTTAAATAATTCCACTACTCTTGTCAGTAGATCATCGAAGTCTAAAGCCTGTGCTTTTCTCAGAGCTTTTTCGTAGAGTTTATAAATTTTAGCCGCTTGTTGTTGATATGTTCCATAAGCAATTTCTTGGTACTGACTCGGCGACATGAGCTCATTTTTAAGATTAGAAATGGTATTCTTTATAGACCTAGGCTTATGTTCCTTAATATTAAGATTATGCTTCTTATAAATACTTTTAATTAAGCTTAGTTGCTCATCAGCGTCATAAATAGTAAATTGATTATCTAGTTCCAAGTGAGTGGCTTCTCTTCTCAAAATTTTTGCCCCAAGGCTGTGAAAAGTACCCACATGCGGCAAATGTTGTCCTGTAAGCTTCTCTACCCTGTCTCTCATTTCGCCTGCGGCTTTATTTGTAAAAGTAACCAGTAAAATTTCATTGCTTTTTACACCGTGCTTTTCTACTAGGTGTGCGGCTCTAGTAGTCAGTACTTTAGTTTTGCCACTGCCGGCACCCGCCAAGACCATAGCCGGTCCGGTATGATGAAGCACAGCCCTTTTTTGTTCTTCATTGAGAGCATCTAGGTAGTTGGACATGAGGAGAATGGTAGCACGCCTAATAGGCATAGTGGTATAGTGTGAATATGAAATTATTAATAGCCAACTGGAAATCGCATAAAAATAGTCAAGAAGTTTTGGATTGGCTTGAGAGTTTTAAGAAAGAAGAAGGAAGAATAAAGAATAAAAATAATAAAATAATTATTGCGCCGCCAATGTCTTTGGTGGGAGTAGTTGACTGGTTTTCCAGAGAGCATTTTGATAATTCTGTGCGGGAGAAGATTAATTTGGGGATACAGGATATTAGTCCTTACCCTATGGGTAAATATACTGGCGCTATTAGCATAAAAAATCTTGAAGGTCTTGATGTGAAGTACGCCATAGTTGGTCATTCTGAGCGTAGGCGCTATTTTCATGAAACTCACAATGATGTGGCCAATAAAGTGGCGCAATGCATAGATGCAGGAATAACACCTGTAGTTTGTGTGGATGACGAATATGTTAGCAGTCAAGCTGCAGCAATAAAACAAGAGCATTTAGAAAAATGCATAGTGGCTTACGAAGAGCTAAGCGCTATTGGCAGCGGCAAGAATGAGCCGATAGAGCATGTGCAAGAAGTTTTCAGTGAAATAAAAAAATATTTTGGCGAAACTAAATTAATTTATGGTGGCAGTGTTAACGCTAGCAATGTGCAAGATTATTTAGAAATCTGTGATGGGGTTTTGGTGGGTAGCGCTAGTCTCAAAGTGGAAGACTTTGCAGCTATGCTTTAGTTAAATTTCATAAATACTTACATTTTTGTTGCTATATATTTTTTTATAATTATTTTCATAAAAATTGGTATTTGCTTTGAATTTTTCTTTTTCTGATCTGCCAATGTAAACATAATTAATATTATATTTTTTTAATAAATTTTTAGCTTCTTTATCACCTCTAAATATTTTTGCAATATCTCTTTCTGTTTGAGAATAATCTATGCCGTGGGTCCAGAGCCAGCCTCTATAGCCCATCACTATTGATCTGCCTGTTAGCATAGGCACTAAGTGATTGTGATCATCAGATGTCAAAAATATAGCATCAGCTGGAGTTAAATTTTTTATTTGCTCTGCTATCTCCATGTTTTTATTATCAATTATTTGCCATGAAGTGTAGCTTTCTCGCAATACAGATAAGAAGCCGGTTAAATTTAAAAATATAAAAATTATTATAAATAATAATCTAGATTTTCTTATTAAATTATTTAATAAAATTGCAGTAGTAATGGCTGTAATCAGCCAAGCATAGATCATGAACTTCATGTTGTCGTAGACATGTGGCTGAAAGCTAACAATGTTAGTAATAACAAATAGAATTAAAGCGGCTATTAATAGCTTACTTAAAAGTTTAAATTTTTTACGATATTTTTTTAAAAAATAAATATTGCCTAGCGTTAAGAATAAAAATCCTAGGCCCATATTTTTTAACCAAAACCAAATCAAACTCATATCCTCTTTTTTCATCCAAGCATAATTTAGTTTGCTAAAGTGCTGCGATTGCGTGCCAGATAATTGCCAATAAAGTTGCGGAGTAGATAATAAAATTAATAATCCAAAATTAATGACAAAAAATTTTACTTTGCTTTTATTTTTTATAATTTCAAAAAAACTAAGCCATATTTGTAAGCCCAAAAGTGTTAAGAAAGTATGAGTATGAAATAGGGGTGTTAGTCCAATAATAATACTGCTTAGAATTAATAACTTGCTATTTTTATTTTCATCTCTCGACCTTGCTCGAGACAAGAAATATTCACGCCATAAATTTATTACCAATAAAAATATTGCTAGACCTATTACAAAGCCTCTTTGCGGCAAAATATAATCAGCAATGATATTAGACCAATGAATGTTTTTATCGGCCAAATGCGCATACTCTACTTTCATGGAAAATAAAAAAGAAAAAATATTTTTTTGAGATTTTAGCCAATCTTGGAAAAAGTAAATAAAACCTAAGCCGCCATTAAAATAAAAAATTAAAGATCCTAGCCAGCTAGTCAGCGAAGATTTAGTAATTTTTAAAATTAGAAAATATAAAAGTTGAATGCTTGCTAAACTTAGAAGGAAGCCAGTAACTATTAGTGATAATTGTAGACTTAGGCCATATTTAACTAAGAGTCCAGAATAAAAATTTATTAAAAAAGGATAATTTGTTTTCTGCGTAGAAAATACTGGATTGCTTAGGTCAAATTTATTTTGCTGAGCAAATTTATTTATATAAGTACTGTGAAGAGCTAAGTCTCCCCAACTGCCGCCACCTGAATATAAGCCATCAGGTTTGTTTTGCAACATGTGAGTGTAAAAAAGCTGAGCAAATAAAATAAAAAATAACCCACCAAAAGCTAGTGCATTTAGGCGGGCAGGTAGAAAATGAAATTTAAACTTGTTTTTATAAAAAATTAAAAAACTTATTACTAGGCTAAAAATGATGCCAAGTTTATATCCCAAAAATAAAATTAGAATAAAACTAAGCCAAGTAAAAAAAATAAACCCCAATATAATAGAAAAACTAATTAATTCTAATTTATAAAATTTTAATTTTGTAAATTTAGCTGTACTTAGACCTAGAAAGAAACTAGAAATTAATATGAGGATAGCAATCATTCTTCTATAAGCTTAGCATATTCTCCACTAATCCAGCCTTCTTCATCTTCGAACTCTATCTTGTGCCAGTTGCTTTTAGTTTCATCTAAGTATTTATATTCTTCACCTACTTCAGCAAATCCGATCTCTTTGCCACTGCCCAATTTATCTCTGACCCTTAGCACTTCTTCTCCTTCTACAAAGAAGTTTGTGCTTTTTATCAACACTCTCGAACCAGTAACTACTTTTTTCTTTATGCTTTTTTTAGCGCTTTGAGTGGCTTCGGCAGAACCACTAGCCTCTTCATTTTCCGAGGCTTCGGTGGAAGAGGACTCAACTTTCTCCTCAGTTTTTTCTGAATAATTTTGTTTAGCTAGTTTTACTGAAACTAGCATTCTGTAACCCTCTAAGACGTTAATAGTGTGTTTTTGACTTTCGTAGGATGGAAGACTCACTTCAAATTCATGGTGGCCTGGAGAAATATCTTCAATCAAAAATGGTGCGAAATCCTTACCTTTTCCATCAACGGAAACTATGGCTTTATCAGGGATAGAAATCAATGAAAGTTGAGATTTATTTTTATCGCTACTTTTTTCCATTTCGTAAATCACTCCCCCACTAAACTCTGGCCTCGTGCCCGGCTTCCAAGTAACTACCGTTAACAAGCCTTTTTGCAAACTTACCTTGCTTTCATAGCTGGCGTATGATGGGTCATCTGGTTGAATTTTTAAAATATATTCCCCTGGCTTGAGCTCCTTGTTGTTGAAGGGAGTTTTATCTATGTATTGGTTATCGATGAATACACTAGATGATATCTCTGAAGACATGACTTGAAGTCCTGCTTTTTGAGGACCAAGTACATTGCTGCAGGCTGAAAAAAGAATTGTGGATAAAAAAACTAGAAATAGCAAAAATAAACGTGACATCTTATTCATGTTAGTAGTGTAACATGATAAAAATACTTTAGAACTAATCAATCAAGCTTAGTTTAAGTACTTTGCTCACATGATCTACGGCTGTAAATTTAAGGTCTTTTTTTACAGATTTTGGTAACTCGTCTAAATCTCTTTCATTATCTTTAGGTATTAACACTAGTTTACTACCAGCTCTATGGGCGGCAATGCTTTTCTCTTTTAAACCTCCAATTCTCAGAACTCTGCCTCTTAGGGTTACTTCTCCGGTCATGGCAATATCTCGTCTGACTTTTTTCTTTGTAAATGCAGAGACGATGGCGGTGGTAATGGTTACACCGGCAGAAGGCCCGTCTTTTGGTACTGCTCCCTCAGGTACGTGAATATGTACATCATGTTTTTCAATGTCTGCCTGTTTGATTTGTAATTTTTTGGCGTTGGCTTTGACATAGGTATAGGCGGCTTGAGCTGACTCTTTCATTACGTCACCAAGTTTTCCTGTAAGAATCACTTTTCCTTTTCCAGGAGTTAGAGCTACTTCAATGAAAAGCACATCTCCACCTACGCTTGTCCAAGCCAAGCCCATGGCTAGAGCAATTTGGTTTTTCTTTTCTGTTAGCGTAGGGTCAAATTTTGCTGCTCCTAAAAACTTCTTAATATTTTTGTTGGAAATAGCTATTTTTGTTTTTTGACTTTGTTTGGTAGAGAATTTTTTCTCTATTAGATTTCTAGCCACTTTGCGGAGAACTTTTGATAAGTTTCTTTCTAGATCTCTAACCCCAGCTTCTCTAGTGTAATTACTGATAATGGCATTAATAGCTGTATTGGAAAAGCCGATATCTTTTCTACTTAAGCCGTTATTTTTGAGCACTTTGCTTAAAAGATGTTTTTTAGCAATGTTAAATTTCTCTTCTACTGTGTATCCACTGTAACGAATAACTTCGAGTCTGTCTTTCAATGCAGGTGGAATAGTATCTAGAGTATTTGCAGTAGTAATAAACAATACCTGAGATAAGTCAAATGGGATATCCAAATAATGATCTTCAAAATTTTTATTCTGTTCTGAATCAAGAGTTTCTAATAAAGCAGCTGAAGGATCACCTCTAAAGTCTTTGCCTATTTTATCTATTTCATCCAACATAAATATGGGATTCATGCTGCCAGATTGTTTAATACCATTAATGATTCTGCCGGCCATGGCACCTACATAGGTTCGCCTGTGTCCTCTGATTTCAGCTTCGTCACGAATGCCACCTAAAGAAACTTTGACAAATGTTCTACCCATAGATTCTGCAATGGCTTTTCCAATGCTAGTTTTACCTACGCCTGGTGGGCCTACAAAACAGAGGATAATAGGATTACTTTGATCCTCCGCTTTAGAATTTTTTTGTTTGAGTTGCAATACTGCCATGTATTCCAATATTCTGTCTTTTACTTTTTCTAGACCGTAATGATTTCTATCTAAAATTTTAGCAGCCTTGGTCAGATCAAGACTGGATTTTTTATATTTGCCCCAAGGGAGTTCAAAGATGGTGTCTAGCCAAGTTCTGATATAGCCACCCTCTGGGTTATTGGGTGACATTTGTTTTAGACGTTTCAATTCTTTTTTGACTTTTGTTTTTATTTCTTCACTAGAAAATTTAGCTTTTTTTAATTTGCTCTCATAACTACTATTAACTTCTTCTTCGTCTTCTATTTCACCGAGTTCTTTTTGAATAGTTACCAATCTTTCTCGCAATACGCTTTCACGCATAGATTTATCAAATTTTTTCTGAGTTTTGTGGGCTACATCTTTTTCGATTTCTAAAATCTTCATTTCTTTGGCTAAGAAATTTATCACTTTTTTTAGTCTTTCGCCTACCTCTAGAGTTTTCAAAACATCTTGTTTTTCTATAGTAGAGATATTTAAAGCGCTAGCTATTTGATCTACCAATTCGCCATGAGTGACACCGCTCATGAGCTTCATGAAGTTGAGAAATTCTACTGGTTTGCCCATGTGTACAGCTTTTCTAAATTCTTTTTGCAGATGCGAGGCTAGAGCTTTGATTTCTTGTTTGTTGCTGTATATGTCTTTAAGCTCATTCACCTGAGCAAGCATGCCTTTATTTGATGTGCTAAGACTTTTTACTTTTACCCTACCTACACCTCTAACCAAAGCATTGACTTGACCGTCAGTTTTTAGGGTTCTTTCTATAACAGCCAAAGTGCCTATGGGATATAAGTCTTTTTGTTGCGGTTTATCTATCTTAGGATTTTTTTGAGTAAGCAAGACTACCAAGCTTTTGCTTTTGTTTGAGTTTTTTATGGCTGCTA
>JBDLIL010000017.1:0-16214 GCA_039714855.1 Patescibacteria group bacterium
TTGTTTTTGGAACATGGTCAGAATCCAGTTCCGGGTTCGGCCACTATTTGTATACTGGAGGGCACCAGGCCTCTCTTGGTAGAAGTTCAGGCTTTGGTTTTAAAATCTCAACTCGCAATGCCGCGCAGAGTAGGGCGAGGCATAGAGCTTTCTCGCATTCAAGTGCTTTCGGCAGTTCTGCAGAAACACTGCAATTTACCCCTGAGCTATTCGGACATTTTTTTATCTGCCGCGGGAGGGTTTAAGGTTCGTGAGCCAGCGGTAGATCTTGGATTGGCAGTGGCTGTGGCTAGTTCTCTTAAAAACAAAGCTATTCCTAAAAAAACTATTTTTATTGGAGAAGTAGGTCTTTTGGGAGAAATTCGCTCAGTACAATATCTGGATAGACGCATCAAAGAAGCCAAGAGACTTGGTTTTAGCCAGGTTATTTCCCGCAAGAGCCATAGTAATGTAAGAGAGGTGTTGAAAGAATTAAAACTTACTTCTCCCTAGCGTTGTCTTGACTTTTTCTCAAACTAATATATATTCAGTATGTAAATTATTTGAAAGGAAAACATGAATGAAGCAAGACCTAAGCCCGCAAATTTTGACGATGATACTCAGCCATCAATTGTTATAGATCAAATCATGGATCAGAGACCAGATGCCGGCTTGCCTACTGTTAAGATTGAGCATGATCCTGACGACACTCAGCCATCAATGGAGATTGATGCGAGAGTTTCCCCAGATATTACAGGAACAAATCATACACCACCAGTTAGACCTGAAAAAAACTAACTAGTTTCTTTTCTTGGCGTATCTTTCCCGGCTGACTTTAATCACTTTTTCTTTATTTTGATTTTTACTCTTGGCTAGACCAATGGTGTTGGCTGGAAAGGGTTGAGAAATAATATTATCAATGGAGATTTTATTAATAATTTGATATCTGTTTAAACTTACCAGATCTTCTTTAGTGTATTTGCCACCATACTCACGCTCAAAGGCAGCCGAATCCTCAGCTCCCATGACAAAGCTAGCAATGCTGCCACAATTTCCAAAAATAGCTTTTTGGACTTCTTCTGGTATTTGGGCAATATATTGATTAGCTAGAGTCAGATTAAGCCTGTATTTTCTAGCTTCGGAGAGGATTTTTATAAAACTATCTGTGGCAAAATTTTGAAACTCATCCACATAGAGATAGAAATCTCGCCTTTTTTCTTCTGGAATATTGACCCTGCCCATGGCCGCTAATTGGATTTTAGTAATTAACATGGCTCCCAAGAGAGTAGCATTATCTTCGCCAAGTTTTCCTTGAGACAGGTTAACCAGTAAAATCTTGCCGTCGTTCATGATATTTTCAATACTAAAAGAGCTTTTTTGAGCATTTACCACATTGCGTACTAGAGGTGAGGAGACAAATTGACCCACTTTATTAAGTATGGGCGCCACAGCTTCGTTTCTTTGCCTATCTTGCATTTTGCCAAATTCATTTACCCAAAAACTTTTTAGAATTTCATCATCAAGATTTTCAACTATCTTCTTGCGAAATTTATTATTTGTCAAAAGTTCGATAATGTCAGACATACGACTGGTTTCAGTTTTTAGTAGTGTTAGTAGAGCATTGCGCAAAATATGCTCAAGTCTGGGACCCCAAGAGTATCCGTAAAGTTTTTTAAACACAGAGACAATGCCTGAAGCAATTAACTCCCTATGTTCGATGTTTTGTCCCTCAAAAAGATTAATTTTCACAGTTTTATCAACATCTGTGGGATCGAAATAGACTACGTCATTAATTCTCCTAGAAGGAATATAGTCAAGTAAAATTTCTACCAGGTCTCCATGGGGATCAATTACACAAAGTCCCTCATCGTTTTTAAGATCATTAATAGCCATATTAGCCAAGAGAGTAGACTTACCAGTACCTGTTTTACCAATGACATAAAAGTGGCGTCTTCTGTCCTCTCGCTTGAGTCCGTAAATAAATTTATCATTCTTGAATGTGGTTTCAGCAAAGGGATTAATGGTTTTTTTTAGCTGCGGATCCATGCCTCGCCGCACAATCGGGAGGTTTTCTGGAGCTTCACCAAGTAAGTTTTTCCCCCAGGCTATATTGGGTATATGAGAAAGCTGTTGATTGGGTAAGTGAAAAATAGTGGCTAGTTCTTCCAGGGAAAAATGTTGAGTTGTTAATTTGTTTGCCTGTCTTTTGTGAAAGGCTTTAAGAAAGCGTTTTTTAAAAATTGGCTTTACCAACTTGAGCGAATTCCCCTCACTTTGAGTTATTGAGCTGAACCCTGTAGCTACAGTTTCTAAAAGTAATTCACTCCTGGTAGGGGAACTCGAGCTAACTACTAAGCGGATATTAGCCTGCAAACTTCTATTGGCCAATTTTTTGGCAATCAGATCTTTTTGAGGATGAGCTGTTTCTGAATTTAATATATTTTGACCTCTCCTTTTCCAAGATTCATTGTCTGGAGCAATTACGATTTGTATGGCAATTTTGTCAAATTGTTGACTTTTTGACAGAGTTGATAAGATAGTGGCAAGTGGATCTACATCAGTAAAATCAGAATAGCTCTTTAGCGGTAAGTATGATGGTGATTTAAGTCTTAACTCTCCTAGCTTTAAATGCTTGCTTTGTTGGTCTATAAAATTATCATTTTTCTCTGGATCAAAGGAAAAGCTTAAAATAGGATCGAGTTCGAGGGGGGTAATTAGCACCTCAGGATAACTTGATTGTAAAAGGCCAGAAATATACTCGCTGAGTCTGCTGGGCAGATAAGCCATAAAGTATATGCTTTGATTCCAAACTAATAGTTCGAAACTAATAGTCTCATCTCTTTTCAATAGTTTATGAAAAATTGACTTTTTTATTTGAGGTAAGGCACTAAAAAACTGAGTGGCTGTTTCATTCTTGTGCTCAGCTTGCTTGCTAGTTCTTATTTCTAGCAGTGTGTGGGCAGTCATGTTTCTAGTATAGCAGCTATCTCGATACGTCCCTAATGGGACTACTCGATAAGCTCAGATTTGTTTCCCACAATTTTGCTAGCTGAATCTTTCTATGTGTATAAGTATTTTATAAACTAGATGTAATTGCTTAATATTAAAAATATAGGATATCAGTAATTTTACTTTGAAATAAATATAGGACTTGACTGCTAATTGACGAAAAAAATCAGCCTGGATATACTGATTTCAAATAAAAAAAGCATTATTATCGCTGGAGTAGGTCCCCACGAGTAACAATGCTTTTTTATAATAGTTTACGACCTTTAAGTCTCAAGGCCTTAGTAAACAGATAGGGGAGATACTAGCAGAAAATGAAAGTTCTGGTAAACTAGATCTTTGTACAAACAAAACAGTCAAAAGACTCAGTCTAAGGCAGTTTGTTGGGAATTCGATCAACGGGCAGGAGGTCGAGTTCCCAACAAGCTGCTTTTTTTGTGTCCTTTCGATAGACACCAATTATGCACTAATGTTTCCAAGGTATTGAGTTATTGCGTTTACAGCCTATAATATTGATTTTTCTGATATTTTACTATATAATAATCGACTATTAAATAATATTAATTTATATATTGTTATATTATGAGTAAAAGTGCTTTTTGCATTCCAGTAGTTAGAAATAGATTGCTTGGTATTGAGTTAGCAAGTGTCTTGCCTATGGAAACGAAAACAAGTTTTTTATCCAAGCTTATTTTCAAAGTAAATAAATTGGCATCTGTAATGGCAATATCTTTAGCTATTATTGTTGGGATAAGTTATTTTGCTCCTCAAATCTACTACAATGTTTTTTCTAGCAATCAAGTTTTTATAGAGGTTAAGGGCGAAAGATCCGTTTTGGGTGGAGATTTTGATCAAGGTACCGAATCCAAAAAGGTGATGGAGGTTGTCAATCGTATTCCTCCTAAAAATGAGAATCTTCCAGAGGGGAATTGGATTGCAATTTCAAGAATTGGAGTGCGCACAAAACTGATAAAAACAGAAGATCCGTATGAGGCTTTAAACGAGGGTGTTTGGCAGGTTCCAGATTATGGTGACCCTGGAAGCAAAAATCAACCAATGATTTTAGCTGCTCATAGATTTGGATGGCAGTGGATGTGGGATAGTGCTATTGAAGGTGAGTCTTATGCTTTGCGCAATATTTTTTATAAGCTCCCAGAAACAGAGCCTGGAGATATTGTTGAAATTATTTCTGATCAGAGAAGGTACGTTTACGAAATATATTCTGGAGAAGAAAATAGTGAAATTACTGACTATGATGCTGATTTAATTTTGTACACTTGCAAATTCATCAATTCACCAGCTCGTTTGATTAGATATGCTCGTTTATTAGATTTAAATCAAGATACTCAAGAGATATGAATTTCTTACTTTATTGAATATTGGTTCTTCAGAAGTTTGACTTATCAGTAATAATTTGTGATAATAAGCCCTGAACTTCCCAAGATTTCTACTCTTGAGAGATTTTCTTAGATGTAATTTCAAGAATTAAGGTTTTAGTTTTAATATTTATATATAGCGCAAACCTTTTTTGTATGCGTACAATTTTTCACAAAGGAGATGTTTCAGATATCTGGAATAAGTTTTGGATTTTCTGCAAATATCAATAAAATATGACAAAAAAAGATGATAAATCTGTAGCTGATTTAGTTGGCTCTGTTAAAAAAGAAACAAAACAGGACAAAAAAACAGTTGTTTCTACTACAAAAACGGTAGCTCAAACCACTTCTAAAGCCAGTATTCCTGTTAGGCGCAATACTACTAGCCGTTCTTCAAGGACTATAGGCAATAATCGTGGTATTAATGGGAGAAGGAACACTGTTGTTCGTAGGACGATTCCTCAATCATTGCCAGATTCAGATATGCCCACAGAAACAGTGTCAGGGATTTTTGACAATTCTAGAGATGGTCATGGAGTCTTGAGACCAGTTTATTCATTATCTGATCAGGATATTTATATTTCTACATCTCAAATCAGAAGATTTAGATTAAGACCTGGTGATGTAGTGGAGGGCCCAGCCAGAAAACCAAAAGAAAATGAGAGATATTGGGGTTTGCTTCAAGTAAAGAAAGTAAACGGACAAGATGCAGAAAAGTTAGCTGAAACTCAAAGAACTAAATATTACTCTTTGACCCCAGTATATCCTGACAGCCAGATAATACTGGAAACAGGAGACGAACCTCTATCTACAAGAATTATTGATCTGGTTGCTCCAATTGGCAAAGGACAGCGTAGTCTTATAGTTTCTCCGCCAAAAGCAGGTAAAACCACTTTAATTAAAGATATCGCTACTGGAGTAGCCAAAAATCATCCAGAAATGCATATCATGGCGGTTTTAGTGGGGGAGCGTCCAGAAGAAGTTACAGATATCAAACGTCACATTGAAAAATTAACTAAAGGCAAAGGTGAGACGGCAGCGAGCAACTTTGATGAATCTCCTGAGGAGCAATGTCGAGTAGCTGAATTGGCTCTAGAAAGAGCAAAGCGCTTGGTGGAAACTGGACAGGACGTAGTTATATTACTTGACTCAATTACTCGCTTGGCCAGAGGTTACAACTTAGCAATGCCAACGTCAGGAAGGACTTTATCTGGTGGTTTTGATCCAGCAGCACTGCACCCTCCAAAAAGGTTTTATGGAGCGGCTAGGAATTTTGAAGTAAAAGGATCTCTGACTATTATTGGTACAGCTTTAACCGACACTGGCTCAAGAATGGATGATCTTATTTATGAGGAATTCAAAGGCACCGGAAATCAAGAGGTGCATTTAGATAGAAATTTAGCAGAGCGCAGAATTTATCCTGCCATTGATGTGCAAAGATCTGGTACCAGGAGAGATGATCTTCTAATAGATTCCGTGACTTACCAGTCGATTATCACCCTTCAAAGAATGCTCGATATGATGGATAGAGACGAAAGAACCAAAACACTTATTGAGCGTATGAAAAGGCACAAAAGCAATAAGGCATTTTTAGCCTCTCTAAAAAGTGGGGATTAATCTAATTAAATAGCTTATTTGTTGCTATCTTATCCTGATATAATGTAATTCTTGATCATTTTGAGTCAAGAATCTATGTCAAAATTTCCTATTTTTATCAAGTTTTTTAATCCGAAAATATTCGGAGAGCTAAAGAGCTTTTTTAAATTTCTTAAAATTTATTTAAGAAGTCGTTTTTATCGACTTTTTTCCAAGTTTGAATCGGTGAAAAGTTTGTTTGTTGATTTGCTTTATAAGAAGCGCGGTCGTTATGCTCGGCCATTTTTACATATGGGGGCGGTTTCTTTGGGTTTTTTAGTAATTGCTTTAGGTCCTTTGATTTTGCAATCCAAAGATAGGGAAGATGTTGGCCAATCTCAAGAATTAAGCAAACAGGGAGATTTTTATGATAATAGTAGTTTTTATACTATCCAGGCGGAAGAGGTGAGGCAATTCAGGGGTGGAGAAATCATAATTCACGTTGTTCAAGAAGGGGAAACTCTATCTAGTATTGCCAGTAGATATGGTTTAGAAACGTCCACTATTCTTTGGGAGAATAATTTGACTGAAAAGTCTAAGATTAAGCCTGGATTGGAATTAAAAATATTACCAATTGATGGAGTAATTCACAAAGTAAAACGTGGTGAAACTATTTACAGTATTGGTAAAAAATATAGTCTTGATGAAAACCAGGTGCAGGGAATTATTGACTATCCGTTTAATGAATTCCGTAATGATGAAAATTTTGAGTTAGCTTCAGGTCAGGCTTTAGTTGTCCCAGGCGGAGTACGCAAGGATACCACTGTTAAACCAAGTGTTTCAATTGCTTCTGTTTTGACTCCAGATGCAGGTACAGTTACTGCCTCTGGAAATTTCATTTGGCCAGCTTCGGGCAGAATTACTCAGGGTTACAGGTTTTACCATCGAGCAATTGATATTGCCAACAAATCTGGTGGGCCTATCTTGGCAGCTGATAGTGGTACGGTAACAACTGCTTCTTGGTCGGGGGGTGGTTATGGAAATCATGTAGTAATAGATCATGGAAATGGTTTTTATACTCTCTATGCTCATTTAAGAGTAATTCAAGTTAAGCAAGGACAAAGAGTAAATAGAGGAGATTTATTGGGCCAAATGGGAAATACCGGTCGTTCTACTGGAACTCATCTACACTTTGAAATAAGGCGAGGAGGAGCTTTAGATAACCCATTAAACTACCTGCGGTAACAAATAAACTCTCTCCACTTGGTGGAGAGAAAATTAAAATTATGATTGATTTAGTTAAACTTACTTTATTAGCAGGCAATGGTGGAAATGGTAGAGTTTCCATGTTGCGTGAGAAATATCGACCTAAGGGTGGTCCCGATGGTGGCAATGGTGGCAATGGTGCAAGCATTGTTTTGCGAGGGAATAAAAATCTAAACACCTTGGGTCATTATGCTGGAGCCAAAATTATCGAATCAGATAGAGGTCAAGATGGGCTTAAAAAAAATAAAAGTGGCCAGGATGCAGAAGACATAATACTAGATGTCCCCGTTGGTACTACAGTGTGGGAATTAGCAAGCACAGAAGATCAGAGTCTAAAAAACAAAAATCAGAAGTATTATCTTGAGCGAGAGGGGCAAAGAATTCCCAAAAGAGAAGCGGAGCAGTGGTTTGACGCTGGCAGTAATAAAATAGATAAAGGATCCAAAGAATTCGCCAGCTTAAGCTTTCACTCTGTTAAAAATGTTAACTTCAAGCAGATTTCAAAGCGAAAGTTGCTGGAAATAAACGAGGATGGTCAAAAGGTAGTGGTTTGCCAGGGTGGCCAAGGAGGGCAAGGAAATACTGCCTTTAAAGGTCCAGGAAAGCAGGTTCCTTTGGAGGCCGAGTATGGTCAAAAAGGTGAAAAACGAATTATATTGCTGGAACTTAAATTATTAGCTGATCTTGGGTTAGTTGGTTTTCCTAGTGCGGGCAAGAGCACTTTTTTATCTGTAGTGACGCAAGCCAGACCAAAGATAGCAGAGTATCACTTTACTACTTTAGAAGCTGGTCTTGGAGTGATGAGGTTTGATCATAAATCTGGAACTGCATCTGTACGCGAAATGGTGGTCGCTGATATTCCTGGTTTAATAGAAGGGGCAAGTAGAGGTAAGGGTTTGGGATTTGAATTTTTGCGTCATGTAGAGCGCTGCAAATTGCTTTTGTACATTTTATCACTGGATGAATCTGAGATTTTTAATAAAAATTTGAGCGATAAAGATAGAGTAAAAATCTTAAAAAATCAGTTCAAAAAATTAAAAGAAGAACTAGTTAGTTATGAGAAGGAACTAGGGAACAAAGATTATTTAATAACAATCAATAAAATAGATTTATATTCTCCAGAGTTAATTAAAACAATAAAACAAGGTTTTAAATCTGATTCACCTTTTCTTATTAGTTGTGCAACAGGTGAGGGAATAGACGAACTGAAGAAAAAGATACAGGATAACTCCAGATGAAATCTATAATCTGGATAAAGATTTATTCTGTGTTTTCTAGATCAAGGTTTTTTTCAACTGTTGGATCTAAAGCTTCTTCAACCTCTGAGCTTAATTCTAATTGAGTTTGAGACTCTATGGGAGCTTGTTCTTGCGGTAGATTTTCTTCAATTAAATTGACTTGCTGCTCTGGATTTTCAGTTGCTTGATCTCTCTTTTGAGTTTGTAGTTTTGCTTGAACTTCTGCAAGCTCGTTATTAGCCTTTTCATAATCTGGACCACTTGTTTCGATCAACGCCAGTGTTTGCTGATAATAACGTTCTGCTAGCTGATAATTACCCGCGGTTTTAAGAGCATTTGCCAAGTTATAGTGGGCATTAGCGTAATCGGGCTTCAAGAGAGTTGCTTGTTCAAACAAGGTGGTTGCTTGTTGATACTCTTCTTGGGCAAGGAAAACCCCTCCTAAGTCAACTCTTAAAGTTGGATCACTAGGAGAAAGTTCAATTGCTCTAGAGTATCCAGATACGGTCCAGTTTTCGGCACCCTCAGCTGCTCCAATAAGTTGCTTATAAACATCACCTAAAGTTCTCCAGTTTTGACTATCACTTCCGTTTATCAAAGTAGCGGCTCTGGCTTCTCTAATAGCTTGCTGGATAAGTTGGGTTACTTGCTTTGTATCATCTGGATTTGGATTTTCTTGAGCTGAGATGGCAGCAGCAATTTGCAAATTGGTTAAAGCATATGAGCGTCTCATAGAAGCCAGATATGGATTATAGGCAATAGCCTGTCGTTGGTTATTATAAATGGCAATGGCATTATTATTTGCCGCGGCTTTTTCAGCCAAAAACAAATGAGTGAAACCAGCATAGACTCTGAATAACCCAGTTCCAAGTAGTAAGACTGAAATAATTACAATTCCAGCTAAGAAGTAGCTAAATCCCTTGGAATATTCGCTAACTTTTTCTTCTTTTTCACCAGCTTTTGCTATTTTTACCTCAAGTGGGTGAAGCTCAATACTTGAGTACTTTTTTTGTTCTTCGGCCACCCAGAATGTAAGTGCAACAGCTAAAATTACTAAAGTGACAATATTAATAGGAAAAATTAGTTGTAAAAGTAGAGCTACTAGCGCAACTGCAGCCACAGGCTTGGCAGCTTTGTTACTTTTTTTGATATTTTTTAGCACTTGATACAGCAAGAGGCTCCAGGCGCTTAATCCTAATATTCCCATGCTTGTCATAAGAGTCAAGGGAGTACTGCTAGCTTGAACGAATTGAACACCCCATGAATCGCTAGTATTAATGCTAGCTGGTTTAAGCAAGTTGTAAACTTGACCATAATTTTCTACACCATGGCCGATGAGGGCAGTTTTGGGCAAATTTAAGGTGCTAGTGGCAATAGTCCAACTAGTTTTGAATGGAGCCAAGAGGGGGGATGCTATTTGTCCAGGGCTAGATTGCCAGGCTGCTAATGTTAGTCCTGTTAAAATTATTGGCAAACTAAACAGATACCATAGTTTTAATGGAGATTTTTTTAGTACATTTACTACGGAAGTTACAGCTGAAAGGAGTAGTAGTTGAGCTGCGATAAAAATAGACCCAGATAAATTAAAAGTAGTAGCATTGCTTAAAGGTATGCCCAATAGTTGGCCTACTAGTTGCGATGGTCCGGTGCCGGCGTATTCTAATATGGTAGCTATACTTAATAAGATCCCAACAAAACTCAGGGTAAGAGAAAATATTTGGGAAGTCTTTTGTTTTAACATAGAGCTGCCGAGTAAAACTAAGAGTGAAAAAGCAATATAAATTCCTCCCCATCCTATTAGAGCTCTCACGGGGTAATTACTGCCGGTCAAAAGGCTAGAAAACAAGGATGAAATTAATAGTAGGTTAAGTGGTAAGAAAAATGGAGAAATAATAAGCTTGAAAACATTTTTTCTAAAGACCCTGATTGCGAATACCAATAGCAACAGGAGAATGAATGTAAACAAAGTAGCGCTTTTGGAATGTTTGAAAATATTTTCTCCGAAAGGCAAAATTACGAATGGGGTGAGTAAGATTAAAATTGATAAAAGATAAGTGGGTAAAACTGTTAATAAGTCATCGATATTTTTGACTTCTAAATTAGAAAAGAAAAATGATTTTTTCATATATTCATTAAAGCTGTTTGCCTCTTAAGTATCAAGAGGTAATCATTAATAATTAATGCCAGCACTGGGACTAGCAAGTCTTAGACCTTCTTCTAATGTTTTGTTAGTTTTTTTTATGGCATCTACTATCCACCAGTCAAAAGTAATATTTTCACTGTGTTTATTTTCTATACTAACTTTGAAAGAACTATCATCATGAATTTTGACTATCAATGATTGGTTGCCTGATTCACTAGTTAAACTAGTGAAGATTTTACTATTTTCACTCAAAGCTGTTGTTTTGACGAGTACGCTAGTTTCACCAGCTGCCAGAGTGGCCGAACCAAGGGAAGTGTTTTCAGTTTTTCCCTCTAAATCTGGAGAAGGCTCAGGAGAAGATTCACTAATTTGGAGTTTTTGAGTACTAACACTGCCCTCTACGTCTAAGTTTCCAGCAACTGCAATATTGCCGTCTTCATCTATTTTAAATAATTCAGCCAACAGGGTAATATTGGATTCACTATTGAGTTCTAGAGTTTCTGTCTCATTTATCGCACTTTCAGTTTCACCTATCTGGTTCTTCTCAGCTAAAGTTTCGAAGAATTCAAATTTCCCCTGCCTGTCGGCAGGCAGGTCTTCTAAGTCTAGAGAGGGTTGATCGGTACTGCTTGTTCCTAGCACCTCGCCGTAGGCATCTACTTCTACCACAGTGTCGCCAATTAGCATTCTGTTATCTGGCAGCTCTGTTTCTTCCGTGATTTTTTCTGTGATCATAGCAATTTGCTCTTTTAGTTCAGATAATTCTGTCTCTAAATCAGAAATTTTATTTTCATCTACACTCTCACCTAGAGAGGTTTTTAGGCTGTTTTCTAGGCGGGTGAAGAGGTCTGCCTCACCTCTCGCGTCTTCGCTCTGTAGAGACTCAGACTCGAGTTCCTCTCCATCAGGTGGAGAGGAGAAATCATGGGAGCTTGTGAGAGTACCATTGGCTGTCAGGTCACCAATATAATAACTTGGATTAATATATGTGAGAACAGTACTCTCCCCTTTAGGGGAGAAAATCTGGTCTCCGTCTTCAGCGGAACCAGATAAGAGAGGTTTTTCCAGAGCTTTTCCAACTATATAGCCAGCACTAGTAGCTTTGATGGCTTTACCATCAGAGCCTATGGTAATGGCATCGCCTGGTTGAATATTTGCATCGGTACTGATCTTGACAGGCAATTGCCCTAAAATTCCAACCAAAGCATAATTCGGATTATCAGCGTGTTCGCTATTGCCTACAAAACCTGCATGCTCTGAGACGACGCCGATAATATTTGCTTCACCTGAAAGGGAGGAATTTCCACATTTTTTGATTCCACCAAGTGAGTGCAAACAAACTATATCTCCCGGTTCGAGTTTCTCATCAGGATTTACCTTGGGGAAGTATTCAGCAAAGTCAGCACCGCTAGTGGAATAAGTTACTCCGCCAGTTTCATTACCGGTGATTTTGCCAATTACATCGCCAAGACCATTTTTAAATGTTACAAAGGCATTATCTAGGCCAGCTATAGTAGCTCCAACTTGCAGCTCTAGTACATCTGCACTGGCACTGGCATCAGAGTTGGAGAGTAGGGCAATGGCAGTGTCAATATTGGCTTGTTCTACAGCCATGGCCAATTCACTGCTGGCGGTAGTACCAATAGCCAGCCTATTGGTTGTAAGCTCTTCTTCTATGGCGGACAGATTGGTTTCTAGAGTTGTGATTAAGGATTCATTGGTAGTTAGTCTTTCATCTTGAGTTACTAGTTGATTGGCGATATCACTCAATTGAGTATCATGGGTTGAAAGCTGGGAATTTAAATCAGTAGATAATATATTTACTTGGTTTTGCTGATCTTGAAAAAGTTCATACTGCTCTTTAAGACCACCTAAGGCAATCGCACCAAGGCGACTATAGCTCACACCCCAGTATTCAGCATCGGTATCTACTACTTCAGGGAAATAAGGCTCAATCTCTTGAGCAATTACACCAATTTCTTTTTTACTCGGGTTATTACCGATAAAATTATAAGAGACAGCACGCATCTGAGAAACTTTATCAAGAATATTATTTTCTGTACTAATGTTTTCTTTAAGTCTGCTATCAGAATTGGCAACCCATGCGGTGGTATTTTGTGCCATATACACGCCTTGATTGTTATCTTGATCTAGCACATAAAAGCGATCTGACTGAGTTGAATTATTTCCCATTACCCACCTTTGAGTGCCGGCTTCAGAAAATTCTAACCAAGCATTGCCTGAACCCACATCTAACTTTACTGCGTGACCTCCATCTGAATCATAAACATGCAGAGGGGTGGTTGGATTAGTGGTACCAATTCCCACATCTCCATTGCCCTGTATGTTAAAAAAGCTGCCATCACCTCCATTTTCGGTAACTTGAAAAATAATGTCACCAGTTGCTAGACCCTGGATGTCGCCAGCTCCGTCGTGTCTTCCCCCTAAAATTTGAACAGCAGGAATATGATTGGAGACAGTATCGCTTCCAATTAAACCTCTTAGTTTTAAGCCTATTGCATCTCCATCCGATGCCCCAGTTACTTTGGCACCGCCATCCGTTGACGATAGCGGATCAACCACAAAAAATTGATTTGCGGTGTAATTAGCAATAGTTGTAAAAGGATTGGCAACATCGCCATCATCTAGAGAAAATGTCACATCAGAGCCTGAGGCAGAATATACGTTTAGTGTAGACAGAGGATTCGTCACCCCAATTCCCACCTGTCCGCTACTATCAATATTCAAATTGCTGCTACTCAAAGAATTTGTCATTCCTAATGATAGAGTGGCATCCTGTGTCAATAAATAAGCCGTATCACTACTATCAGTAATTTGTATCCCTGCCAGAGCATCGCCAGATTCAAACTCAGCTAAAATGTCATCAGTGGCGTGATTCACTTCTAAGGAGTATCCAGGGGAAGTAAGGCCAATTCCTAAATATTCTGTTGTGTCGGTTAAATAAGTTACGTCTGGAGAAGCAGAGTTAGTGAAGGGGATGACTGTATCAATTGCTGTCCAGGTGGATTCATCTTCATCGCGGTATTCTAATTTTCCTGTAGTTCCGTTTATCTTTATTCCTGGATCATTTGTGTATGCTTTTGTTGCATTTTCAAATAATATCGCAGCTTCATTACTTGTGGTGTCGAGTATTATGTAGTCATCAGTATCTCCATCGGCTTGTAAATTCAAATCTGCGCTATCTCTAATGTATGCATCATTTAAGGTTAACGTGCTTCCTGCAATAAAACTTCCATCGGTGTATACATCGCCTTCTATACCAGCAGTGCCTGCTACAAAGAGATCGTCTCCGCCTAAGCTAAATCCAGAATTATCCAGCGTTTCTGTTAGACTCGTTGATCCGCCAATGACAGTATCGTTATATACTGTCAATTCTTGACTTGGAGCTGTGGTGCCAATCCCCACATTCCCACTAGTATCAATATTAATATTACTTGTACTTAATCCGCTAGTTAAACCAATAGATAAAGTACTGTCTTTAGCAGCTAAGTACCCAGTAGTATCATCATCACTTATTAATATCTGTGCCAAATCATCACTACTTAAGAATCTTGCCACTTCATCAGTGGTGCTACTATTAACATCTAGGCGGTAGGAGGGAGAGCTGTTGCCAATTCCTACATCACCAGAGTTATTTACCAAAAATACAATAGGATCTGTTGTAGCAGAGTTTCCTGTGTTTGAAGCCGTTATTCTAAAATCTGAACTATTTGGTATTGCAAATGTCATTCCTCTGCCAGCAACGTATGATTGTAATACAAAACCTCTGGCCCAATTATTTGTGCTGGCACCATCATGAAAAAACATTTGCAAACGATTTGAAGAAACATTATTCATAGCAAAAAATGGATTGCTGTGACTGGCAGCTTGGGGATCAAGCCACATATTTACACTTGAGCCATCAGATATTTGCAGATCAGTTGTGGGGCTAGTTGTTCCAATTCCCACCTGTCCACTGGTATCAATAGTCAAAAATGAATTGGTGCCAGGTGTAGCCCCATCACCAATCATAAATTTATCATCATCATCCCCACCTGCATCATCTTGCACTCCTAGCCAAAAATCCGTATCGGTGGCGGTAGTGACATCAAAGATAATGCTAGGATCATTATTGTTTAAAGTTAGTTGAGTTACGTCGCTTATAGCCCCGCTGTTTACATCTATACCATTAAGAGTTTCATCTGTATTCAGAATCATTTGACCAGAAGAATTCACATAATAAGAACTAGAATGAAATTGAATATCGCCTTTGGTGCTATCTGTGGTGGATATCAAAAGTAAATCTCCAGCGTTGGCAGCACTACCCACTATATCTCCAGTAGCAGCATCAGCCAAAAGGCCATAATTACTGGTAGCACCACTAGAGTTAAAATAGCCGGCGATATTAGCTGTTGATGTGCCGGTGACAGTAGAGTAAATGCCATACCCAGTACCGGTAATATTACCGCTGTGAGAGACAGTAAGAGCTTTGGAAGTATCGGCAGTAGAATTGGTGGCAAAAGAAGTTTCTCCACTTGAAATCGTCAAGTCCCCATCGGTGACGGTTAAATCACCAGCGGTTAAGGTTAGGGCGGCAGTGCCCTCTGCACTACCAGCCAAAACCAAATCTTGATTACCCAGATCTATGGAAAACTCTTGATTGTTAGCAGATAGTTCAAGTCTGTTGTCGGTAGTAGCGTCATAAGCAAGGGTGAAGTCATTAGTACTGCCCAATACTAGGGAAGCATCATCTTCAAAAAAGGCCCCGGCCAATTTATTAGCTCCATCTGCAGCAGTATTGCCAATATAACTAGCATAAGTGCCAGCTATGTAAACATAGTCACCACCATCTATCCAGAGGCCACCAGCTCCAGCAGAAATATCAATCCAATCTAAATTACCACTACCATTAGAGGCTAATACTTGATCAGCTTCGCCATCATCAGTGGGAAGAGTATAGATATAATCAGCTCCCAAAGTGTCAGGAGCTTTAAAACCAGTATAGTTTGTGCCATTAGCAATCAATTCTGTCATACGAATCTCTCCCACATTACCAGTTCCAGTTCCATAGGGGTTAAGAGTGAGAGCAGAGGCTGACTCATCAAAATAAAGTGGGGCAGTAGTGCCAATAGCACCCAAGGCAAAGTCACTAGTGAGGTCGGTCAGGTAAGTAACATCAGGGCTGCTACCAGTAGTACTCCATGAGTTGCCAGCTCCAGCTGAAACATTTATCCAAGATAGGTTGCCAGAACCATCACTAGCTAAAACCTGATTACTACTACCATCATCAGCAGGCAGAGTGTAGGTAGTGGTTTGAGTCATGGAGCTATTTGGTTGAAGCACTACAGAGTAGTCAGTACTTCCTTGCTCTGAGTAAATAGTCAGATTACCATCAGTTCCAGTAGTGCCTAGAGTTAATGCTCCATCCAATTGAGTGGCACCTGAGTCTACCCAAAGGGCATAATTTCCACTTGAGCCTTCGGTGGCTGCTCCAGCGATATAAAGGCTGGCAGCATCAGTAACAGTACCAGTGGCGGTCAGATTAGGTTCGTCAACATACAGTGAAGCGACTAAAGAAGTAGTGCCAGCAGGCACGGTGATACTTTCTGGGTCTATTCTAGTGCCGTAAAT
>JBDLIL010000018.1:0-16019 GCA_039714855.1 Patescibacteria group bacterium
AGAGATATTGCCTAATAACAACTCACCTGTTTTTAGATCAACAGATAATTGGCTACTTAGGAAAATAAAGTTTCCTGCTTTGACTACATGACTAAAACCAGTAGAAGGTTTCTTAATACCGTGGATGTTGATGACTTGTTTTTTCATTAAATATTTAAAGTATACTCCCCCGTAGCATACTGGCGAATGAGAGAACCCAACAGGGTCTGATAAGGAATATTCTTGCGTTTTGCTTTAGCTTTTACTTTAATCAAGTCAAGCTGATTAACTCTGATGGTAACTGGCTTGGATTTATTTAATTCTAAATAATTACGAGCTGCTTCTTCCAACATTTTCTTGGTTTCAGCAAGATTGGGATTGCTCACATATTCACCCCTATTAAGAGCATCCTCTATGACTTGTTCCTCTTCGTCCAAAACCAGATCTTTAAATGGGTCATTTATTTTTTTATTTGTCATCTTTTCCTCCTCTCAAATATTGTTTTGTAAAATCTCTACTTGGATATACTGTTTTTAAAAACATTTCATTTTTTTTCTCGTCGAGAACATATGGTGCTACATATGCATAACTATTAATTTCAACTATAAGTAATTTCTGGTGTGAGCAACTAGAATCATGATGAGTCCTATCGTCTAACACCCCACCTGATTCTATTGCCTCAACCACATCCCTAAAACAAATGCCCCTATTGACCTTTAGCAACTGATTTTTTTCTTCGTTGAAAGTAATGCTATAAGCCATATATGAGACTTTAGCACTATGTATTTACATTGTCAATACTTGCAGGGACTGGTGGAGGATGTTGGAAATTACTTGACTAATCCAAACCAGCTTTTCGTTGCCATTCATTAAATAAACTATTATCACCCAACTCAATAATAAGATCTTCTAATTTATTAAAAGCCAATCCTTCATCTATTGTCTTTAATGCCAGTTCTGTTCCTTTTTGAAAATCTTTAACCTTCCCCATAGCATATACTGGTATTCTACACTTAGTAACTGTCATGTTTAACCAAATCAAAGAAAACATATTCATTATTATCTTGAATGCACACAGCTCTCAAATCACCCTCAATCCAAATAGCGTACTGTTTAGATCTCTCACCTTTTAATTTGTGTAAACGCAGTCCCGCATGATGAGGATTTTGTTTAAATCGCTTAAATTGTTTTTTAAATATTTTGTCTAAAAGAGGTTTTTTATTTTTAAGTTTTGATGCTTTTTTCTTAAATGATGTGGTATAAATAATTTTTGTCATAAAGAGTCAAAAAACTCATCTACATCATTCATTTCATGAGTCTTCCCCAATCGATGCTCCTCCAAAGCTTTTAAACCATTCTCTTCGGTTTTTTTACTCATTTTAAAAGTGGGAATTTCTTCTCTTAAAATCTCTTCTGAGGCTTTGGTTATAAAATAACGAATTGTTTTGGGCAAATTATAGCCAAATTTAGAACCATAATTACCTAGAATAGTAGCTTCTTGGGTGGTGAGAGAAAGTTGAACTTTTGTCATAATAGTGGTATTCTATTACAAAATCATTACTTTGTCAATGATTAGGTACTACTTTTTGTATTTTGCAGGCCTGCCTGCCGAAGCCTTGGCGTAGGCAGGGATTGATGAAGGATATTGGAACCTATTTGGGTGAAAATGGTGCAAGCTTCTTAACGTATTCTTCCCTTTGATGCTCGTCAGCCCACATTGTTTTTTCATCATTCAAATATAAGTTATCTCCCTCATAACGTGGAAATACATGAAGATGATAATGCCAAACGTCTTGCCCTCCAGCTGGTTCATTATGCTGTCTAAAAGAAATACCATCACACTCATAAGCTTTCTTCATGGCAATGGCTACTTTCTTACCAATAACCTGAACCTCGGATAAATAATCCTCATCTATTTCATAGATATTTTCAAAGTGTTTTCTGGGAATAACAATAATGTGACCTTTATTACCTACCCACCATTTCGGAGAAACAAATGCTATTACTTTTTCGTTTTTGTAAACAATGTCAGATTGTTTTTTATGCTCACTTTCACCACCTTGAGCAAAGTTGCAGAAAATACAGAAGTAATCAGAGGGTGCATGGGTCATAAGTCCTCCCTCTTCACCAACTCAACTAAACCACTCCCCACTGTTTGATGCTCATCAGGATAAATTTTAGTATCAATAATAATCCCTGAAATACTATCAATCCCTATTCCATATTTAGCATTAACTTCCTTCATTTCATCTCTCAAAAGCTGATGTCTGTTTCTCTCTGAGTAATGTGGTTCGATAATAGTACTTGAAAGTATTCCTAAACCTTTTTTGGTAATTTCAACATTATCTTTGTATGTTCGCCTATATTCAGCACAAACCATTGATCCTGCTGACTCTCCGATAACAACTTCTGCATTCATAACTAAGTCATGAAGTTTTTTATTCTGGACAATGTTGTCATAAAGATTATCTCTCTGAGGACCACCATTCATAAAAATTACTGGGTTATCCGCTCTAGCTAAATCATCTTCATTTCTGGCATCAAGTAACATAATTCCATCTAGTTTAAGGTCTTTCGCCACCCAACCTTCGCCCCAAATATCTTCCTCACCTTCAGGGACAATAATACGAGCATAAGGAATATGAAGTAGCTGTTTAGGCTTAACATCTGCCAGCACATCATTAATCATTTCTTTGAGGATGGGACCTTGCCCTTGATCTGTTTCTGCTCCACCGAATAAATATAGTTTCACAGCTTCTATTTTACCAGAGAAAATCAAACAAATAATTAGTTCTCCTAAACTGGATTCAGACTCCTATTTTTCATCACCTTTAAAGAAAACTTCTGCCTAATACCCGCAGACAAACCTCCTGGTGAAAAACCAAAACACTCCAACCCTACCTCAGTCAAATAAGAATTTCCATTTTGATCCGAATAGTGAATATAAAGGTAAAACGGTTCATTCAGTTGTTCAAATGTAGAAATTTCTTTGCCAATTTGTTCCTTAACAATCATTATTAAATTATGTCTATCTACTTTCCAATCTGATTTAGCTTCCCCAGCAAAAAGATCAATTGAATGGGGTTGGTCAGCCTCAAAAAAAGCTATTTCGGGATTACTTTTGTTCCCATTGATAGTAACTTTTAAGGCTGATCCTCTACCAATGTTCTTTACCTTCAACATCATGCTTTCAATAGGTAAATATTTTTGATTTCCCACTTCGTAAATAAAAATCTCATCTTTTAAAACCACATAGGGTTCTTGTTCAATTTTGAGTTGCTTTTTCACTGCTTCATTTGCTTGCCAAGCCATAGATGCAGCAAAAACAGATCCAACTGCTCCAAACATTACCCAAAAAGATAAATCATAGTAAGGTTTTTGAGAGAAACCCAAGTTGGATAAAATCGCCTGATAGAGCCAATTATCAAAGTTAATAAAATCAAGCAGCAAAACAATAAAAAAGAGTGAAATAATACCTATCCACCAATCCTTTTTTCTCATGCAGGGACTGGTGAAGGATGTTGGAACTTATTTATTTAATCTTCAAAACCAAAATAATTGCGTAAAACAGTTAGCATGATAGACGCCCCCTCGTTGAAAACCAAATCAGTATTATTGAGTAATAATTTTCCTAAAGATTCTACTTTTTCCCAATCTTCATCTTCTTCATCATCATATTCTTCTTGCATTGAAGCCATTATTCCCAAAGTAGCGTAAGGTTGAGCACCTAACTTTGCCAAATAGTATAAAACTTCACTACAATGCTCACTCAATTGACTTTGACTTACAATTCTACTTATTAAATCAACCTCATCTCCTCTTTCTACTAATTTTTGAAAAGTACTCTGTAGAACCTGGTAGACGTCTAAACTCCAACCCTTTCCACTAATAAGCGCTTTTAAAGCATCAATATCTTTACTTGATGACACTACTTCTAGCCAATCTTCTGCATATTTAAGTTCGGGATTAAGATCAGCAAATTTTTCTGCAGCACTTTGTGAAGACATGAATTCTATTGTATCATAGGACGTTGCAGGGGTGGAGGGACTCGAACCCCCAGTCCAGCTTTTGGAGAGCTGTGGTTTAGCCATTAACCGACACCCCTAACCCTGACATTCTAACCTCCCTCCCCTCCCCTGTCCACTTTGCTACGAAAAAGATATCGTTGCTATTCCCCCTTTATACTTTATTCTCTATACTAATTTTATGTCCCTAGACCCAAAACTCGCCAAAATTTATAAATTAGATAAAAAAAGACTAGAGCAAGCAAGATTGCCTATTGTCACTGTTTCAGCCAGCTACAAAGAAGACCTTAAGGGTTTTTATGGGATGCCAGAAAACGAATTTATCAACGATGTGGTTTTTTCTAGAGCTCATTACTCTATGGCTTTGGCCGTGGCCATACAAAGTTGTGGCGGCACATTAGATCCTAAAAAATCTTGGGTGGTAGATCCTACCAACTACGTTTCTGCCAAAGACTGGAGAAAGATTCAGTTCACCGAAGCCGTGGGTATGACCATAGCTCGCAAACCATTTCTCAAATACCTAAAAGATTTCATTGATAAATTTGGTAGAAGCAAACTACCCATACTAAAAAGCATTACTCCTCCCCTTCTATACTTAACTCAAAACATAAAAAAACCAATTCTTTCCATGCATATAGCGGCCGGAAATATTTTAGCCAAACAAGGTAAACAAGTTCTTCAGATGATTACTGATCCTCATGTGCGTGAAAATTATTTAGATAATGCAGAAAGAAAAAATATCAAATTTCTTGTTTTTGACGAACGCACAAAGTTTGAATTTTTAGAAAAAGCTAGCACTCTACATAAAAAAATTAATCCCAAGCGAGTGATAGTCACTGGTCCCCCCATAGATCCACGCATCATCCATGCTAAAGAAAAAAAGCATGTTTGGCGCAGTGGAACACTTAGGCTCTGCATCACCACCGGTGGTTTAGGAACTAACATTCATGAAATCAGAAGAGTTCTAAAAGATCTAATTCCTCAGCTTAGAAAAAACCCCTCCCCCTATCAACTACTTATATATGCTGGCACACATGAGGATATTTACAAAATGGCCAAGAAAATTGCTGGAGAAGAGCGCGTAAAAATTTCTCACCACAAAGATAGAAAAGCCAAGCTTCGCCTGATATATCATCCTCAGATAGTCGACGCCAACGAAATATTGGTTGAATTTGCCTTTCCTTGGGCTCATGGTTTTATCAGTAAGCCATCTGGTGATATGGCTTATGATGCTGTTGCTAGTGGATCCTTTTTGTTAACACTAAAAGAATGGGGTGAATGGGAACATAATATTAGAGAAATTTTCGAACAAAAAAACATTGCTCGCCGTGCAGACACTCAGCACATAGTAGAACAACTAAAAGCAATTACATCTACGTATGGCAAGCCAGAATCTTGGGCAGAATCTGCTATGAACAATGCCTTCAAAATAGAGAAGCTGTTTTTGGATGGAGCAAAAAACATCGTAAAAGCAACTAAAGGGAAAAACTGTCAACAAAGAAGAACTACTTGAGTTTCTTTTTGAGCTTATGACTAGTGGCCTTACGGCACTTCTTACAATACTTATTCAGAGGAAAAGTTTTACTCTCGTCTTTTTGATTTTTCAAAATCTCATTATTCTTGTTGTACTGAGTAACGTAATTGAAGTTTTTACAAACACTACAAACAAGCCCTACTGTTTGACGTGGTCCTTTTTTCTTTTTTGCCATATTCACTCTCTTTCGCTAGGAATTAAAATTTTTTGATTCCTCAAGGGAGGTAGTATACAAAACAATGCAGGAAATATCTATACTAAACTGGTAGAATATCATTTCTCTAGATCTTGCCTTCTTAGCTCAGCTGGCTAGAGCGACGGTTTTGTAAACCGTAGGTCCGGGGTTCGAGTCCCCGAGAAGGCTCCCTTCTTCGCCAAGCTACGAAGGGCAAACACACATTGCGTGGTAAAATCATAAAGTTGCCTTTGTAGCTCAGTGGTAGAGCACCATCTTGGTAAGATGGGGGTCCCGAGTTCAATCCTCGGCGAAGGCTCCCTTCTTCGCCAAGGCTACGAAGGGCAAGCACGCCAGGATACTCAAGCGGTCAACGAGGGCAGTCTGTAAAACTGCTGGCTTATGCCTACATAGGTTCGAATCCTATTCCTGGCACAAATTTAATTTTGTGATTTCTTCAACCACTTCACTCCCCAATACGCAAAGAAAAAAATTACCTAATTCGTAAAAAAAGGAATACAAAAAAAGAAATGTGTTTTGATTACTTAGCCTTCCAGCTCGAGAGAGGGTCCACTTTTCCCTCCCAAACATAAGTGGGCAAAGCGTCTCTTACTCCACGGAGCAAAAGAACAACTCATAAGCCCGTTCGAGAAGTGTTGAGGAAAATATGCGGGCTCTCTCGAACAAGAAGGCCGAATTTTAATTTTTTAATTAACTTAGCTCTGCAACCCAATCTTTGACCTGATTAGCATATTTTTCTTGAGTCAAAACAAATTTTAGATGAGCTTTAAAATAATTTTCAGGATCACCTGTAGTCATCCATTCGCCCTGAGTTTTCTTGACTAAAACTTGTTTAGTTCTTGCTATCTGCGTAATAGCATCTACCGTCCAAAGCTCGGCGTCTTTACCTGTATTATTGGGAATTAAAAATTCAAAAATAGAAGGTTTAAGCAGATATCTACCATACGAAGCTAAATTTGAAGGCGCGCTACCAACATCCGGTTTCTCAATAATATTGTCGAGCTCAGTTTCCGAACCAGATTTAAAAGAAATAATGCCGTACTTATCAACTACTCCAGCATCCACCTCCTGAGCCATGATGACCGCCTCTGCTTCTGGATTTTGCCCATAAGCATCTACCAAAGCCTTGGCGTCACTACTAGCAAATACTACATCATCACTATAAAGAACCAAAAATGCTTCTTCCTCTTCCACAAATTTTTTAGCCGAAGCTACAGGAGAACCGTTCCCATAAGGCAAGCTGGGATCTTGAGTAATTACTATTATTTTAGGAAAGTCTAATACTTGCTGTACAGATTCGTATCTATCTTCTTTACCTTGAGAGGCTAATTGCTTTCTGATTCTATTTACTGAGTTATTAAAATAATCTTCATAAATTGGCTTACCTTCTGGAGTAGCAACTATGATAATTTCCTCAATGCCTGCTTTCTGACATTCTTCAACCACCAATTGCATGATTGGCCTATTACCAAATGGCAACATAGCTTTTGGCATCGTTTTGGTGATAGGTAAATACCTACTAGCGAATCCTGCATCTGTAATAATAGCCTTTTTCACTTTTTTTTCTTCAGACATAATTTACTCTCTTTCTCTAACCCCTTCATGAGTTAATAAATTCATTGTACAACAAAATAAAATACGCGCCACATATTATGATAAATCTTGATATTGCCAAGCTATTAAAAAGACCTTTATACTGAGTTCCCTAATATGAAAAAGTTATTTTTGTTTTCTGTAGTACTTTTTGTAGTTTCCTATCTCCTAGCTTTTACAGCTGCAAAATCCGCCAAAGCTCAAAATTCTGAACAAAATGCTTGTGCTGACGCTTATGGAAATTGGAGAGAATTTACTGCTAGTTGTATAGATAGCTGTGTAGCTGCTCGCACCCCCAACTTACAATGCGCTGTATTGTCAGCTTTCTCATGTGACTGCGGTGAAAATCATTGTTGGAACGGTTTCAAATGTGAAACTAATGGGCTTGATACGTGCATCAACGATGATAATTGTGCTGATAATGAAACTTGCTATACCCCTGATCCACCAAACTGTCCACCAAACGCTTACTGCATCCCCCCTCTTAGCAAGTGCGTTTTAAATACACACGTCAACAAAACATCGTATAGCAAAGCTGACTTGAATAGGGACGGACAAATCAATATTATGGATTATACGATTTTTAAAAATTTGTTTCAGAATAGAGACATGAATGCTGATATGAATGAAGACAATCAGATCAATATTCTAGATTACGCAGAATTTAAGAGATTATTTAACCAATGAAAACAAAAGTAAAAAACGGCATCATACATGTAGAAAGACATACTTTTAACAAACGTGCTCGCATTCTTTGGATAGCAACTTCTCTTCTGATGATTGTGGCCGGAGCCATAGGTCTTATTTTTGTTCAAAAACCAATTTCAGAGACACAAATTATTGACAAGCAAGCCTCAATAGCTGATGGGCAAGTTAATATCTCGTCTGAACAACAAGGGTCATTCTTGGTGGCAGAACAGTCAGAAATCTACTTGAATGTGAATACAAATGGCGTACAAACCGATGGTGTTGAACTCACTTTTAGTATAGTTACCGACAGCATTGACAGTATTGAAGTTGAAACTTTGCCTACAGAGCTAGAAACAGCACGCTTGGAAATTGACGCCACCTCGACTGGATTTTTGGTAAATGTGGCTGCCCTTGCCCCTGCAGACAGTTCTTTCTCCAACACTCAAGATACCAGGCTCCTTAAACTCAGCTTCACTCCAATAAAAACTGGATCCATTACTCTAAATTTTGACTCCGATAAATCTTTTGCCCCGGTGTCAAATTCAGATCCTGTGCAAGATGAGCTTAAACACATTGCATCCATGGATTTCCAAATATCGACAAATGACAATGGAACTCCCGAGCTTGAAATCAGTTATCCAAGGGAAAATCAACACATTGTTTTTGATGATGAAAACCAAGAATTTTGCGTCGTTGATACCCCCATTAGGGGTAATTTTGATGGTTTGCAAAAGAGACATAGTATTAACGGTTTAGAATGGACTCAATACCAAACTAATTACAGCCTTTGCTTCGAACCAGTACAAGGTGCTAATACTGTACAAATGCAGTATAGAAATACTCAAAGCCAAGTCTCCATTATTTATACTAGAAATTTTAGCTTCGAAAGAATCGGAAGTGGTGGAAACGGAGATGTAAAACAATGCAACGACGTATGTGATTTAAATTCAGATTGCCCAATAAATCATATTTGTTACCAAACCAACAATGATGGCAAGCGTTGTCGCAGAAGCAATAACACTGATAGTGTCAGCTGTGAATTTCCTGACACAGATGATGGATTAAACTTCTCTTGCGGTGAATATTGCTCCAACTCCACTGAGTGTTCTAGCGAATTCATTTGTCTAGACAATCGTTGCAAAAATCCAGATAACCCTGATGATGAATTTTGTAGAGAAGCAAGTAGACAGATTATTAGCAGTAATCAAAGTTTGTGCAATCGATCCTGCACCTCTGATAGTGATTGTGCTATCAACTTGAGTTGCTACTATGGTAATTGTCGCCTAAAATCCAATCCTAGCTCTACCAGCTGCTCCTCTGTAAGAAAAAGAATCGTCTATAAAACTATTTACAAAACTATTGATAGCAAAACCACTAATCAGATCAGTCAAGAAAAAGGTGCTCAGTTAGATCAACCAATTACTGACTCAAGCAAATCGGCTAATTTAGCTACAAGTAGTGCTACCATAAACAATAACGAGAAAATTGAGGAGGAGGAAATTGAAATTCCCTATCAGGTTGATAAAAATGAAACTGATAATTTTGATAAATCTCCTGAAGAAAAATCTGCATTGGATAGTCTTTTAAAAAATCTAGAAGATAGAGGCTTCTCACTTTCTCTCTTAATGATATTGGGTGGTGGAGCACTTATTATCATAGTAATTATTAGCTCCCTGTTGGGTAGAAAGTCAGAACCAAAAATAAAAAAAGTGAACACACAGCCATTGACTCCACAAACTCAAAAACAAATGAGTAGTTTAGAAGACAGAATCCAAAGCTTACAGCAATCGCCTCCTCCTTCTGCATCCACTACTCCTTCTGCTCCTCCCCCTCCAAACCCAGTAGCTACTACCAATTACCCTTCCATGGCTCAAAGAACCAAATCCAAAGGACTAATAAAACCTATCTCAAGTGGAAGAACAGAAATATTTAGTGAAAAATCTTAAACACTCGACTTCTTCTGAATCTCTGCTACAATATCTTTCTTGAATTCCACAGGAGTAAACTGCCCATGGCAATAAATAAATACTTGAATGAAGTTTGGCAGGAGCTAAGCAAGGTAACTTGGCCGTCTCGCAAACAAACCGTTCAAATGACAGGATTAGTATTAACTGTAAGTGCTGCCATCGGTTTTTATGTTGGTGGCTTAGACTTTATTTTTGCTCAGCTTTTAGCTCTAGTTTCTAGGGCAAGTTAAATATTATGAACGATCAAGATCAAACAAAACAAGAAATAACCGAATCTGCCCGCAATGCTACGCATAGCGTTGCAGACGGGGATAAAATAGATGAAACAACAGTGCCTGCGTCTCACAATTTTGTTGCAATTTCCGATAAAGAAAATAAGAAAGCTCGTTGGTATGTAGTACACACATATTCGGGACATGAAAATAAAGTAGCTGAAGCTTTGAAACAACGTGCTCAAACCCTGAATTTGACAGATAAAATTCTTAAAGTTCTTATCCCTACTCAAGATAAAATTCAAATTAAACGAGGCGCAAGAAAAACTGTTAGTGAAAAAATCTTCCCAGGATATATGTTGGTCCAAATGGAATTAACTGATAACGCCTGGTTGGCTGTTAGAACCACTCAAGGTGTGACTGGATTTGTAGGTGTGGGACCTAAACCAAAACCTCTACCTAGACATGAAGTTAAAGCGATTCAGCAGTACATGACTCAAGCTGCACCTCAATATAAAGCTGAATATTCAGAGGGTGAAGCTGTAAGAATAGTAGATGGACCGTTCAATGATTTTTTAGGTACTGTAAAAGATATTGATGAAGGCAAGGGTAAAGTAGAAGTATTGGTCAGTATTTTCGGTCGAGAAACACCAGTGGAACTGGATTTCTTACAGGTGCAGAAAGTATAAAAATACTAAATTCCAAGCACCAAACAACAAGCATTTGAGGTTTGGAATTTGTAAATTGTTATTTGGAATTTGCGAACGAAAGTGAGCTTTTATGGCAAAGAAAGTAAAATCAGTTCTTAAATTAAATCTCCCAGCCGGAAGCGCTACTCCAGCTCCTCCAGTAGGTCCTATTTTGGGTCAGGCTGGAATCAACATGATGGATTTCCTCAAGCAATATAATGACAAAACTCAAGACAAAAGAGGTGAAATCATCCCTGCTGAGATTACCGTTTACGAAGGTGGTAGTTTCACTTTTGTTCTTAAACTTCCTCCTGTAAGTGCCATGATTAAGCAAATACTTAAGCTTAAAAAAGGTAGCGAAAAACCAGGAATAGATCAAGTTGGATCTTTAACAAAAGATCAAGTCGAGAAAATTGCGGAGAAAAAATTACCAGATTTAAATGCTAATAATCTGGAACAAGCCATGAAAATAGTAGAAGGTTCTGCTAGAAGCATGGGAATTGAGATTAAATAACAAACTCCAAACAACAAACAACAAACAACAAATGTTTAAAGTAAAGTTTGGAATTTATAATTTGTAATTTGCCGAGTGCAACGAGGTTACTATGGGTAGCAAAAAAAACGTCGACATGAGTCAAACAGAAACAAAAGTAAAAGTTGTTGAAACTCCCCCCTCGACAAGCTCGGGGACCTCAAAAATCGCTAAAGTAGTTAAAAAACAGAGCAAGCAACGCTCTAGCAAATATAAGGCTACTAGAGCTCAAGTAGATAAAACCAAACTCTATGATTTAAAAGTTGCAATTGAATTGATTAAAAAGCTTTCTTACAGCAAATTCGATGCCAGCATAGAAGCCCACGCCGTACTCAAAAAAGAAGGCGGAAGCTACAAACTTAACCTCCCTCACTCAACTGGCAAAAAAGTAAAAGTTGTTATTGCCAGTGACAAGGTTCTTAAAGATATTGTTGCTGGAAAAATTAATTTTGATGTTTTGATAGCTAGTAAGACCGACATGCCAAAATTAACCAAACATGCCAGAATATTAGGACCAAAAGGCCTAATGCCGAATCCCAAAAACGGCACCCTTACCGATAATCCAGAGAAGAAAAAGAAAGAGCTAGAAGCTGGTAGTATGATTATCAAGACAGAGAAAAAAGCTCCGCTTATTCACTTAATAGTCGGAAAAACTTCTATGGAAGTTAAAGATCTGCAGGCAAACTTAGAAGCTTTAATCAAAGCCCTAGATCAAAATCTGGTTAAACTCTCCATCTCAGCCAGCATGAGCCCTGGGGTGAAGGTAAAGTTGGGCTAATCCCTCTCCAGAATTGGAGAGGACATCTGGTTTTTTCTGAGCTTGATGAAGAAAAACCAGATAGGTGAGGTTGGAGCCCTAGATTAATTCTCGCTTTATTTTCTCCACAAAATCCTCTAGTTGCATAACTTCTTGCTTCTCGCCATCGCGTGCGCGCACGGCCACCTGATTGTTTTCTGCTTCTTTGTCTCCGACTACTAGCATGTAGGGCAATTTTTCCTTCTGGGCATTGCGTATCTTTTTGCCCAGGCTTTCAGCGCTGCTGTCCAGCTCTACTCTCACTTGCACAGACGCAACATGTTGCGTCTCTACTACTTGCAATTTTTTAACCACCTCCCTGGCATACTCTAGATGCTTTTCAGATATTGGCAATACTCTTACTTGCACAGGCGAAAGCCAGACTGGGAATTTGCCTGCACTGTGCTCTATTAGGATGGATAAAAATCTCTCTATCGAACCCATGATAGCTGCATGAATCATAACTATGCGCTCTTTATCGCCAGATTCACTCACGCAATTTAAATCAAAACTTTCTGGCATACTTCTATCTGCCTGAATAGTCGCTACCTGCCACTCTCTGCCCAAAGAATCCTTGGCCACAAAATCTATTTTAGGCCCATAAAAAGCAGCTTCACCTTTTTGTTCAATAAACTTCACTCCTCTTTCTTTAGCAAACTTTCGCAGTTGCTCTTCAGATTTTGCCCAATCTTCTTTAGTTCCCAAATAATTTTTAAAATTTTCTGGATCATGAAGAGATAACCTGACTTCCAACTCTGGAAAACCACAAGCTTTGTAAAACTTCTCAATAACATCCCAGATAGCATAAAATTCATCTTGCAACTGACTCTCCCGGCAAAAAACATGAGCATCATCTTGAGTAATACAACGTACTCGAGACAAACCATTTAGTTCTCCTGTTTGTTCATCTCTGTATACCATAGTCGTCTCGGCATAACGTTGAGGTAGATCCCTATAACTTCTAGGCACATGGTTAAAAATCTGAGTGTGATGAGGACAATTCATAGGCTTCATGGCGAATTCATGACCTTCTCTGGTGTCAATCTTAAACAAATCATCAGCAAACTTGGCCCAATGACCAGAAGTTTCATATAAATCTTTTTTTGTAATATGCGGAATAGTAACCTTTTGATAACCCTTAGCTTTTCTAAGCTCCCAAACATAGTCATCTAAAATATTTCTAAGCAAAGTTCCCTTGGGTGTCCAGAGAGGCAAACCTGCTCCTACTAGATTGGAAAAAGTAAAAAGTCCTAGCTCTTTGCCTAGTTTTTTGTGATCTCTTTTCTTGGCTTCCTCAAGTTGAGCCAAATAAGCATCCAATTCTTCCTGACTTTCAAAGGCTGTACCGTAAATACGCGTTAGCATTTTATTTTTCTCATCCCCATGCCAATACGCACCTGCCACTGAAAGAAGTTTAAAAGCTTTAATTTCGCCCGTATTATCTATATGTGGGCCAGCACAAAGATCTAGCATAGAACCCGGTTTTTCAGGCTCCCCAGTCCAATAGACAGTAACTTTTTCACCCAAAGATTCTATTTTATCTATCCATTCTTGCTTGTAAGGATTATCGGCAAAAACTTTTCTAGCTTCTTCTACAGATAACTCATGCCTGGTTACTGGCAATTTAGCAGCAATAATCTTATGCATACGTTTTTCAATCTTAGGGAAATCTTCTTCAGAAATTTTGATTCCTTCTCCCCCATCAGGGTTAGCATCAAAATCGAAGTAAAATCCATCGTCTGTTGCAGGTCCCATCGCCAAGTGAATGTCTGGATATAATTCTTTAACAGCCTGGTGCAATACATGCTCAGCTGTATGTCTTATCTTAAAAATTAAAGATTTTTCTTGATCTAGCATTTCTTGCTTGTCGTTTGCTTTTGCCATATTTTCCTTTTTTTATTTGTTAATATCCTACATTAAAAAAGCCCCTCTTGGGGCTCGTCATGATTTTTTACCACAACAAGCCCTATGAAGAGCTGGTAGTTGTAGTTTCAAAAAACTTTTTCATAATCTAATTTTTGTAATATACTTCTCAAGTAATTATTCGTCAAGTTTCTTGACTTTCTAGCTCAAATCCCAAATCGGCATGCTCTCTATCAACTCTATCTATCTGTCTTAAGCTCAATTCACCAGTGACCGGATTAACCCAAATCTGTGAAATATCCCTTCCTAGAGACAAAGCCATGGCCTTGATGCTTTCTTCTCTATAAGCTAGTCGTTCTACAAGTTGTATTGGCATATTAATTAAAAAACCCCGCTTCTTGGCGGGGTGTTAAATCTTACTTATTTGTTTTTTAAGATCCTTCACCCCTATTTACCCAATTTTTTTGGGTAATGTTTATAGAACAGCAAGGGGTAAAACGATATTTTTTCATTTTGAGGATTTAAGTATAACACTAATGCCAATACATATTATTTAAGTTGATAAATTTAAATATAATTTTTATATACTCTAGTTAAAAAAATAAGAGGACGTAGTCAAATATTTTATAGGTCTAATATTTTTTTAAAACGATATAAAAAGATATATTTATAAATTATCACCCGAATTTTTTACTAATACCTATGTGGATAAATAATCTTTAAGTTTTTGAACAAAAATTATCTTAAATTTTAAAATTTTTGATCCTGGGTTTTTTTACCCTTGACCCATTTACTTACATTCTGCTACCTTGAGTATAGGTAAAGTTTCTTACTTAATTAATCAAAAAATATCAAAGCTTACAAAAGCTTAAGATGGAGAAAAATGAACGATCTCACCCACGACCAATCACAAACAGTAAAAACTACAAATGATGCTACTCAAAATACAGATGATAAAAAAACTGGTAGAGCCACCGATGCTAGCAAATTAAACATTAATAGTCTTCCAGACTTACTCACTGTTAGAGAAGTAGCTGATTTACTCAGGGTATCTCCATTAACTATTAAAAGATGGGGTAAAAGAGGAAAACTACCTGCGATTCGCATTAATTCCAGAGGTGACAGAAGATACAAAAAAGAAGCTGTTTTATGGCTCTTGGGAATAAATCCTGAGGGAAATGAATAACTGAGTTGCTAGATATACTAGTAAACTTATACTCTAGTACGCGCTGACTTTCTGGTTTTCTTTTTAAATACCTCAATAAACACTAATTTAAGATATTCAATTAACCTAAGCTGCCTCTTCCATCTCCATGGCTGGATTACCAGACGAAATAACCATTCCAATCCCAAGTTACTCAATAACTTTGGCGTCTTAGGCACACTACCTACTAAATAATCAAAACTTCCCCCTACTACCATAGCTATTCTAACTCCTGTTTTTTCAAGTAGTGTTCTGTGAGAATCTACCCAATACTCTTGTTTGGGAGCACCTAGAGCTACAAAAATAACATCCGGCCTTACATCTCTAATAGTTTTAATTACTAAATCCTCTTCTTCTTTACTAGCTTTATCGAAATTCTTATAACTTTCTAGAAAATAAATATTTTGATATTTTGGATTTTTAATTTCTAATTTTTTATATCCTCTCCCGCCTACCACTAAAACTTTTAACTTTTCATTTTTAGCGATATCCAATAAGTCTTCCACCAATTCTCTTCCCGCTATTCTTGTTTCTATTTTTTTTGTTTTTTTATCCATTGATAGCAATCTAGATGCCCAAACCAAACCAATGCCATCAGGAATAAGAATGTCAGCTTTCTGCAAAAGCACTAAAAATTGTTTGTTTTTTTGAGATTGAACTACCTGCTCAGGATTAGGTGTAAAAATTACAGTGAATTTATCTGAATCTATGCGTTTTTGCAAAATATCTAGCAAACTAG
>JBDLIL010000019.1:0-15855 GCA_039714855.1 Patescibacteria group bacterium
GAATTAATCGTAATCGGCAGTTTTTTGACTCGCTTCAGCTTAGATCGTCAGGTCACAGATTTAAATGAAGAAATTTTTCAAAAACAAATTATCATTGAATCTTATGGCCCCCTAGAGAATGATGTCCGGGCCTTGCAAAAGAAAATAGATGAATATAAACAAGTAGAGCAAAAAGAAAATTTAAGCAATGTTTTTCCCACTCTTCAATCTCTTACTCCCAGAGGGATACTCTATGATGAGCTAAAAATTTCAGCTAGAAAAATTGAGCTCTTGGGCAGTGCCTCATCCCAAAATTCTTTTTCTATATTTGCCAACAATTTGCAATTATCACCAAAGCTGGGACAAGTTAGCATTAACAGGATTAGTAGTGATAATGAAAAGAGTAATAATCATGGGGTTTTTGAGTTTGACGTAAAAATAATAAAGCCCGCTCAAGAAAACAAAAAACAAGAATAATCGTAGAGATTAAAAATATAATGAAAACAAAACAAGAGGAGCTAAAAAATACTTTACTGGATTTTTACAAAAACCCAGTGGCACAAGTAAGTACAGAGCTATTTTTTACCATAGCGGCCGTAATGTTCTTTGCTCTTTTCGCCATCAGACCCACTTTGGTAACTATGTCAGACCTAGTCAATGAATTAGAAGAAAAAAGAAAATTGAATACCAGATTGTCTCAAAAGATTGCTGCTCTCTCTTCTTTGCAAGGTCAATACAGCAATTGGTCACAGAGAGCCGTAGTCCTTAATCATGCTTTTCCTTCTTCTCCTGAATTGATAAAAATTTTAAAAGTCATAGAAAAACTAGCTAGTGATAACGAGCTGGCCATCTCTGATATAAAAATCTCTCAATTACCAGATAATAATGATACTGACACTGACTTTCAAAGCCTAGGTCGCCTTAGTTATCCTATTAGCATTACTGTTCTTGGTGATTATTCGTCCATTAGACAATTTATCGAGGATATTCAAAATATGCGACGAGTACTTAGCGCGGATACCATTACTTTCAATACCAAAGAAAGCGCAAACAAAAGACAACTTTCTGCCACCATAATACTTACGGCTCATTATTTTGGAGAAGATAATAAATGAAATTTAATACCAAAACTCTTCAAGGTTTAAAAAGACGCCAAGCATTGATGTATGTTATGCTTTTTTCCCTGGTAACTATTGTTATTTGGGCTGTATTTAGCTTATTCAGCTCACAAAAAAAAGTTCCTATCCCTCCAGAGTTATTAAAGTTAGCTCAACCTCTTAATCCTAATATCGACACCCAAATAATCGAAAAATTGGAGCATAAAAAAGAATACACAAATTCAGAGTTAAAAAATTTTCCTATTTACACTGTAATAGTGAACACTCAAACTCGTGATATCAATTTGGTAACTATAGATAAGGCTGAAGCACAAGAAGAGGAAAAAAGGCAAGAACAAGAAAAAATTCGTCAAGAGCGTCTAGCCACTCCCAAACCTACTCCAAGCACTGAAATAATTCCCGTAGATCTAGAAACTACAAAATCAGCTGAAAGCAACTGAATTCAAATATGCAATTTCCAAATCACAAACAATTACTAAGTCCAAAAACTGAATTACAAAAAAAATAATTACTGATTAACCGCTACTTGGAGTTTGAAATTTGTTGTTTGGAATTTACTAACTTCGGTTCTTCTTCGTATTGTCCTACTTGTCTTCATTGCTTTAGAGTAGATGCAGGCGTCTTTTATCGTCTTTTTATTTTGTTGATTTTATGCGAACACAAGCTTCGTTTACAGAAAAACTACTAAAAAAACAATTTCCTACTCTACTTGGTATAGGTATATTGTTGGTAGCCTTGGTGGCAGGAATTATTTTGCTTAGTGGTGACACTAGTGTTTTTTCTCCTAGAGCCACACCACAAACCACTCCAAAAAATGTCAAGATAAGCAATTTAACTGATTCTGGTTTTACTATTTCTTTCTTAACTGATGAAGATACAGCTGGCTTTGTAAAATATGGCACAAAACCAGATGATCTCAAAAGTCAAATCAGTGATGATAGAGATCAACTCTCTGGAACTATTGGACAATTTAACACTCATCACATTTCACTGAGGGGGCTGCAGGCTAACACTAATTATTATTATGTTTTGGGCACCGGTTCAGGAACTGTTTTTGATGATAGTGGATCAGCCTTTAGTATCAAGACATTGGCTAGCGTTGGTTCTCCTAGTGCTGCCAAAACAGTTTATGGCAAGGTTTTGCTAAATGGCAATCCTGCCATTGGTAGCATGGTCTATATAACTAGTAGTGGCATTGGCGAACTCTCAGGATTAGTGAAAGATTCTGCCAGTTGGGCCATTCCTCTTTCTAATGCTCGCAAAGCTGATGGTAGTTTTGCTCAAATTACTGATAGCACTGTATTAAACATTACCATTCAAGGTGACAACCCAACTCTTAGAAGTACAGCTTCTACTACTGTCAAAGATGCTCAACCAGTGGCAGATATAGCTCTTGGGTCCAATCTTGCCAGCACCACAAGCATTGACTCATCTACCAGTACGCCTACTTTTGATGATTTGGAAGAATTAGAAGAATTAGACAAAATTGAAGAGGTGGAACAAGTAACAATAAACCCCGGTGGTCTGGCTAATATCCTCAGTGAAGATGGTTTTGAAGAAACCCAAGTAGTGGTGGATCTTACAGCCAGTAGCAGTGCTGAAATAATTGTGGATTCCATGCAACCAACCATCATGGGTGAGGCAGCGCCCGAGGTGACAATCAGTGTCACTATTAATTCTGAAACGCAAATTGAGCAAGAACTAATTACGGACAGCGATGGAAACTTTGTCATTGATTTAACTGAATTAGAGCAAGAATTGGAGCCTGGTGAACATACTGTTACATATTGTTATGATGATCCTGATACCGGCGAAGAAATTTGTCAGACTCAGACTTTTACTGTAACCGACACCAATACTCTATTGGCTCAAGCAAACACAGAGAACAATCTAGATCTGCCTTATGGGTCAGGAAATCCCTATAGCATAGGTGGGGCCAGTGAGTCTGCTGAGGCGAGTGAGTCTGGAGAAGCTAGTGCGTCTACATCCATCAGTAAGGGTGGTAAGACTTCTTTGCCATCTACGGCCAGTGGTGTACCTGTTTCTGGATCAGTAGAAACTACCTTGGCTCTAGTGATAGGTGGAATATTCTTTATTCTAGCAGCGCTCTGGAGCTATTATTTAGCAGTGCAATTTGATGAAAGTTAAGTTAGCTATTGCAAATGAGGGAAACTATCTAGTAAGCTAATGAAAGCTCAAAATTTGAGCCGGATTTTATTTTTTATAATTTATGGTAAACGCCAGTCCAATTACACCCAGCAGTTCAAATACTTTAAATAGTTCTTTAAATTCTAAGGTGAATGCTTCGGTGGGCACAAGTCCTGGGGCTGCCCCTACTCCTGTTAAGAGAAATAAGAAACTTAATTGGAAGGTTATCTTGGGCGTTGCAGCTTTACTGCTATTAGTGGTAGGTTCGGCGGCGGCGTTTTTCCTCAGTCGCCAGAGTCAAGACATCAGACAGCAAGCTGCTGTAACAGATCCTGGTAATCAAGAAACTGGCACCGGCAGCACCGTCACAGTGGAATGCTGTGTTAACGGAGCTGTTCAGAAAATTACTAAAAGCTCTGTTCAAAGCGCAATGGAAGATTGTGCAGGTAGAAAAGGTACTGTGGGTACTTGCGTAACACCTGAGCAAAAAGAACAAGTTTGTAATCCCGGTATAACTAAATGCACAAAGACAGGAGACAAATATATTATAGCTCGTTGTCATGATAGTGGATATTATTGGCAATTCACTGGCAAAACTTGCAACAGTGGTCTAGGAGAAGACGTGACTGGTGATCCTGTTGGTACAGAAAAAAACCCTAAAAAAATAGGTGATGGTGTAAAGTGTGATGTTAATTACTGCACCTGTACACCTACAAGCAAGACACTCAGAAATACACAGACTTGTACTGCACCACCAACAGAATACACTTGTTACAATCTTAATAAGAAATGCGCTGAAGTTACCAAAGATTTTGCCTGTAAAGAAAAAGACAATCTTTTTTCTGGTCAAAATAGATGTTTGGCTAAAGAATGCAATGATCGCGACGGCTATGTATGGGATGGTGGTGCCCAAAAGTGTAAAGTATCAGATGGTCAAGGTGGTCTAACAAATCCTTGTCCTCCGGGAACTAATACCATATATGCACCTGGAACGAGCAATGTACTTAAATGCGAATGTCAAAATAATACAAGTAAGAGTGTTCCCCAGGGCTCTATTAACAGTAGAGCTTGTTATGATGACTTAACTTGTAATAGTACCCCTAAAGCCAATGGCTGCCAATGTACCGGAGATACCCAGTGCTCTTCTAGGAATTGTGAATATGAAGATCCAGGGCTCAGTGTTTGTAGGGCTTCTACCTGCGCAGATAGATTAGGTGGACAAATTGCTTATGATCAAGCTAAGCAAATCTGCACCAATTCCAATCACTTATGGAATGATAATACTTGCAGCTGCGGTCAAGCTGGAGAAGAAACTAAAACCTGTCCTGCTGGGTCAACAAAGATAGAAGTTCAGGGAAATGTTCCTGGCGATAGTCATCTAGTCTCCAAATGTCGCTGTGGTGATGCAGATAAAACATTGGTAAACCCTGGTGAGAAGTGTCCCAGCACAGGCATTACTTGTCTCGATGATAGTGCTGACCTGAGACCTACAGACACCGACTGTACTAGATATTGCACTCAGTCTTGCACAGAAGCTACTGATGGTAAAGCAAGATGCTGCCCCAGTGGCGCAGGGGGTGGCAGGATTCCCGAAATTGTCGATACTACTGGCAACTTCTGCCCAGACAATCCAAGTCTAGCAGCCCAACAATATGTTAAATTCACTTGTCCCAACGGCTGTGAGATGAAAAATGGTGCTTGGCAATGTTTCGAAAATCCAGTTTTCTCCGAAAATAATGATATGACTCTAGATGGACAATGTGGCCAAATCGATGTAATGTCTCAGGCTTGGGATTGGGGTAGCTATTGTGGCTATACTGAATACACTTGCGACCAACCAGAATGTTGGGGCGGAGGAGATGGTGGCGAAGTTATTGAGAGCTTTAGTTGCAACTCTCCATGTCAAACAAACGCTCAATGCAGAGATACCAGCAAAGGTGGAGATGCTAGATTCTCTTGTGAGGCAAATAGATGTAGACTTACCAGCAATCCTTCTTCGGAAAGATGCCAGCCTGCTGTAGGCCCACAATGTCTAAATATTTCTATGATAAATATAACTGACCCTGATAGTAATAAAGTAGAACTTGGTGATGAAGTAAGATTTGTCTGTGGCGAAGTGGCTGCAGCTGATCACTATGTATTCAGAGTCTTCGTACCAGGTGAAAGCAAAGCCGTAAAATTAGCTGCTAGGACCAGTAATAAAAAAAGATCTGAAAAATACACTATAGATACTACTGGTAAATTCTTTGCCCAATGTCAGATTTGTACCGCCCCAGGGGCAGACAGCTGTCTACCATGGGAACCAGTAGTTAAGACAAATTAAGAAAAAATAGACACAAATAATAATGATCGATAATAACAATCAACCACAAGCTGTTTACACCAAAGCCGGAACTTCTTCTGTGCCTCCTACTTTGGCAGCTTCCCCCACTACTACCGCAAGTGGTCCCACTCCTCTAAGAACTCAAGAAAGAAGAATCTTTGGGCTGAGTATGAAAAAGTTCGGCATATTAGCTGGGCTTTTATCGTTCTTAATTGTGGGTGGAGCTATCCTTCTTACAACTGGAATCTTGGAGAAACAAGAAACTACCGCTCCCACTCAACCAAAAGCTGCTGAAGATTTGTCCTGTACTTTGAGTTTTGTAGTTGCTGCGGCCCCAACACCTACACCTACACCCACGCCAACCCCAACACCTACACCTACACCCACTCCGACACCTACACCAGGTCCAGATGAGCTAGACTGCAATAGTGAATGTGATCCTGATAATGATAGATGCTATGAAGCTAATAGTAGCTATTACTGTAGCGTAACTTATGGTGAAAGATGTCGTCATGCTGATTTCCCACAAGAAGAAGATTGCCAATCAGATGAACCAGAACCAACACCAGCGCCAGGCTGTAATGATAGTTGTGAAACCAGTAGTGACTGTGCCAACCCAGATCACGTTTGCTATGACACTAATTATGGCATGAGATGCCGCTTGAGCACATATCCATGGAGCGAATACTGTGTCAAACCAGGAGCAGTCATAGAAGAAAGAGAGATCTATACTCCCGGCATAGAAGTGGTAGAAGAGGTGATTGAACAAGTGATAGTTCAAGAACAAAAAGGTCAACCAGCTCTACCTGAAGAATTACCAGAAACAGGCGCTGCTGATATTATCCAATTTGCAGTCGGAGCCAGTACCACAGTCCTAATCGGACTAGGACTGTTACTCCTACTCTAGCTCTCTAGTTTTCTAGTTCCCCAGTTTAAATGTTATACTATTCTCCTTATCACAGATCGTGATTTAGAGCCGGTAGCTCAGCTGGTTAGAGCAGTAAGCTTATACCTTACCGGTCGGGGGTTCAAGTCCCTCCCGGCTCACCATTTTCTGATTTCCCCATTTTCCTAGCCCCTATTTACTTGCTATGATAAAAGATCTCATGACAAAAAAAATAATTATATTTATTAAAAATATTTTTGCTTTTATAAAAAAACATTGGAAATTATCACTATTTTTAGTAGTAATAATTTTGGGCATAATTTTTTGGAGATACAAAAAAAGTCAACAAAACATTGAAGATCTGAATTTTGAGAAACCTCAAATAGAAAATTTGACAAAAGTAATTGAAGTTTCTGGAGTGGTGGATGCCAAAGAAAAAGCTAGACTCAGATTCATTGCTGGTGGCAGAGTCACTTATATAGGTGCACAAGAGGGTGAAGAGGTAAAAAAATGGCAAACTATAGCTAGTATCGATCGGGCAACACTCAAAAAACAAATGCAGCAAGATCTTAATCTCTACATGAAAGAACGCTGGGATTTTGAACAAAGCAAAGATGATACTGGTGATTATGATCTACTACCCCTTGAAACTAGAAGAACTAGAGACAAAGAGCAGTGGGATCTGGAAAACGAAGTTTTAGATGTAGAAATTGCTAGCATTGCTATTAAAAATACTGCCATTTATGCTCCCTTTGATGGTATTTTGACTGTATCACCTAGCAAAGTTGCGGGGGTGCAGTTATTGTCTACTGATTATTTCGAATTAGTAAATCCCAAAACCTTGGTATTCAGAGCCACTGTTGATGAAGCTGATATTGCCCAAATTAAAAAAGGCCAAGTTGCTTCTTTAGAGCTTGATTCTTACCCAGATAAGATTTTTAGTAGCAATGTCGATTATATATCTTATACCAGTAGTCAATCCTCATCTGGCACTGTGTTTATAGTTGAATTTCCTCTGAGCAATGGATCTCTTGATGAATTACGCATTGGTATGAACGGCGATGTTGCCATCACTGTAGATACTAGAGATCAGGTCATGAGTATTCCTTTCGAAGCCACCAGAGAAAGAGACGACAAAATACTAATAGACGTTAAAACTGGCGAAAAAACTTTTGAAGAAAAAGAGATAAAAATAGATTTGGAAACTGAGGAAAAAGTGGAGGTTATCAGTGGCTTGAGTCTGGAAGATGAGATATTGATACCCAAATAAATTTATGCTTCTGCAACTCAATAAAGTTTCCAAACATTACAAACTTGGTGATAATATTATCAAGGCCCTAGACAATGTTTCGGTGAAAATTGATGAGGGTGAGTTTGTAGCTGTAATGGGACCTTCTGGAAGTGGTAAATCTACCTTTTTGCAAGTAGCTAGCATGTTAGCTCACCCCAGCGAAGGAAAAATTTATCTCAAAAACAAAAATGTAACTACTTACAATGAAATAGAAAGAGCGCGTTTAAGAAATAAAGAAATAGGTTTTATTTTTCAACAATTCAATTTACTTGCCAGAACCTCTGCCTTAAATAATGTGGCCCTACCTTTGGTTTATGCTGGCGTAAGTAATGGCGAACAGCGAAGAATAGCTACTCAAATACTAGAAAAAGTGAGTTTAGGAGATCGTTTGCATAATACTCCCGCCCAGTTATCCGGTGGTCAACAACAGCGTGTCGCTGTTGCTAGAGCTTTAGTAAACCAGCCTAGTGTAATCTTTGCTGATGAACCAACCGGTAATTTAGATTCCAAATCTGGTGAAGATATCAAAAAATTGCTTATAGATTTAAATAAAGAAGGCAAAACTATCATTATGGTTACTCACGAATCAGAAGATGCCGCTATTGCGAAACGCCTGGTTTTACTAAGAGACGGTGTAAAAACATCAGATTGCCCTATTAAATGCCTAAAAGATGTAGAAAAAGAATTAAAAAAGCAAAAAAACATAAAGCCAAAGAAATAATATATGCTCAAGACTATTTTTATTATCGCTATCAGAGCACTCTTTAATAATAAAACTAGATCGTTTCTCACTATGTTGGGAGTTATCATTGGGGTGGGTAGCGTGGTTATGTTGACGAGCATCGGCACAGGATTACAAGCCTATGTAGAGGATCAATTTGCTGATCTTGGAGCAAACACACTCTATGTGGTGCCCGGAAATCCTTTTGGCGACGATGGAGGTTTTGGTGGACCAGAGAGCGTGATTGAAAGCACTAAGCCAGTCTTAAAAGAAGTATATTTAAAAAAGATTTTGAGAAATAATCGCGATCTAATAAGCGATGGGGTCATAATGGGAGTAGCTACAAATCAAGCAAAATATAACAGCACTAGTAAAAAAGTGAGTCTGCTTGGCACTACTAGCAACTTTGAGGATATTTATAAAATGTCTGCTGCCAAGGGCGAATGGTTTTCAGATAATGAAAATAGTAAAAGCAAAAGAGTTTTAGTTTTGGGAGACAAAATAGCCGAAGAACTCTTTGGCAAAATAGATCCTATCAACAAGAGAATGAAAGTTGGAGGCCAAACTTATACTGTAAAAGCGGTTTTAGAAAAAAAGGGCTCTAGTTTTGGGGGACCCAGCTTTGATAATTATATATACTTGCCTATCAATACCTTGGAAGACAATTTGGATGTTCAATACATAGATAATTTCACACTCAATGTTATTGACAATGAGCATATTCAGGAAGCTATTGATGCTGTAGAAAAAACCATGCTCAAAGAGCTAGATGAAGATGAATTTACTGTTGTTGATCAAACTCAAATCTTGGAAACTATTAATGGTATCTTAGGAATGTTTACTATTGGCTTAGGTGGTATTGCAGCTATATCACTACTTGTAGGCGGCATTGGCATTATGAATATAATGTTGGTATCCGTAACCGAAAGAACTAGAGAAATTGGTTTGAGAAAAGCACTAGGTGCCACTCCCAATGTTATCTTGCTGCAATTTTTAATTGAAGCTGCTTTGCTTAGTATTTTTGGTGGCTTAATTGGTTTGCTTATAGCATATCTAGGAACAGCAGCTATTCAGCCTTATTTTCCTGCCAAAGTTACCCTGGAAACAATAATTTTAGCTTTTGGAGTTTCTACAATTGTGGGACTAGTGTTCGGTGCTGCTCCCGCCAGAAGAGCAGCTAAGCTGTCACCAATAGAAGCCTTAAGATATGAATAAAGAGTTGTAAAGACACGCCATAGCGTGTCTTTACTCAACACAGTATACTAAAAACAATATGAATCCCCTGCATCCTATCAAATCATTGTTACTCTTTATCTTGTTTTTAACTGTAATGGCTGCTGGCACTTATGTTGCTTTCAACCGCGGCCTAATAAACAAAAATACTCTTGCAGAAGTCACATCTAGACTCAATCAAATTAATCCCAATGTTAATCCCGATATTAATACCCAATCCATAGAAGACATAACATTAAGTGCCAAAGAACAATCGCAAACTATGATAGAGAAAAGTGGAATTATTTTAGGGGAAAGTAAAGAATTTATTGATACTCAAGTAAAATCATCTGAAAATACAGAGCCTTTGCATAACAAGGTTTTTGAATACGCTAGATACATGTACTGCAAACAAGTGGTGGATGATTTTGAGAAAATAAAAAATTAAAAACTATAATTTTGCTCGCACTTTCATCTCAGCTTCTATACTTTCTTTATCTCTGCCATATTTGAGCCGACTCAATTGCTTAATCATTTCTGACAATTTAAGATTCATTTTGGCTTCTATCGCATCCATATCTTTTGCCAAAGACATTGAAAAAGCTGGCACTGGCTCATTTTTAACAATAGTTTTCATATAGACATGAAACTTTTCAATATTAGTCAAATCATTTTCATTAAAAATTGGTGTAAATTCATGTTGTAAAAAGTTAGCATCGGGCACACCCACTCTAAAGCTAATAATAGAACCCACGTTACCAAACACAGCGTTCTTAATTTCTTCATCTATCTGACCAATATACTGATTGGCTACCACTAAGTTTAATCTATACTTACGAGCTTCAGAAAGAATTACTGCAAAATCTTCGGTAGCATAGTTTTGAAACTCATCAACGTATAAAAAGAAATCTTCGCGTTGATCCATAGGCACATCTTGCCTACTCATGGCCGCTGTTAAAACTTTTGGTACTAAAATTAATCCCAAAAACTTAGCATCCTCTTCTCCTAAAATTCCTTTTGATAAATTGCAAAGAATAACTTTCTTTTCATCCATGGCTTTGCGAAAATTAAAAGCACTTTTTTCCTGCCCAATAATATTACGCATGGTCTTATTGGTTACAAATCTACCAAATTTAGAAACGATATAATCCAAAACTTCAGATTTGTGAAAGTCGCTTGTCTGTGCCATCTGGTCCGTCCAGTAACGTTTGACCACAGGATCTTTTACATAAGGCAGCATCTCTTCTACAAATTTAGCATCCGTGAGAATACGTACCATTTCCAAAAAAGTTCCACCTTGTTTGGCCATAATAGTCAACATAGCATTGCGAATAGCATGCTCAAATCTAGGACCAATAATACCCGTTCTGTGTGGATCGTACAGTTTGTACATAAGTCCGATCACACTACTAGTCACAAAGTGCCTTTGTTCTTCGGTATCGGCCTCCATAATATTCATACCCATAGGCCTCTCCAAATCAGATGGATTAAAATAAATTACATCTTCTGCTCTTTCAGGCGGCATCAGTTGTAGCAAATCTTCCACAAATTCACCATGTGGATCAATAGCACATACTCCATGCCCAGCTTCAATATCTTGCAAAATCATTTCTTTTAAGAACTCAGATTTACCTGTACCAGTTTTTCCAATAATATACATATGTCTACGTCTATCTTTGATATCCATGTAAATTTTTCTCTCATCTCCTCGATAAATTGACGTACCCAAATGTAATCCAGAGGTAGGAATAGTATTAGGAGCTGGAGCATGTTTGGCGTTCAACCACTGTACATGGTGAGTTTCCACAGTTTTATTAGGGAAATGAAATATGGTCGCTAACTCCTCGCTATTGAGTACCGGCATCCACCATCGGAGTAACGGCATATATCGATACAAAAAATCAATCATAAATAAATGTTTTATAAAAATGCGAGCAGACTTAAAGCTATTATGTTCGCTGGTAAATTGGGCAAAAGCTCCGGTAATATTTCCCAAATGCATTTCTGCGCTATGTTGATCCGGTGAAGATACCACTGCTCTAATAGCTACACGAAAACCTCGTTTACCAATTTTATTGTTAATAGCTTCTATCTGTTTGGGATCGTGATCATAACTGGCAGTTTCCGGATCGGCTTCTTTTTTCTTTTTGCCACTAATATAAGAAGAGCCTTTATTTTGCCAGGATTTTCCTTCTGGCTGAATAATAATCTGCAGCATTGCTCCTTCGCCATCTCCCATCTTGGATAATGCTGAAGTAACTAGTGACAAACCGTCGGTAGGCAAATCTTTGTAATTTTTTATAGGAAAATAATTTGCTTTTTTAAATTTCAGACTAGCAAAAGCTACTCTGCCTTTTTCATTAAAAATATTTATCTCATCTACTTCTTTGATATCAGCATTGGGATAAGCTCCATGCACTTGTTTCTCTACATGGTCTCGCACTTTTTTGGAACAATTGATGTAAAAAGCAATGTCTTCCTTTAGAGCTACTATCTCAAAAGAGATTACATCTTCTGGCTTGGCCCAAGCAAACCACCCAGTTTTTTTCATCGAATAAAGTGAAGCAAACATTTGCTCGGCAGCATCAATTTTTATTTCATTTTCTTTTGGCAAACGAACCAGAAGCGTTACAAAATCCAAAGCATAATCTTCTCGCTTTCTATTTTTGAACCACTGAAAAAACATATAAACAAACACTGTTAATATACTCAAAACAATCAACAAAACCACTACACTCATAGTGAATGAAATTATTTGCTCGGATATTATGTTTAAATTAAAATCATACATAACTCTTTATTCTGGATTTCGGATTTTTGACTCTCGATAAATTACCTCTCCATTAAAAATTTTCATAATTTTCTTGGCAAATTCTACCAACCACCTAATGCTGTATTTGGGATTTTTTTTCTCACCCACCTTCTCAATTTCTGGAGTAATTGGCAATACTACTACGGCTTTTTTAGCCAATTTTATTGGTTGACTTAGATCTATATTTTCAGCATTAACGGCAATTTCCTGGGGTAGCTGATCTTGTTCTTCCACCTTTTGAACAAAAGCTTCAACTTCTGGAGCAATTTCTGCGCTCTCTTCATATTCTACCTGAGCTCCTGGAATAGACTCAAATACTGTTGCTGCTTGCGCTTCTTTTTGAGTCGACCCTGTTTGCTGCGCTTGTTGCAATTGAACTACCTCATCAGCAGCCTTGGGCATTGCTTGAGCTACCATGCCAGACGCTACTATTCTATTGGGGACAGGATTAGTTACTCGTTTACTCTCCACTTCATCTAGCACTTCTTCCAAGACTTTTAATTTAGTTTTAGTAGACAAATCACTCTGTGGATCCGAAATCACTGCATTACCAGAAAAACCAGATTTAACTTTCCCTAAAATTTTCGAGGGATTAGTTTGATAGTTTTGGGAACTAGAAGAATTTTGGGCAGTATTGTCCATAGCTATATGATACAGCTTCTCTGGGAGAGTGACTAGGGTTTTAACCCTACTATATGGCGCATCATGATACCATATTGATTAATTGCCCCACCTGGTAACTCAAGAACCATGTTTACCTGTGATTTTGGAGAGTATGTCGGCAAATCTTGCAACTTCATTCCAGGTTCAGGCATTGACACTGATTCTGTCAAATCAACCACAAGTCCGTTATCAATCCACACAAAGTCTAAATCAAACTTCATATCTTTCATCCAAAATTTTGGAATATGTCTCTGTGGAAAAATAAAAAGCATGCCATCAATTTGCCCTGCCTGTCCGCCTTTGGTGGAACCTGTCGAATGGATGTCGATTCCTTCTCTGCCACTCAAGCCTTGAGTAATACTTTCTGGAGTATTAACTACTTCGACTTCTAGTTCTATCTCCTCACCAATTAGAATACTTATCTTTTGGTGATCTTGGATTCGAGAAGTTTGAGATTTATTTTGAAAAAAAAGAAAAAAAACTAACAACAAGAGAGCGGTTAAAACAAAGAAAAACAATTTCTTTTTCACTTGGACTTTTTAGTTGTAGTAAAAAACACCGCAAACAAGCCTGCAAGCAAAGGAGCTGACATCAGAATTAGTATTGAAATTTCTCTATCATTCATGATTCTCCTTTCTTAGTTTTGTTGTTAATATAATAAGGCTAATATATAACAAAAGTCCCAAAAATGCTATTTCATATCTGACTTTCTCTATAACAAATTGCCCAACTACTAAAGATGCTAAAAACACATTAGCACTGTCTTTAAATAAATCTGCCAAGTGCTTTCTTTGATCACTATTTAGAATAATCTTGAAATTTTTTTTAGCTCCGAATTTGAATTTGAATCTCACCCAACAATATTAATATAAATATCAAAGTATATCAATAAATATCAGATACTTATTTTGATTCTGAAATTACTTTTACCTGACACAATTCTCTAAATCCTAAAATTCCGTGTTCTCTACCCATACCAGAGTTCTTATAACCTCCAAATGGATTACAACAAAGCCAACGACTTCCTTGATTAACTTCTACAGATCCGGCCTCTATTCTAGAAGAAACTCTTCTGATTCTTGCTTTATCTTTTGTATAGAATTTTGATCCAAGTCCATATTTAGTGTCATTAGCCAACTCTACTGCCTCATCTTCAGATGAAAATTTTATTATTGGCAATACTGGTCCAAAAACTTCTTCTTTCCATACCTTCATATTTTTACTTATATTTGTCAAAATAGTTGGCCGGTAATAGGCTCCTTGTAATTTTTCTGGTTTTTTTCCTCCCACTATTACTTTTGCACCCTTATCAATTGCATCAGCCACTTGTATCTCTAAAGCCTCTACTTGCCTTTTAGCAACTAAACTACCAATATCTGTTTTAGGATTATTAGGATCGCCCACTAATTTTTTCTCAACTATCTTTTTTAATTTGTCTACTGCTTCATCGAATAAAGACTCATGAACAATAAGTCTTTTACTTGCGTCACAAACCTGTCCACAATTTTGAAAACGACCTTTATAAACTCTAGCTACCGCTAAATCTAAATCTGCGTCTTCAAAAATAATGAACGGATTAGATCCACCCATTTCTAAAATTACTTTAATGAATTTATCTGCAGCTGTTTTGTAGATTTGCTTACCTACTTTGGTACTACCAGTAAACCACAGTAAATCCACATCTTGTTTAGACAGTTTCCTGCCTACATTACCATCTCCATAAACCTGGGAGAAAACTCCTTTTGGTAGATCATGATTAACAAATATTTCATCAATAAATTTTCCCATTAATGGGCACTCTTCAGAAATTTTAAATACCACAGTATTTCCAGCTAATAAATTTGGTATTATTCCCCAAATTGCCATACCAAAAGGAAAATTCCATGGAGTAATTACGCAAGCAACTCCATGAGGCTCGTAGACAATTCTATGCAAAGATTCATTATCTTCATGAGTCACTTCGTCTTGTAAAGCTTTTTTAGCATTATCTAAAAACCATTCAAATTCTTCTACATACCCACTTGCCTCACCCTTACTTTCAGAAATTGGCTTTCCTACTTCTTTTACTATTAAATCAGCTATTTCATCAGCTCTTGATTTAAACTCTTCGCAGATTGGTCTAAGCAATTCAATTCTTTTTTTTAATCCCAACTCCTTCCATTCTCTTTTTGATTTTTGTGCAGCTAAAATTACTGCATCAATTTCCTCATCTGTAGAAATCTCAACACTTCCAATCTCTTCATAATTTTTAGCAGGATTAGTGGAAACTAGTTTTGGCATATTAACTCCTTAATTTATTTTTATGATTATCTCACACTTCCTTAGTTTGATTTTTATAAAACCAAAGCGAGCTACTGACAACTAATACCAATAATAAAATCAATTGATTAATGCCTAAGTTAGTATTTATAAACATTTGTTTATCTATGCGCAGGAAATCTAATAAAAACCTAATAATGCCGTAATAGATTAGATACGCAGAAAAATACTTACCAGAACCTATTTTATATTTTTTTGATTTTTCTAATCTCCAAACCACCAATCCAAAACTCAAAGTTGCCTCAGCTTCATAAGCAAATAACCGATGATAATAGCCAAATTCTCTGAATCTTAAAGCCCTGTTTTCTGGATTTATATAAATTGCCCAAGGCAAATTTGTTGGCCAGCCATAAAGCTCTTGATTAAAATAATTTGCTAACCTA
>JBDLIL010000020.1:0-15590 GCA_039714855.1 Patescibacteria group bacterium
TTGCGCAATTATTTAGATAATCCCAAGCTCAAATTTCTTCGCAGCCCCAGATCCACTTTTCATTATTTGCACTCTATCAAGCAAGCTCTGCAAAATATTAAACGCGAGGGATTTTTTGTGAGCGAACTTGAAGAATTAGTTGGCAGAGAGCAGCAACTAGCAAATCCTAGAAATTTAAGTAAAGCAAAAAAAATAGCTCAAGAAAAAAGACTGGGCAAATTGCAAGAACTATCTCAGCTTTATAAGGCTTATCAGAAATTTTTAGCAAAAAATAATCGCTATGATTTTGAAGATATGATTTTGAAAGTAATTAAAGCTTTTGAAGATCATGAAGAATTATTGCAAGAATATCAGGAGCAATTACTGTATTTTTTGGTAGATGAGTATCAGGATACCAATAGCGCTCAAAATAAAATCTTAGATTTATTGGCTTCATATTGGAAAGAAGCAGCTAATGTTTTTGTGGTGGGTGATCCCAATCAAACTATTTATAGATTTCAAGGCGCTAGTTTTGAAAATGTTTTGTCTTTTTTGAATCGTTATTCAAAGTCAGTAGTTATTAATTTGGAACAAGGCTACAGATGTAGTCAGGATATTTATAATGCAGCAGCAGAAACACTAGCAAATCAAAAACTTAACTTTTCCAAATCTCCTGAACTATTTTCCATTCTTAAAAGGCCTTTGCAGGGAAGAGTAGAAAATTTACAAACGATTAGATTATCAGAAGCAGCTACAGACACAGCCGAACAAGTGGCTTTGGCAGAAGAAATCAAAAAACTTTTAAACAAAAAAGTATCTCCAGAAAACATTGCGATTTTGTTCAAGAAAAATAAAGAAACTACTAGATTAATAGAAACACTAAATGCTTGGAAAATTCCCTACAAATTAGAAAGAGACGAAGATATTTTGCAAACTGAGATCATTAGGCAAATTCTTACTGTTATGCAAGTGGTTTTGCAATTGCGCAACGGAGAACAAGCTTACGATCTATATGAGATTTTACTTTATCACTGGAGCGATCTAGATACTCTAGAGGTTTTGAAATTGGCTCGTGAAGCTAATAAAGAAAAAATAAGTTTAGAAGGACTTCTAGAAATGCAAAATGAAAAATGCAAAATTAAAAAATACTTTCAGCAATTGGTAAATCTCGGCAAATTTGATTTGAATATGACTTTTTTAGAATTTGTGCCAGAGCTATTTGAAAAAATAGGTTTTAGAGATTATTTGATCAAAGATAATAATGCTAGAAATATTCAGCTAATCAATGCATTTTATAGCGAAATAAAAACTATTAGCAAAAGTGAGAAGCATCTTAAGTTAGAGAGATTTTTAGAAATTATTGCAGCTTTTTTGGAGCAAAATATAGGAGTTTCTAAGAAAATATTATTGGGTGAAGAAAAAGGGGTGACTATTTCTACAGTGCACGGCGCTAAAGGTAAGGAGTGGGATTATGTGTTTTTACCAAATCTTATTGATAAGCATTGGGGTAATGCTAGATCTCCTCTCACTTTGCCGCTGCCAGATAAGATTTTAAGATTTCAGGCTGAAAGCAAGCAAGATAAAAATGAGGATGATAGAAGGCTTTTTTATGTAGGATTAACTAGAGCTAAAAAACAAGTATTTTTAAGCTTTTCTAAATTAAACGAAGAAAATAAAAAAGAGCAGTTGCAAGCTGTATTTTTAGCAGAGCTATTAGAGGCTGATTTAGATATTTTAAATAAAAAATATCAAATTAATGATAACCAGAAACTAAAAAATTCAAAAAAATTATTACCAGCGCCTATTTTTAAAAATACTGATAAAACATTTAGAGATTGGTTATTAGAATTAATAAAAGACTTTGAGCTATCTCCCACAGCCCTAGATATTTATCTGCGCGACAAAGAAGAGTTTTTTTATAAAGTTTTGTTGCGTTTGCCACAAGCCAAAACAAGCGCTTTATCTTTTGGTACGGCCGTACACAAGGCCTTAGAGTTTCTCATGAGGCAGGGGAAAAACACAGAAAAATTGCCAAAATTAAATCTAGTGCTAGATGTTTTTAGACGAACACTAGAGCGAGAGCAATTAAGCCTAAACGATTTTGAATCGCGTATAGTTCAAGGCAAAGAAGTTATTAGCTCTTACTATGAGCAACTGGCAGACTTTAATTTAAATAATATTAAAACTTTGGAGTATAAATTTGGCAGTGATTCGCGCAAAGTGGTTTTTGATAAAGATATTTATCTGACTGGCAAAGTAGACAGAATAGATTGGGTTAATAAAGAAATAAAAGTTATAGATTACAAAACTGGTAGTGCAAAATCTAGAAATCATATAGAGGGCAAAATAAAATCTGCCAATCTCAGTGAGGCTGAATTGGAGCTACCAGAAAGCATCAGGGGGAGATATAAAAGACAACTAGTGTTTTACAAGCTATTATCGCAGTTAGATAAAACTTTTAAATATAAAATAGTAGAGGCAGAGCTAGATTTTGTAGAAGCTGCTGGTAAAAAAACCAGTAGGGTTAGTTTTGAAATTACAGATCAAGAGGTTGAGGATTTGAAAGAAGTGATCAGAAAAGTGATGGGGGAAATAAGGAGCTTGGAGTTTTTTTAAGTCTATTTTTTTTACTTCCCACTCTCCAACTGATATTTTTCAATCTTGGCAATTTTGCGGTCCATTTGATTGCTTCTGGTAGTGGTGATTTTTTCAAATCCAGTTTTTAGAGTATCTATTGATCTTCCAAATTTGCCAAATTCTTCTTTAAAAGTCAGCCACTCTTTGGTGAAGTCTTGCACATAGTTTATTATTTGCCGCAAATTTTTCTCCATCATAAAGTTTTTATAAGACTCGCGCACCATCCCGGCTACTGCCATGAAAGTAAAAGGAGATACCAACATAACCCTATTTTGAATAGCTTCATCCACTACATGAGCTAGCTTTTGATTTATGAAAGAAAAAACAGTCTCGTTGGGGACGAACATGATAGCGTAATCTAAAGTATTTTGCTCAGGGTTAATATATTCAGCGACTTTTTTAATTTTTATTTTTAAATCTCTCTCAAATTGTTTTAGATGCTCGCCTTTGGCTTTTCTAGTTTCTGCCACAGACATCTTTTGAATTTCACTGTAAGGAAACTTTACATCTACAGCAATCTTGTGTTCTTGTGGCAATAGCAAAGTGATGTCGGGGATGAGGCTAGTGCTACCCAGTTTGCTTTGGCGCAAATAGTGCAAGCCTTCGTGCAGGCCCTGAGATTTTAACAAATCTTCTATGATGCGTTCACCCCATTGGCCTCTTGTTTGATTATTTGACAGTACTTTTGCTAAGGCTTGAGTAGAAGCCTGCAAATCTTTGGTTTGTTCTCTGTGTTCAGCAATAGCAGTGGTAATACTAGCAAACTTTTTATTTCTATCTTGCTCTAAGCCTCTAATTTCTTCTTGGCGATCTTTAATATCATCTTGGAGATTTTTAACCAGTTTTTCTATGGCTTTTTGCTTGTTTTCTAAATTTACGTCTATGGCCTTGCGCTCAGAGCTTAGAACTTCTTTGCTTTGCGCAGTTATCTTGTCTATGCTTTTGCCAAAAACCTGATTAACTAAATTTTCTAGTTCATCTTCAGGTTTTGAGGCTTTGAGTTGTTTGCTAATAAAAAAATAAAGTAGAGAAAAGCCAACGCTAATAAATAATAGGATTAGTAGTAATTCTGTAGACATGAGTTCTGGTATAAGTATACTAGTTACTGAGTGTAGAAGTGTACTAGTTTTTATGAGCAAAGCCAAATCGAGACTTAAATTAAGACAAAGTCATAACTTACGAGGCATGAGTCGTGAGTTGGACAAAAAACAAAAATCATCACTCATAATTCGCTATTTCAGACACTTGCCAGCTTTATTAATTAGTTTGCCTTTCTATGCGATTGTCTATTATATTTTTAGCAAAATTAAGCCAGAGGCTATTAGACACTTTCTAGTTCCTAATGCTTACTTACCACTGCAAGTGCCACTATTTATAGCCAATTTCTTTTTCTTTTCTTTTGTATTTTTAAAATCTCGTCGAGGTTTTTTCATTAGTTTAATAATTTCTTTGACACTTTTTCTAAAACTACAGGGAGTTTTAACAGCTTTGATATTTTTAATAATTTTAATTCCTATCTTGCTCTTTGAATTAGTAGCGACTATTATTGATCGCTAGTGATATACTTTTAGTTAGTAAACCTCACTTAATATGAAAAATACTTTTTATCAGCTACTAGCAGACTTAAAAAATAAAGCCCAGGTAAAATTATTTCTTAAAGATTTTTTGACAGAGTCAGAGCTAAATACTCTTGCTAATAGACTGGCGATAATAAAATTATTAAATCAGGGAAAGTCTTACGCAGAAATTAATAAAAAACTAAAAGTCTCTAGTGCGACTATTGCCAGCACTGCAAATTTACTTAATAAAAAAGGTAGCAAATTGGCTATAGAAAAGATAAAATTGGACGAATGGGTGGAGAAAATTATTGGTAAGATTATTTGGTAACATATGAAATTCAAATTAATTTTCAAAGAAAGACCTGGTTTGCCCAATGAAGTGGATTTTCCGAGTAGCGGCGAAGGTAGTCCAGTTGCTATTTTCCACTCTCTGGTTTCAGGACTTCTTTCTTTAGGAGACGAAAATGCAGGAGTAACAAGTATTCTTCTTAAATCAGAGGTTGATGATTTTGAGCTCGCTTTGCTGGCAGCGGGAAGTTATCCAGAAAGTTTCTTTAATGATTCAAAAAATGAAATCTCGCATTTTTTTGGGGTATGCCAGGAGTTTGTATGGAGATTAATACAAACGTAGAATTTGATGATAGGGGGTTGAGCAATATCATAGTTAGTTTGATTAGTAGGGCTAGTGAGACTTGGGGTGTGGAATATATTTCTCCAATACTTGAGTTTATTGCTGAGGAGTAAGTGTAAGTTTAAAAAAATAAAGTTGGAGGACTATATGGAGGGAGTTATTAGGAAAATAATTTAATATGAGTCATGAATTTGTTCCTCAAGTAAGATTCAGCATTGATTTTGATTTTAAGCAAGGTGAAAGAGTTGACTTAGATGCAGTAGAGGCCGAACGTTTTTTGGGTTTATTGGCAATTGAGTTAATGAACTTACTAATTGACACTTACTCTTCTCGGGATGGGTTTTCAGCTCATTGTGCTGACACACTGTGTTTTATAAGTTTAGACTGTGTATTTGTGCTAAGTTTTATCGGCATAACTTCTTCGCATAAAGAAAATATAAGGAGTTTTGTTCGTTCATTTTTTATTGATAGGTTGGACAAAAGCAAGTTCTTCTTTTTGGATCCAAAAGTAAATGCTGTCTTATTAGATGCAAAGCAAATTCGTTCTGAAAGACTAATAAATAATTTGCCAATACCCCCCATCCATAGAAGCTATTATCGTGTCGAAGATCGCTGGTCATCATTGGGATATAGTTAGGTTATAATCACCTCATGCCCAAAGCTTTTTACGTCACCACCACCATTCCTTACGTCAACTCAGATCCCCACATCGGCTTTGCATTAGAGGTAATCGCTGCTGATGTCATTGCCAGATACCACAGGCTTTTGGGTGAAGATGTGATTTTTAATACTGGCACTGATGAGCATGGGCAAAAAATTTGGCAAAAAGCTATAGACGAAGGCTGCACTCCTCAAGAATATGTCGATGACTATGCTGCTAGGTTTAAAAAATTAGAAAAACTGCTTAACTTAAGTAATGACAGATTTATTCGTACCACCAGCGAAAAGCACAAAGAAGCTGCTCAAGAATTTTGGAATCGAGTGGATAAAAATGGCTATATTTATAAAAAAAATTATAAAGTTAAATATTGTGTGGGTTGTGAATTAGAGAAAACTGATAGTGAGCTGGAAGACGGCAAGTGTTCATTGCACCCCAATAAAGAATTGGAAAATCGCGAAGAAGAAAACTACTTTTTTAAATTCTCAGAATTTGAAAAGCCGCTATTAGAGTTTTATGAAGCTAATCCAAAATTTGTACAACCAGAAGGTAAGTTTAAAGAAATTAAGAGTTTTGTTGCTGGGGGTTTAAAAGATTTTAGTATTAGTCGGCTCAAAGAAAAAATGCCTTGGGGCATAGCAGTTCCTGGTGATGATGAGCATGTAATGTATGTCTGGTTTGATGCTTTAATTAATTATATTTCTACGCTTGGCTGGTCTAAAGACAAAGATAATTTTGAAAAATATTGGCCAGTAGTACAACTAGCTGGCAAAGATAACTTGCGCCAACAATCAGCCATGTGGCAGGCCATGCTCATAGCCGCAGATCTAGCAAATTCTAAGAAAATTTTAATAAACGGTTTTATTAGTGTAGATGGTCAAAAAATGAGTAAGAGTTTGGGCAATGTTATTAGCCCTAGTGAGTTAGTTGAGCGTTACAGCATAGATGGCGCTAGATATCTAATCATGCATCTGGGTCCCTTTGGCGGCGACATGGATGTAAGTTGGGAAAAGCTAGATACTATATATACTGCGGATCTATCCAATGGTCTTGGAAATTTGTGTTCTAGAGTAGCGAAGATGTGTGAAAAAATCCCCTCTTTAGAGGGGCATCCCGACACGAATGTGTCGCGGAGGGGTATGTTGGAAAGTCAAAAATTTCATGGGCCTTTTGCTGAGCTGATGTATGAGTATGAACTCCAAGGTTCTTTGGCTTTTGTTTCGAAATGGATTAGTTTGACAGATGAATTTTTAAGTGACAAGCAACCCTGGAAGCTAGAAGGCGAAGAACAGATAAAAGTTTTGCAAGAAGCAGTAAAAAGAATTTTGCAAATCGCTTATCATCTGCAACCCTTCATGCCAGAAACAGCGGAGAAAATCTTAAAGCATTTCAGCAGCAAAAAAATTACCGCCATGGAGCCAATGTTTCCTAGATTGAAGTAGTTTCTCTCCATTCAGTGGAGAGAACATCAAGTTTTTGCGTAGCAAAACATGATAAGTGAGGCTAAATGCAGAAAAATGATTTACCACTAAGAACTGAACTAGCAAGAAAACTTAGGAAGAAATTAACGCCAGAAGAAAGAAAGCTTTGGAATAAAATTAAGAACAGGCAGTTATTGGAATATAAATTTAGAAGACAGCAACCAATTGGACCTTATGTTCTCGATTTCTATTGTGCGGATAAAAAATTAGCCATTGAGTTGGATGGTGGTCATCACAACGATGAAGAAACAAAGGAGTATGATAAAGAAAGATCAGAGTTTATAGAGAATCAAGGCATAAAAGTGATAAGATTTTGGAACCAAGAAGTAAATAAAAATATTAATTTAGTAATAGATCAAATTGTGAAGGCTGGCAATTTGCGCTAGCCTCATCTCTCTGGCTCCGCTAAGCGGAGGCTAGAGTTCTTCTCCACTGAATGGAGAAGATTTTTTTGTCGACTATGTTTTTGTTTGATACTCACGCCCACTACAACCTCTCTCCTCTTTATGAAAATTGGCAAGAGCACTGGATCAAAGCCCAAGAAAATGGAGTAACAAAATCCATAGTGGTTGGAGCAGGTATGGAGAGCAGCAAAAGGGCAGTTGAAATCGCATCTCAGGCCAAGGGTTTGTATGCTTCTATAGGCAAACACCCCGATGTATACAGACAAGCTGTAAAAATAAAACTGCAAAATCATGAAGATTGGCAAAGTGTTTTTACAGACATACAAGAAGATATTAAATCTTTCAGAAAAATTATTTTGGAAGAAATTATAGTTGCTATTGGTGAGGTTGGTTTGGATTATTATCGTATGCCAGAAAAAGGCGACAAAAGAAAATGGATGATAGAGGCACAGAAAAAAGCTTTCGAAGCTCAAATTAATTTGGCTTTAGAATTTGATTTGCCGATTATAGTCCATATTCGTGACAGAAAAGATAAGGCCGATGCTCATTGGGAAGCACTAGAAATATTGGGAGAGTTTAAGAATAAAGAAAAAAACTTAAAATTTGTTTTGCATTGCGTTAGTGGTCCTTTAGATTATCTGCAAAAAGGGCTAGAGTTGGGTGCTTATATTGGTGTAGATGGTAATGTAACATATGAGGGTGTTGATAAGTTGATTGATTTAATAAAAATAGTGCCAGAAAATAAATTATTATTAGAAACAGATGCACCTTATTTGGCACCCGAGCCATACAGAGGGGAGATTTGTCAGCCATGGATGCTGAGACTAGTGGCGGAGTTTTTGGAAAAAGAGCTGAATATTTCCAAAAGGCAATTCTATACAAATGCTAATGCTTTTTTTAAATTAAGCTAATTAAGGTAGAATAAGCTGGCATGATCAAACGCTACTTTAGAAGACATCCGATAAGAACACAAAGAGGTTTAGAAATTTTGCCAGGTTTTGTATCATGGTCTTTAATTTTGTTTCCCTTTTGGGGTTCACTTTTAATACCTACTTTTGTAGCTTATTACGTTATCACTTTTGCCGTCTATTGGTTTTACAGATCACTTTCTTTGGCAATTTTATCAATTTTGGCATACTTTAAAATTAGAGCTTCAATGAAATTTGATTGGATTGAAGATATAAAAAAGCTTTATCCCAAGCGATGGAAAAAAATACATCACATCATTGTTATTCCTACTTATGGTGAGCCGCTAAGCACCTTGCAAAGAACATTATCAGCTCTAAAAAAACAGTCTTTTTCTTTGGAGAACATTCACGTCATGGTTTCTTTTGAAGAAAGAGAGGGTGAAGAAGCTAAGAAAAAATCTCATTTACTCAAAAAAGAATTTGCCAAAGATTTTGGTCATCTGTGGACTACCTTTCATCCTGATATCGAAGGTGAGGTAAAGGGTAAATCATCTAATACTTGTTGGGGGGCAAAAAAAGCTAAGGCCTTATTGATAGATAAAGAGAAATTTAATATAGAAAACGTAACTATTACGAGTGAAGATGCCGATGCTATGTTTCACCATCATTATTTTGCTGCAGTAACTCAAAGTTTCTTAAGCATTGAAAAGCCATTTAATCACATTTGGCAGGGAGGCATAGTCTTTTACAATAATATCTGGACAGTGCCGTCTCCTGTGAGAGTGATGTCTAGCATTTTCTCAGTTACACAAATGTATATATTAATGCGCAAAGACAGATTGGTTAATTTTTCTACTTATACTACTAGCCTCAAGCATGTGGATGAAATCGGGTATTGGGATACCGATGTAATCCCAGAAGATTACAGGTTGTTTTTTAAATCTTATTTTGCCAAAAAAGGAGATTTTGAGGTCGAGCCAGTATTTTTACCAATTTATGCAGACGCAGCCCAGGCTCATGGTTTTTGGAGTACGATGAAAAATCAGTATGAACAGCTCAAGCGTTGGGCTTGGGGAGCGAGCGATGATGCCTATATTATTCGCCAATTTGTTTTAGCTGAAGGAGTGCCTTTTTGGGATAAAAGTATTAGGGTGTTTAAAGTAATTGAAGACCATTTTCTTTGGCCAGTTAATTGGTTTGCTATTACTGTTTCAGCTATATTGCCGCCACTACTCAACGACAAGTTTAGTAGAACCATCTTGGGCAAAACTTTGCCGCAGGTGACTTCGTTTTTGTTAACGCTATCACTGGTGTCCATGATAGTGATTTTTATAATTGATGCTGTTAGTAGGCCGCCTAGGCCAAACAAGCGAAATATTTTCTCTTATATTCTTCAGCCTTTGGAATTTTTATTACTACCTATAGTTGGATTTTTCTTTTCTGCTCTCCCTGGCATAGATGCCCACACTCGGCTTATGTTGGGGAAGTATATAGAGTACAAGGTGACGGAGAAAATCTAAAAGATTTTTTCAGTCATCCCGGACTTGATCCGGGATCTAGTTAAAAATAATTAGCGCACTTACTACTTGTAGTTTGCTGCTCTCAGCTGGCATACTAGATTCATGCTCAAAAGCCTGAAGAAATTTGACAAGTGGTTGGACACTCACCTAATTTTACTTCTACTTTTGTTTTTACTTTTAATATTGCGTATTCCTAATTTTTTTGAACCCTATTGGTATGGTGATGAGGCAATTTATCTGACTATCGCCAATGGATTGAAGCAAGGCAAGATTCTTTACTCTCAGATAATAGATCATAAAACTCCTTTAATTTACTACTTCGCAGCAGTAGGTGGACAATTAGAATTTAGATTTTTAAATTTGATTTGGATGACTATAGCCACTATGGCTTTTTTTCATTTAGCTAAAGAATTTTTGAATAAAACTTGGACCATAATACTTGCCACTCTTATTTTTATATTACTAAGCAGCTTACCTTGGTTGGAAGGTCATATTCCCAATGGTGAACTATTTGTAATGGGCTTTGTTTTATTGGGTGCTTACTTCATGAGCGGGACTAAAATATTTAATGATTTTTTTAAAGCCGAAAACAAAACTTTGAAAAACATTGGCATTGGTAATAAAGAGGAATCTTTGAGTTTGCTGTTACCAGGATTATTCAAAAGAGATCACCTATTATTTTTAACAACAGGATTTTTCTTTGGCTTGGGAGTACTCACCAAAGTTCCAGCTATTTTGGATGCAGTTGTTTTCTTCAGTATTTTTTGGTTTTATGTAATAAATTCTTTTTCATTAAAGACAAAGAGTTTAAGCACTTTTAACAAATATTTAAAAAGATCATTAGTTGGCATTTTTTGTGTTTTAATAGGATTTCTGACTCCCATATTTCTCTCTATTCTTTACTTTGCGTTGAGGGGAGCAGCTAAAGACTATCTAGATTTTGGTTTGCTTTATAATTTTAGATATGCCAGTAGTTGGCAACTCGATTTGGCTAGTCCAGTCTTAGAATTTTTCTTTTCTTTGCCAGGCAAATTTTTGTTTGCTGGAGTTTTAATTTCTCTTTTCACCCTACTTAAGTCGCATTTAAGACCAGTTTTTCAATTTGTAGCCACATGGTTTGTTTTAAGTTTGTTTGCGTCTTTGCTTTCCAATAGGCCATACCCGCATTATTTTTTACAATTAGTGCCAGCTTTGAGTTTATTGATAGCTTTGTTTTTTGATACTTGCTTAGATCTTAAGATGGTTAGAAAAAAGTTTAGGCCAAAATTTAGTATTAAAAAGATCAGAAAACTGGAAATGTTTTTTTCTGTTTTTTTGATTTCTATTTCAATTGCTGTAGCTTTGATATTAAATCTAGGCTTGTATGAAGCGAGTTCTTACTATTCCAACTTTTTCAAGTTAGTTTCTGGGAAAATAAGCAGAGAAGATTATTATTCTAGTTTTAACTCTTTAATGACTGATAATTATGAAGCAGCCAGGGTAATTATGAGTTCTGGAGAAAGAGAAATATTTATCTGGGGAACAAATCCCATGCTTTATGCTCTGACAAAAACTTCTCCCGCCGGTAGATTCACGGTTTCTTTTCACATTAGAGATTTTCTGGCTTACTCGGAAACACTGGATAGCATAACTGCAAAGAGACCATTTTTTATTGTAGTTATGAAAGATGAAAATCAAAAGTTTCCTGGCTTTTATGAATTTTTGCAGGAAAATTATATGCCAAATCAAAGCTTTGATCATTTTACTCTTTGGAAGCTGTTATAATTTGTCTATGAGATTGAAGTTTGCAGCTCAGATAAAAAATGCGATTTATGTCAGCGCTGCCATTAGCATTGCTCTATTTATTTTCACCCTCATTGCTCTTATTTGGATTCAGCCTGAAGTGCCAATCTTTTATTCGTTGGCACTACCGAGTCAGCATCTAGCTCAAAAATATTGGCTTTTATTATTTCCAATAATTTCTACAGTAATTACTACATCGCACGCTTTAATCACCAAGATTTTGAGCAATTTAGACAAATTAGTTTTAGACTTATTTTCTTGGTCAACGGTGTTCGTCCAAATACTTTTGAGCTTGAGTTTATTGAGAGTTATTATTATTATTTCTTAAAATTTATGTGGGGTTTTTTAGTATCATTTTTACTTGCCGCAGTGATTACTCCAGCTGTTATTGCTTTTTATAAATCTAGGGATTGGGTAGATGATCCTAAAAAATCAAGTCACGCAAAAGTTTTACACAAAGTGGCTGTCCCTAGGGGTGGAGGCATTGTCGTATTTTTGTCTGTTTTTTTAACTTCATTATTTTTTCTTCAAATAGATAAATATTTAATTGGAATTATTATTGGGGCCTTCTTGCTTGCAGTGGTTGGATTTTTAGATGATATTTTTGATTTGCATCCTCTGTGGCGCTTACTAGCTGGTATTGTGGCGGCGCTGATAGTAGTGTCAGTGGGCATAGGTATTGCTTACGTTAGCAATCCTTTTACCACTGGAGTTATTCATTTAAATCAACCTCAGCTTGTTTTTGAATTTTTGGGAAAAACTAGAACTATTTGGATTTTGGCGGATCTATTCGCTCTATTTTTCATTTTATGGAATATGAATATCGTGAATTGGTCTAAGGGTGTGGATGGACAACTGCCTGGATATGTAGCTATAGGAGCAATTATAATTGCTATTTTGTCTGGTAGATTTGTTGATGATCCTAGTACTTTCAACACAGCTCATTTGGCTTTAATAGTAGCAGGCTCTTATACTGGATTTTTGCTTTGGAATTTTTATCCTCAAAAAATTATGCCAGGTTATGGGGCTGGTTCTTTGGCCGGATATTTTCTGACAGTTTTGGCCATTTTGTCTGGAGCCAAGGTGGCTACCACTTTAATGATTTTGGCTATTCCTACTGCTGATGCAATCTTTACTATTATGAGGAGAATCAGAGCAGGTAAGTCTCCACTTTGGGGAGATAGAGGACACTTGCATCACAAGCTTATAGATGTCTTGGGATGGGGTAAAAGGAGAATTGCTATTTTTTATTGGATTTCTAGTTTGGCCTTAGGTTTGCTATCGCTTTATTTGAATACTGTTGCTAAGATGATTACTATCATGGTAGTAGTGTTGTTAGTTTTTGGTTTTTTGATTTGGGCGAAGCTAGGCATCAATAAATCAAAATGACAAAGTAAATATGCAGACTTTGTATCTTATTCTCAAGTCAGCTCGACCAAGACAATGGATTAAAAATCTTAGTCTTTATGCGGCTTTAATTTTTTCTGGCTTCTTTTTTTTCGTAACAAAAGATGGGATTTCTTATTTTTTGATAGTTACTTATGCCACTATAGTTTTTTCTATCTTAACTTCTAGTGTCTATATTATTAATGATATTGTAGATTACGAAAGAGATCGCAAGCACCCATTTAAGAGAAAAAGACCTATTGCTTCTGATAGCTTACCCATTCCGACTGCTATTTTTGCGGCAATAACAGGAATTTTTGTTGTTTTTCTTCTATCTTTAGCTTTGTCGAATTATTTTAAGTTAATGATAATTGCATACTTCATTTTGCAAATGTTTTATGCAAAAAAGCTTAAGAATGTAGCTATCTTGGATGTGGCATCTATAGCTACTGGTTTTTTAATTCGTGTTTATGCGGGGGCAGTGGTGGTAAATTTACATATGAGTGTTTGGTTTTTGTTAACAGTGCTTTCAGCCTCTCTATTTTTAGCTGTAGCCAAGAGGCAAAGTGAAAGGACACTAATGCAGGGCAAGTCGTTGGGCGAAACCAGAAAGTCTTTAAAAAATTACTCTCAGCGTTTGCTAGACCAGTATACTGCCATGTTTGGCACTGCTACGTGGCTTACTTATGCGCTTTATACTTTTCAAAGGCCGGTGAGTGCTCCCACGGAACAAATGATTCAGTTTTATAGTATTCTGCCCAAAACTTTGCGTTCGCAAAAGTTGTTGATGCTCTCTATTCCCTTCGCTATTTTTGCGGTCATGCGTTATACCCAATTGGTTTATGAAAGCAATAAGGGTGAATCCCCCGAGAGAGTGATTTTGAGTGATAAGCCAATCATGATAACAGCATTATTAATAGGTGCTATTGTGATGTTTGTGATTTATGGACTTGGCTCAGCATCGTAAACTACTATTGATTCTCATTCTGGCTTTTGCTTTTTTTAGTCGTATTTGGCGACTTCATATTCCCAGCAACTACATCTTTGATGAGGTTTATCATGCTTCTACCGCCAAATTGATTGCCAATAACGATGAGAGAGCTTTTGAATGGGATAGTAAGGCTCCAGAAGAAAATACAGCTATAGATTGGTTGCATCCGCCGCTGGCTAAATACACTCAGGCATTTTTTATCAAAACTTTTGGAGAAACGAGCTTTGCTTGGAGGTTGAGTTCTACTTTATTTGCTGTGGGATTGATTTATTTAATTTATTTATTAGCCGAAGAATTGTTTGCTGATTTTAAGATTAGTTTATTGGCAGCTTTTCTAGCATCTTTAGATGGACTGCTTTTAGTTCAATCTCGCATCGCTATGAATGATGTTCATGTGAGTTTTTTCATAATTTTGACTTTATTGCTTTACTTAAGAAATAGGCGAATCAAAAATCCAGAATCCAGGATCAAGAATTTATTTTGGGTTGGCTTAACTGCAGGGCTGGCAATGGCTAGCAAGTGGTCAGGTGTCTTTGCTTTAGGAATAATTTGGCTATTTTCGGCCATAGGCCAACCAGCCTTTGGTTGGGGAAATTATAATTTGCTTAAAAATAATTTTAAGAATTTTATAAAAATTTTTTTAGTTTTAGCAATTCTTCCTATTGCTATATATATCCTGAGTTACTCTCAAATGTTTTTGCAAGGCAAATCTTTGTTTTGTTTTGAGCAAAAAGCTATAAAAAATATTTGTTATTATGGGCAGATAAAATTTCGAGACAAGATTATTTGGAACGGCTATTGGTCGCACTTTGCTGAGCTTCATAGACAAATTTTTCATTATCAAACGCATTTGGATGCTACTCACAGTTATCAATCTAGACCATGGCAGTGGTTTTTGAATATGAAGCCTGTTTGGGTTTGGGTAGATTATGGAGATGGCGCGAGAGCAGATATCTACGCCCAAGGAAATACAATATTATTTTGGTCTGGAGCGATTGCAGTTGCGATTAGTTTGGCGCTTGTCATACTGAACTTGTTTCAGGATCTGTTTAAAATTAAAATCAAGATCTTGGATCAGGGCTTTGGCGAGCTCAGTCGAGTCGTCCGGGATGACACTTGGGGAATATTTCTTATTCTCTTGTCTTATTTTCTGGTTTGGTTGCCTTGGCAGTTATCTCCTAGAATCATGTTTTTCTATCACTATTTGCCGGCTGTACCACTGCTTTGCATTTTGCTGGCATATTGGTTGACCAAGCTTAATAAGTATTTTATTTACTTTGTTTTATTTTTAATAATTTTAAATTTTGTTCTTTTTTATCCTCATTGGACGGGCATAAGCATGCCCAACGAATGGAAAGATAGTCTGTATTTTTTCTTTGAGAGTTGGAAATAGAACATGTGTTTGATTAGAGTGGAGAACTTATTGGTGCTTCTAGTTTAGAAATTCTAAGCTCATGTTTTTGAAAGGTGTCATTGGCTCTCATATTGTGTAGAGCTTGAGCTGCTTGTTCTTCTCTAATAGCTTTGAGTTCGCCAACTATTTGCTCGTTAGCTTCCCGCTGTTCAGCTCTGAAGCTCTTCAATCCCGACACATCGCTTTTCAATTCTGACACATCGCCTTTTAACTCTGACACATCGCTTTTCAATTCTGACA
>JBDLIL010000021.1:0-15345 GCA_039714855.1 Patescibacteria group bacterium
GCAAACTGAAAGAGCAATGGAGAATGTTAAATATTTGTTAAAACAGTGTGATTGCACCACGGACGACATTGTAAGAGTTATAATCTATTTTAGAGATCCAGTTGATCGTAAAAAAATTAACGAAGTTTATAAAAAGTATTTCTCAGAGGGACAAGAACCAGCCAAAGTTTCAGTACAAGCAGCTTCACCAATTAAAGGTATTGATATCGAGATAGAGGCAACAGCTGTTGCTAATTAAATAAGAACTAGGCTAAACACTTAAAATGTTTTCAATTTCTGCACGCAATATTTGAATTAGTTCTGGATCCATATATTCAAATTCATCTGGAATGTTTGTAACGATAACCTTTGGCAAAAAGTCTTTTCCAAACATACGATAAAGTTGATCTTGGTGCTTATCTTCCATGCATAGAACAAGGTCAGCCCACTCAATTTAAAGAGAGTGCTAAGGTGCGCAGTAAAAAGGGTCAAAAAGTAATCATAGTTGCTGTTTCCAAAACCCAACCACTTTCTAAAATATGATCTGCAATCGAAGCAAGCATTATTCATTTCGGAGAAAATCGCATTGAAGAAGTTGAAAACAAATGGGACAAGCTCAGTAGAGAATTGCGAAAGAAAACTGTATTGCATATGGTTGGGAAAGTGCAAAGCAAAAAAGCCGCAAGAGCAGTAGCTCATTGTGATTGGATTCATTCTGTGGATAGATTGAAGTTAGCAAATAAGTTGAGTGAAGCTGCTCAGAAGCTCAATAAAAAAATCAAAATTTTAGTCCAAGTTAATACATCTGGTGAGAGGCAAAAGTCAGGCTATTGGTTGTCAAATTGGTTTGAGAATAAGAGTTCAGATAGCTTAAAGCTCTTGGAAAGAGATCTATTAGAGATTTCAAAAATTAAGGGAGTTAAATTAAAAGGCTTGATGACTATGGCTCCCTTTAGTCGAGATGAAGAAATTCGTAGAACCACATTCGGAAGATTGAGTGAACTAAGAGATTATCTAGTAAAAAGTAATCCTAGTTTAGATTTAGAGCACCTTTCTATGGGAATGACAAATGACTATATTGAGATTGGCTAGAAGTAGTGTCATTAAGTAAAGATATTGATGTTTTAAAAGCGCTTATTAGTCAAAAAGATTGGAGTCTAGATGAAGAATTTGTACAAATTAGTACTTGAACTTCTATTTTGTACAAGTTAGAATTGCTCCATGATAAAAAGAGCGATCACTAAAAAAATACTTGAATTGTCTCAGAAGTATCCTGTGGTTTCGATCACTGGACCAAGGCAGTCAGGTAAAACTAGTCTCTGTAAAAAACTGTTCGCTGAATATAAGTACTACAACTTAGAAAATCTCGATACATTAGCTAGGGCAAAGTTAGACCCCAGGAGTTTTCTTGAGATGGGGTCAGGTATAAAAATGATTATCGATGAAGTCCAGAAGTATCCAGATTTGCTTTCTTATATACAGACGGAAGTAGATGAACAAAAAATTGATGGTCAATTTATAATTACTGGTTCTCAGAATTTTGCAATTTCTGAGGGTATTTCTCAATCACTAGCAGGTAGAGTAGCAAATTTTACATTGCTTCCCCTGTCTATTTTAGAAATTGAACAAGGTCGATATAAGAATGAGTTTTCAGATTCAAATACCAGTATTTTGCGAGGATTTTATCCTAGGCCTTTGGTAAAAAAAATTAATGCTCAAGATTTTTATCGAGATTATTTGGCTACTTATGTAGAGAGAGATGTGCGACAAATTAAAAATATTGGAGATTTGGGTCTATTTCAAAAATTCTTACAATTAGTTGCTGGTAGAGTAGGGCAATTGGTTAATTATTCCTCTTTAGCCAATGATGTTGGGGTTAGCTACAAAACTATTGAGTCATGGTTGAGTGTATTAGAAGCAAGTTATATTATCTATACTTTGCAGCCCTATTTTAAAAACTTTGGAAAACGAGCTATTAAGAGCCCTAAGATATATTTTTATGATGTAGGACTGCTTTGTCACTTGCTGGAGATTAACTCGACTACAGATTTAATTACTCATTATGCTTATGGTCAAATTTTTGAGAATTTGGTAATTACTGAAGTTCAAAAAAATTATCAAAATACTAGAAAAAATGTAGGGAGGTATTTCTGGCGTGATAATCACCAGAACGAAATAGATTTGCTACTTAGCTCTGGAGGTAAGCTACACGGAGTTGAGATAAAATCATCTAAAACATTCAATCAGGATATGCTCAAAGGACTTCAGTATTGGCACAACATAGATCCAGTAATAAACAACCAGATAACACTTGTTTATGCTGGTGCTATTGACCAACTTATTGGTCAAATACAGCTCAATAATTGGCAAACTTTTATTTCAGGTTTACTCAAGTAGGTTCTGACATTAGCTCTGACAGAGTCCCTCTATAAAAGGGTTACTTATCTTAAAGGACAAAAAATCATTAGTTTGGCTAATTATGCAAGGCAAGAGGGGAAAAAAGCACCTTGCAAACCTTCACCAGTTCCAAAGTTCCTGACACTTGCCACTGAAGTGATTAATCGTTATAATTACCTCAAAATATGAGGTGATTATGCAGAATAAGTACATCTGGCAAATTCCTGATTGGTCTCAATTTAAGTGGCAAGATCGTGAACTGCTTAAGATTTTGGGGAAAGCTCGAGCTGCTCAAAGTCAGCTATTAACACGGGTTAAAAGTTTAAGGCTTGAAGAACAAGATTGGGCACATCAAGAATTGCTGCTAGAAGAGGCGCTTCAGACAGCTAGTATTGAAGGAGAAAAATATAAAAGAAATTCAATTAGATCTTCGATTGCTAAGCATTTGGGCTTGCCTGGTGGGCGAACTCAAAAAACGGAGCCACGGGTTGATGGATTAGTTCAGGTTTTGTTAGATGCCACACAAAAATATAATGAACCACTAACTAAAAATCGTCTTAAATCTTGGCATGCGTCTTTGTTCCCCACTGGATATTCAGGGCTTCATAAAATAGAAGTAGGAGAGTGGCGAAGTGAACCAGTGATGGTCGTATCTGGGGCGATTGGTAAAGAAAAAATTCATTATGAAGGATTGCCAGCAAAGCTAGTTGATGAAGAAATGAACTCCTTTTTATCTTGGTGGAAGGATTCCTCACAACTTGATGGTTTGTTGCGGGCAGCTATTGTTCATTTTTGGTTTGTTATGGTTCACCCATTCGCTGATGGTAATGGTAGAATTGCCAGAGTTTTAACAGATATGGTTTTGGCTCAAGATGAGCATCTTTCGAATAGGTATTATAGTTTGTCATCTCAGATTATGGATGAGAGGGCAAAATATTACGATATTTTGCAGCAGTGTCAGGTGGCAAAGAGAGATATTACTCCTTGGATTGAGTGGTTTTTAACTACTTTTATTAAGGCAACTGACAAATCTAAGATACTTCTGAGCCTTGTTTTAGAGAAAGCAGATTTTTGGCGGAAGCATCATGACGTTATCTTAAGTAGTCGGCAAAGAAAAGTGCTTAACAAGCTACTTGATGTTGGCAGAGGAAATTTTAAAGGTGGTTTAACTACTCGAAAGTATGCTGCCCTCACAAAAACAAGTAAAGCCACGGCCTTTAGAGAAATTGATCACCTGTTGAAACAAGGGCTTATTAAGAAAAATCGGGGTGAAGGTCGAAGTGTAAGTTATGATCTTAGTTGGTGACTTACTAGCTCAAGTAGGTTCCACCCCTGTGCTGAGTGAAAATGATTTTTGTGAGACAATGAATACATGAAAAATAAAATCTCTAAAGCCTTCTTATATACTTGAGCTTGTGAAAAAATTTCTAATTATTATTTTTGTGTGGTTTTTATCTTTATTTTTGTTCAGACAAATCTTATTTAATATGGATGCTGTTTTGGTGGATTGGCATGATTATCCTCTAATAGTTTCTCTAATATGGCAATATACTCAGAATCTTCCTTCTTTAGATTTTTCTCAGCTCTTTTACTTCCCTATGTTTTATCCGCAGGCAAATGCCTTACTTTTTTCTGATTTATTCTTAGTTCATGGTTTTTTGGCTAGCATGTTAAGTTTATTTTCTAATAATAATATTTTAGTTTTTAACATTTTGTTTTTTTTGACTTTACTGCTAAATAGTATTGCAGCTTTTACGTTGTGGCAAAGTTTTTTTTCGCGAGCTAGCACTTTGTTTTTTGCAACTTTAACTACAGCACTTTCTCCTTACTTTTTTTTACAACTATCTCATTTTCAAATGATTAGTTTTTGGCCATTCCTATTTATTTTAGCTATTTTATTAAAAAAGAAAGTTAATCAACTTGAGTTGTATGTTTTAGCCTCGTTGTTAGTGATTCAGTTTCTCACTAGCGTGTACTTATGGTTATTTGCTGGAATAGCTATTTTTTGTTGCTTATTAGTTCAAGTGCCAGAATTTTGGCAAGACAAAAAGCTAAGTAAATGGCAGTTCAGAAAACTTATAGCAATTTTGTTAAGTCTAATATTGATTAGCCCACTATTGTGGCAATACTCACAAGTTAAAAAAAGTCATAGTGTAAATATTAGCCAAGAACAGTTATTAGTTAATTCAGCTCAGATCAGTGATTATTTATTAAATTTTTTACCTCATACTCTACTTGATGAGAGTAGAATATATGTTTTTCTCAAACAACTAAATCATAATCAGCGTGGAGAAGCAGCGGTCTTTCCCGGATTAGTTTTATTTAGCTTGGGGGTATTGGGTTTTTGGAAAAAAAGAAAAAGACCCTACTTCGCCAAGGCTTCGCAGGACAAGAAAATATTTTGGTTTTTTGCAAGCTTAGTGGCTTTAGGATTAATTTTTTCTTTGGGACCTAGATGTCAAGTTAACGATTGGTATTGTCGTGTACCATTACCGTATTGGGGAGTGATTAAAATTTTTCCGTTTTTGGATACTTTTGATGCTATTGCACGCTGGTCATTTTTGTTTTATCTAGGTTTTTCTTATTTTGCTAGTTTGGGATTGGGAAGTTTAATTGAAAATAAAAAAAAGCTTCAACAATATTTGATTATTTCGGGATTAACGATGGTTTATATGGCAGAGGTTTTTCCTGTTTTTGCTTTTTATAGGACAGTGGATTATTTTACTCCAGTACATGAGTACTTACAGTCAGCTTGCAGTAGTAGTACTAAAGTAATTTTGCGCTATCCATTAGATCAACGTAATGGTTTTGTGGTTTTAGAGAGTTTGCAAGCGCGCAGCATTGATTTATTAGCTGCTAGCCGGCACCAATGTCACCTGACTAATGGTTATAGTGGTTTGGCTCCAGTGGACTATACTCAGTTAGAAGCAGAGCTGAATTCTTATTTTACGGCTAAAAATTTTGAAAATTTTCTCAACTTAATCAAAAACAAAGATACCAATTACTTGCAAGTAAAACATGATTTTTTGGATAAAAAAATAAATCAAAATTGGTTGGATTGGGTAGAAAATCAGGAAAAACTTATTCAAGTGGCTAAGGATGAGCAAAGTACTTTGTATCTACTGACTAACTAGTGTTAGAATCTTATTATTAATATATGCCAGAAGCAACAGTAAACCCCATCGTTCAATCTACCCAAATGCCCGACAGAGCTGGTAAAAATAAAACCATCTATGATGTGAGTAGTTTCGAGATTTTTTGGCGCAATATGGTGGCAGGGATGGGTAGAGCAGCTGGCAACATTCTCTTGTATTTTATTTTCATTTTCATATTGGGTTATATGTTTTCTCTTTTGGTTTGGCCCACACTCAAACCCGTAGTAGACGGCTATACTAAATTGATTAATTCGGTAGAATCTCTGCAAAATGTGGGGAAAAGCAATCCATTGAATACTGGCAACGTAGAAAAACTATTAGAATCATACGGTATAGGAAACTAAGACTATGAAAAACAATGCCCAAGTTATTAGCTTAGATTCTCTTACTCAGGTTATCGCAAAAAACTTGGAACTAATTTTGTATGCTTTTGCTTTTGTGTTTCCGTTGGTATTACATGGTCAGCAATTATTAGTTGGTCCCATTATCAATGCCTTGCTATTTTTTGCAGCTAGAAAACTTTCTTATAAAAAACTATTGCCTTTAGTTATTCTACCTAGTTTGGCAGCAGTAACTAGGGGAGTGGTGGTAGGACCACTCACTATGTTTTTAGTTTACTTACTGCCTTTTATTTGGCTTTCAAATTTAATTTTAATTTTTGTAGTTAAAAAATTAAAAGATAAGAGCTTAGTGTTGCGAGTAGGCTTGTCATCTGTATTAAAAGCAGTATTTTTATTTTCGGTAACTTGGATTATGTTTCAAGCAAATATGCTTCCAAAAATTTTACTTACTGCCATGGGAGTATTGCAATTATCTACAGCAGTAGCGGGAGGGGTTTTAGAAGAGTTTCTCTCGATTAAGTTCAAGATGACGGGCGAAGAATGAGCGAGCAAAATGAATTAATTCAATTATTAGAACAAAAAAAGCCAATTGTAGCGCTATTGGCTCCTTCTTTTCCTATAGTTTACGAATATCCCGAGATAGTGGCGCGTTTAAAAAAACTTGGTTTTGATTACGTCATAGAAGTAACAGCAGGAGCTGACAGGACCAATCAGGCAGCCGTAGCGGCACTAAAGGCAGATCCTAAAGTAAGATTAATCACTAGTCCTTGTCCAAGCCTAGTGCGCATGGTCAGAACCAAATTCCCTCAATTGGAAAAACATTTGGCCTTTGCTGCTGATTCACCTATGATAGCCACTGCCAAGATTGCTAAAGAGAAGTATCCGCATTGCAAACCAATTTTTTTAGGACCATGTAACGCCAAAAAGCTAGAGGCCAATGAAGATTATCCTGAATTAAATATATTGGCCTTAAATTTTAAACAACTGGATGAAGTTTTTACACATTTTAATTTAAGTGAGTCGCTAACTGACTTTGATCCTACTACTAAATTTGACATAAATTTTACTCATACTAGACTTTATCCTATATCTGGTGGTTTGGCCCAAAGCGCTCAAGTAAAGGAAATCTTAGCTAATGATGAGCTAGAAGTAGTGTCTGGTTGGCAGAATTGTGAAGCAGCTCTAAAGCGCTTTGAAGAAAGTGATCGTGTTAGGTTGCTCGATATTTTATTTTGTGAAGGCGGTTGTGTAAATGGTCCTGGTATAGTTAGTGATTTAAATCATGGTCAGCGCCGCGAAAAGGTCATGAAGTTTTGGGGTGGAGGAAAGAAAAATCTCTGGAGCAAATTAAAAAATGTTTTTGCGGGAAAATTTTTGTGAACATTGGGGAATTATACTACGTCATATTGACAGTTAATTCTTAGTAATTCATTATTATAACAGTAGTACTAGGCTTAGCGTGTTTGTTTTATAGGAGTTAGCTATGAAAGATAGTCAGCAAGTTTCGTCAGTTAATGATTCTACAACTGTACCCACCACAGATGTTAGAGATGACAAAACAGGTTTCAAACCTGATAGCTTTCAGAAATCCCCAAAGAAGAAAAGAAATCTTTACTCAAAATCAAGACAAAAGCTTGCAATCACAGTAGGAGGATTGTTGGTGTTTCTAGTGTTTGCTGGAGTTGGTATATCTTTACTCCTTTCAAGAAATGACAGTACCGACACCAGGTCTCAGGCGAGTGCAGATCACCTTGTTACCTTTGATTTATTAAAGGCCAGTACAGAGAAAGAGTATCCTACATACAATTTGATTTTTGACACTTCTCAAATGCCGGAAGGATCTGTGGTAAAGGTTTTTTCTATGGGCACTAGTTTTGAAATTGATCCCAATGGAAGTGTTAAAGGTACTTCTGATGAAATTGCTTTAGTACGACCTACCCCAGCTCACCCAGCTTCAACCTCAGATCCAGAGAATCCAGATTTAGCTTGTAATATAGGCTCTGGTCCTGTTTGTGGCACTGATGGAAGAACTTACGTTAATGATTGTGAGGCCAGAAAAGCTCAAGTTGATATTTTGTATTTAGGTGGATGCAGAGTAGCAACTCCTCCTCCCACCAGTTTGCCTTCTGTGCCTCCAGCCACCCCAAAATCAACTGCAAAACCAACTCCAACTATTGATCCGCAAATAAGTGGGGACAGAGTCTTAACAAAAAATGAAGTAATGACCGTTTATTTAAAAAAAGAGTATGAAGATTTAGCAGATTGGCGAGCGCAGCTAAAAGCTGACCTTGTTAACAATAAATATTTCCTTCAAGTTACAGCAGATGTTAAGAATAATATTCAAAAGAATAGAATGGAGCCAGTTTATGTTGAGTTTAATAAAAAAGTTTCAAATGCCGATGTAGTTGCTTATCAAGCTCTTGGTTATCTCTCTTTTGCGTCTGGGGATACCAGTGGTGTATTGGTTGATTTGTCAAAGAGTGGCAAAATCCCAGAGGGTTCACCTGTACCCGTAGCACCTGTTGATCCGTATGAAGAAGGTAAAATTGATGATGGAGCTGAGTTGCCTGGAGGTCCTGCTATAAAACCAACACCAACAGATGATGAAACTTTTGTTATCGGAGGAAGTTGTGGGAGTGCAAATGGTATCTGCCGACCAAAATCAGGCATGTTAACTGTTGAACCCTGCTATACTGATGAGCAATTAGTTTCAAATTTGACCTGTGTTGATAGCAATACAGTATGTTGTATAGCAAAAACTTCTACTCCAACACCAAGTCCTACTGCAGATTGTCAGCTTGACTCAAGTGGAGCTAAGATTTGTCCTACGTGGGCGACTGATCCCAGCTTATGTAAAGGAACACTAATTCCTGGAGGTTTTGATAAGTGTGGTTGTTCACTGCCATCTAAATGTCAGCTTGATGAAGAAATTATTACGAAACCATCTCCAGATGCTCAGGCAACGGCTATTCCAACACCTAATATTTATCCAAAACCACCAGCACCTACTCTTCCGCCAACACCATCCCCAACTCCTCTCAAAAAGAAGAATATTATTAATCGCTATCTTCCTATAATTGGCGATCGATGGGTTAGATGGGGTGAGCCCACTCAAGCTAAGCTGAATTCGGCCAAGGACAAGTATCAGAAAGCTGTCGCAAACAGAAAGAGACTAGAAGCTAAAGTTTCTAAAATAAAGGCAACTGTTGATAAATTAAAGAATAAATCAGATTTCTACTCTAGAGCCAGAAGACGATATCTTATAGAAAGATTGAGAACTGTAAGAAAAAATCTTGAGAAGGCTTACGCTGAGGAAATTAAGACAGAAAATGAATATCTGAGGTTAAAGTCTCAGCTTAACAATAGCTAATAATCTTGTTTTTCGGTTTGGATAGTAGTTGGTTCGCCATGACCAGGGTAGATCACCAAATTTTTATTGAGTTCAAAGATTTTTTGTAGTGAGTTTCGCATGGCTTGAGGGTTTGAGTAACTCAAGTCGGTGCGACCGATAGCATTTTTGAACAAGGTATCTCCACTAAATATAATTTCTTGATTGTAAATGCAAATAGATCCTGGTGTATGACCTGGCGTATTTAGAATTTTAAACTCAAAATTACCAAAAGCAATTTGATCTGGCTCATTAATAAATTGTTCCGCAGCAGGAGCGGGAAGAGTATTTCTTTTAAGCCAATGTTGAGCTCGTTCAGGCAGAGACTCCAATAAAAAATTATCAGCCTCATGCATTAGTATGGGAATATCAAAATTAAGTTTTACTTCTAATAATCCCAAGATGTGATCGAAATGAGCGTGAGTTAAAACGATGTATTTTGGTTTGAGTTTTAGCTCTAAGATTTTTTCACTAATAAAACTACCTTCATCTGCAGGATCAATAATCATAGCTTCTTGAGTCTCGCTATCCCAGACAAGATAACAATTGGTATTTAGCTCACCCAAGCTTAAAGTTTCTATGTTCAGATCACCGTGTTGATATTGCATGACTAAAACCAAGGATAAAGAATAAGGATCAAAGAATAAAGAGCAAAACTATGATAAAAGTAACTAATGAGAAAAATATTGGCCAAACCTTTAATCAAATCTCTAGTTATATTGCTAGTTTTTTTATTTTTGATTAGCAGAGGTTTGTTTAGTAGCAGTATGCCAGTGACACATGATTTGGGTTTGCATGCTCCAAGGTTAGTTAATTATTATTTGGCTGTTAAACAAGGTCAGATCCCACCCATGTGGGCGCCTAATCTAAATTATGGTTTTGGTTATCCTAGCTTTATCTTTACATACCCATACCCCTATGCGGTATCTAGCACTTTCTATGCTTTAGGGTTTTCTGTGGAATCTAGCCTAAATTTGTTTTTGATAAGCTCAATGTTTCTGAGCGGTTTGGGTGTTTTTGTTTTATCTTTTCTAAAAACTAAGAAGGCATTTTTATCTTTATTGCCAGCATTTTTATATATTTGTGCTCCTTACTTTTTATTGAATATTTTTATAAGGGGAGCGATAGGTGAGGTGAGTGTTTTGAGTTTATTGCCTTGGGTGTTTTTGTTGGGGGAATTAACGGCTAAAAAAACATCAAGACTAGTGAGTATAATTATTGATTTTTTAGGGGTGTTAGTACTACTCGCTTTTATTCTTTCGCATCAGATACTAGCAGCATTTGGGCTATTAATAGCGGTTTTAAGATTTTGGAGAAATAGAAGATTTTTGTTATTTATCGCTTTAGCATTGTTAGTGAGTGCTTTTTCACTTTTGCCAATGCTATTAGAAAAACAATTTGTGAGGGCGGGTGCCAGTGAAGAATATTTACTCAAGCATGACATCGGTGGACATGTGAGTATAAAAAATTTACTTTTTTCAAAATGGGAATATTCTGGTTTGGTTGATAGTAGTGAAAATGGCAGGTTTGCCAAAACAGTGGGGGTGAGCCAATGGATGGTATTTATTGTGGCAGTCGGGGTATTGCTAAAAAATAAAGATCGAAAAATAGAAGATAAAATTAATATAAAGTTATTTTTCTGGATTTTGATTTCTCTTTTTTTAATTTTTTTAATTTTGCCAATTTCTATGCCATTTTGGCGTGTATTTAAATTTTTAGAGTATTTGCAGTTTCCTTGGCGTTTATTGGGTTTGTTAATTTTTAGTATCACTATGATTTTAATAGAGCTTGTGCAGCTGAGATTTCTGGAGCGTCGAGAAATAAAAATATTGGGATTATTAGTAGTTTTAGCCACATTTTGGGCTTTAATATTTCAAGCTAAGCCAGCAGCATATACAGCCAAAGATGATCTAGACTGGCATCATTTTCCCCTTACAGCTGATAGTTATGGAGAAATTATGCCGGTTTGGTTTGATAGCAACAGAAATTTAAAACTAGATAAACAATTGGTTTTGAGATGGGAAACTGGAGAGCTAAGCGACTTGGAAAATAATTTCAGTGAGATCCAGTGGTTGGGTTCAAAAATGAGCTACAGTGTGGAATCTAGTCAGTCAGCTGAAGTTATCCAAAAAACCGCTTATTTTCCCGGTTGGGAGGCTAGGGTCAATAACAAGCAAGTTGATGTTAATTATAAAGACACCGAATATCCCGGCCGTATTATAATTCCTATAGAGAAAGGACAGAGTAAAATAGAGCTTGAGTTTAGCAACAATACTTGGGCTAGAAAAGTCGGTGGCGAGATAACGCTACTTGGTTTGGTGTTATGGATGGGATGGGTAGGGTGGAAGTGCTTAGAGCATTAAAAAATCTTCTCCGCCAAAGTCATCAACTATTTCAGCTTGATTCCAGATTATTTTGAACATTTGACTCAGCATCTGCGAGTAGCTTTGGCCGATTATTTCTATTCCTAGAGGTTCTTCTTCTTGAAAGCTATACAGCAATATTCTTTTTGGCAAAATGATAATTTCATTTTGAATATTTAGCATTTCTTTTTTTATCGCCCTGTGACGAAAAAGTTTTTTGATATTCCCGCACCCAGGCTTTTCTTGATTCTAGATATTTTGCTAATAATATTAACTTTTGCTTTGTTTGCTTGGCAAAAGGCGCTGGTGTTGACTACAAATGCTGTAGTGTTTTACTTTTCCATGAAGTGGACTATGGAGAGGTTGAGTGAAAAGGTTATAATTACTTCATGACTAATCAAAAAAAAGGATTTCCCATTACTCGGGGTTGTTACTGTTTTTTCCTACGCTCTAACAAATTTATTTTTTACTTACGGAATAATCTATACAAAGGTTAGCGATGCTTTATTTCTCTTTTATACTTTCGCAATTTTTACCCCAGTACTTGGCTTTTTTATTCTTAAAGAAAAGTTAAATAAATATAATATTGCAGCTTTGTGTTTAAGTGCCTTGGCTCTCTTCTTATTGTTTCAACCTAATTCTATTCCCACATGGAAAATCGGAGCCGTTTTTGCTCTATTAGCAGCTCTTGGCCAAGCATCTTACCTAATAATCAGGAGACTTTTAACTCATTATTCCTCAAGTCTATTAATGTTTTTAAATACACTTGTAGGTATTGTGGTGATTGGATGTTTGGGTTTGTTCTTTGAACAAGCTTTTTATTTTGGAGGAGGGATTGTCTCATTATCAGTTAACACATGGTTAGTTACTGTTTTATTTGGTTTTACCAATTTCTTAGCCTGGTTTTTTATGACCAAAGGTTTTGAACTCTATAGTGCGGCAACAGGAAGCTTAGTTCTTTTGACCGAGCTTATATTCGGTATAGTTTTTGCACTGGCTTTCTTTGGAGAGATTCCTACTATTTTATCTTTTGTTGGAGGTGGGCTAATTTTAATTTCTTCGGTGGTTGTAATTACTAGAGGTAATGGTTAGTTTTATTAAACCACTTTAACTTCCCCCATAGGTTCATTGAATATCTCATGCAATTTAATTTTCATTAGAGATTGATAGGGAACGCTCATTTTATTTGCCTCTAGTTTTATTCTATCAAGTAGAGAGCTAGAGACTCTTAAAGAAATAGTTTTGTCACTTGGCTTTAGATTTGGAAAAGAAACTCTCTTTGCCTTGCTCCAATCAACATAGTCGACTGAGGAGTGAGTTGCCCAGAATTCTCTCTCTTCGTTTTCATTTTTAAACTTTGGTATTGGTTTAAGATTTTTCATAAGCTTTTCTTTCTTTTTTATCTTGATCTCTGGCTGAAATAACTCTAATTTTGTTACTTCTGATAGTAAAACTAATAAATAATTTTCTGTTTTTGTTTGTTTGTCCTAAACATTTATATCTTATTTCAGTATCTGAATGCTTTTTATCTGAGCTAAAGATTAGCGGTTCATTTAAAAATGCCTCCTCAGTTTCAACTTCTGATACTTTGTGTTTAATCCAATTTTTGTTTTTATTTCCATCATCCCAATCGAATCCTTTGCGACTTTTTACTAATTTATCAAGATTCATTTGTATATGATATTACTATACAAAGTACTTGTCAACTGGTTTAATTTTTCACTATATTTTTGCTTTATATATAGTTTAAATTAGATATTTCAGCGTACCTTTCATGTTCAAAAATAAATATAGAGTGATGGCGAAGATATGGCGAAATATTAGGATTATTTTTGGGAAAATATTTTGAGTATAAATTATACGAAGTAAATACAAAAATTGTTCAGTTTAAAGCAAAATATCTACTATCGTTTCGATCACTGGCCAAATAAGTTGGTGAATAGGGGAAGTACCTCCCCAAGGAAGAATTAAGAGAATCAGCACTATCATGCCATAGCGGCGCATGAAATTCTCATACTCCATAGCGGTATCTGCGGGCAAGAGAGTAAGTATAATTTTGCTGCCATCCAGGGGGTGAACAGGTACCAAATTGAAAATTGCCAAAACTATATTGATAGTAATTACATAGGATAGGGCAACTGCAAGAAACCCTGAAACCAATCCCAAATTAACAGTCATTGCTAGGATTACAGCTAGGATAATGTTAGAAGCCGGACCTGCCAGGGCTATTAAGGAAGTATCGCGAATAGGGTTTTTAAGATTATAGGGGTCAAAGCCTACAGGTTTTCCCCAGCCAAAGCGAAAAAGTATAAGCATAAGAGTACCCATGGGGTCTAAGTGGGCTCTAGGATCTAGTGTTGTCCTGCCATTTGCTCTAGGCGTAGGGTCGCCTAAATAATCAGCCATGAAGGCGTGAGCTGCCTCATGAATAGTAATGGCGATAATCAAACCCCCCATGGCAACGAAAAAGGCAATAGGGTTAGCGGAGAGTAGAGATAGCATAAGAGTAGTGTAACATAGTTGGGCTATGATATAATCTCAAGTCTTATGGCAAAGTTTGCATTAAAGTACCCACGAGTAGCGCATGTTGGCAACAGAGTTTCTCACGCCAAAAACAGAAGTAAACACACTTTTAAATATAATCTTCATACCGTGACTGTGCTCGTAGATGGTGTAAAGCAAAGAATGAGGGTGCCTACCAAGATTTTGCGCAAACTCAAAAAAGACGGTGTAACTACACACTGGAAAAAGCCAGAAACTAAGAAATAACTATATTTTTCACCTGATTCCAATTTGCTTTGTCTTGTCCTTCTATTTGGACTTTTTCTAAAATTAATTTATTTTCTTTTACTTTACATGATAATATTTTCATGCGTCTCTGATTATTTTTAGTTGGTATTAGTGTCCAAACGCCTGGGAAGCCAGTTAGTGCTCTGACTTTGCGTGCTATGTTTTGAGACACGCTATGGCGTGTCTCTACAGGGTAATTTTCCATGGCGTTTTTAATATCTTCCCAAGCTATGAAGCCGTCTTGGCGTTTTAAGCGTTTGGCATAGGGAGTAGGAGATTTGCCTTGGGGAGTTTGAGTTAACTTGTTATTACTGTAGTCTAATAACCACTGTGCTAATTTATCAGCTCCAAGTTTATAGAGTTTTTCATAAACAGTTTCTCTGGTGTCATTATCATTAATAGAGATTTTAGCTTGAGCGAGCATGGCACCTTGATCAAACTTTTCACTCATTTCTATGAGAGTGATGCCGGTTTCTTTTTCACCATTCAAAATAGCCCACTCGGCAGGGTTGGCACCTCTGTATTTTGGCAAAAGACTGAAGTGCAAATTGAGTGAGCCAAGTTTGGGGTAATCTAGCCAAGATTTTGGCAAAAGTTTGCCGTATCCGGCAGTTAAGAATAAATCGGGTGCCAGATACTGGATACCTGCCTGCCGGCAGGCAAGGTTAGCAATTAAATATTGCTCGTCTAATGTCTCGGGAATAAAGATTTTTAAATTATTTTTCTCAGCAAATTCATGCACATGGGTTTTTTTTAAGATTTTCTTGCGTCCAGCAGGCATAGGAGGAGTAGTGACCACTCCCACAATGTCAACTAAATTTGATTTGATTAATCTTTCTAAAATAATAGTAGAGTAGTGCTGGAAAGAGCCGAAAAAGATTATCTTTATTTTTTTCATTTTTAATTCTTCACGCTCATTAGATTACGCTCTG
>JBDLIL010000022.1:0-14881 GCA_039714855.1 Patescibacteria group bacterium
CTTGGGTTAACATGAGGAGTATTATACCTCAGCAAACTCCTCTCCAGACTTGGAGAGGACATCTGACAAATTTTGAGCCTGACGAAAAATTTTCAGATAGGTGAGGTCAGCATTTAAAACTAAAAAAGCACGAGAGCGATATTAAAAAATTAATAATAGCATGGGAAATTGTTGCTAGAATCAAATTGGGATATTTTAGATAAACATAAGCAAACACTGCTCCCATCACAAAAGCAGTTAAAAAAGAAAACCAAATTGGCTCGGCAATTACCATGGTGTGCATCAAACCAAACAAGAATCCGTTTAGTAAAATAATTTGCAAATTACTACTCATAACTAATGACTGCAATTTAACCAAATAACTTTTAAAAATAAATGCTTGAGCGAGTGATGACAAAATAAACAAGCCTCTAAAATGCCATGAAGTAAATAAATCTGGACGAATTGGTCTACTCAACACTTGCTTCAATAAAATTACACCAAAAACAAGCAAAAGAGTAATAAAAGAGTAAAGAGGCAATGCTTTTTTAATATTATCAACTCTTAATCCCAAATCTGCTTTGTTCCACTTATTTTTTTTGATAAAAACTAAAATTATTGCTATTAAAATTGGAAAAACTGACCAAGCTGTTATTTTGTATGCTTCACGAGCATACCACTGATAAACAAATCTTAATAACAAAGTTTGAACCAAAAGATAAAATGAAAAAAATGCCAACTGAATATGATATTTATTTATTGCTTTTTTTAACATATGGCAATTGCTCCTCTCCCAACAACCCCACTTCGACTCTCCCGCTAAGCGGGATCGCTCAGTGCAAGCATCTCCAGCTCCAAATCACCCAACCTTTGCTCAACTATTTTTTTAGCGTCTTTTACGCCTTTTTGATAAACATCTTTGAAAATCAATTCTAGGAAAAAATCTAAGATTTGTTCCGCGGCAATCATGCCGATTTCTTGATCGCGCTCCGTGGCGAAATGATCAATTATATCGCTAACATATTTGCGCCTTTGCTCGTCAGATAAAATATCCCAAACAGGTTTTCGCTTTGTCATAGTTAAAATAATAATATTAGTAATGCCAATAATATCAACGCTCCACCTAAGCTTTTATTAATTAAATTTTGATATTTATTATAAATAAGTAAGACTCTATTTTGTGTAAAAAAGATACTTAACAGCGACGCCATAAAAAGTGAATTTAGCGGCATAATGATTACTAAAAAAATTATTACCCAAATAGGAGCGCTAGCTGCAAATACACTAGCAAATATACTGGCAAAAAATAGAGATGCTTTTGGGCTCAAAATATTTGTTAAGAAGCCTGTTTTAAATGCTGAAAATCTCGAAATATCTTTTTGTTTTTCTTTAGATTCTGATTTTTTGCTGACAATATTTAATTGCAAGGTTTTGACACCCAAATACGTCAAGTAAACTACCCCCAAATATTTAATAATATTAAATAGAAAATTTGAGTTTGAAATGATTAGTGCTATACCAGTTACCGAATAAGTAACATGGATCAAATTTCCTAGAGCAATACCTGCTGCTGTCCAAAATCCTGTCTTGCGAGAATAAATTACAGAGTTCCTAACTATCAAAACAAAGAGAGGGCCTGGCGTCAACCAAGCAAAAAAATGAATTGTCAAAATCGTGCTTATTAAAATTAGGTTTTCCATTCTAAATTAATCAATTCTATTCAATCTCTTGCCATCCACAAAAGCCCTAATCCCATCCACAGTAATTTGGGCCTTACGCTGCAAAGCTTCTTTGGTTTTATATGCAATATGAGGTGTAAGTAAAGAATTACTTGCTTTTGTTAACAGATCATCTTTTGGCAATGGTTCTTGATCATAAACATCTATGGCAGCTCCTGCAATTTGTTTCTCATTTAAAGCTTGAGTCAAATCAACTTGATTTACAATCGGCCCTCTAGCCGTGTTCACCAAATAAGCCAAGGGCTTCATAAGCTCAAAATGTTTTTTATTTATCAAATTTTTAGTCTGCTCATTGAGAGGCACATGAACAGTAATAACATCTGCTTGCTGACAAAGCTCTTCTAAAGTATCAAGATATTTACCATCTAAATCTACAAACTCTTGCCTTTTAGTTTTTGACCAAGCGATAAGTTTGCAACCAAAAGCATTAAATAATTCAGCTACTCTGAGACCAATTTCTCCAGTGCCGACTATCCCAATAGTCTTACCGAACAATTCTATTCCAGCTGTAAGAGCACTCCAATCTCCAGATCTAGCCACAGGCATCACTTCAGGAATTTGTCTTAAAAGCGAAATTGCTAAACTAATAGTCAGCTCAGCTACAGAATTGGTAGAGTAGGCAGGTACATTAAAAACAGCAATATTTCTTTCACGACAGAGGTTTAAATCAACCTGGTCAAAACCAGTAAAAGAACAGGCTACAAATTTAATATTAGAATATCTATTTAATAAGTCTTTATCTACTTTGTGTTTCACTGTCACAATTCCGCTTACATCATCTGCCTGATTAATATTCTTTTCTTCCCATATTACCTCATAATCCAAATTTGCTTTTTTTACCATCTTTTTAAATTCAATCCTATCCACTCCAATATCTTGCAGGACAAGTATAATTTGTTCGCTCATATTTTCCCTTTCTGGAGATATAATAGCATGACTTATATGAACAAAAAAATAATTCAAGATCTTAATAATCTCAATACTAAATTTTACCAAGCTGTAGCAGATAGTTTTAGTGATTCTAGAAACTCCGCATGGCAGGGTTGGGAAAAACTAATACCTCAATTAAGTTCACTATTCATAAGTCATAAATCACCAAAAGTGCTAGACTTGGGTTGCGGCAATGCTCGCTTTGCTGAGTTTTTGATTCAAAAATTTCCTAAACTCAAAATTAATTATTTTGGCCTAGATAGCAATGCCGATTTGCTTAAAATCGCTGAAGAAAAACTCATAAATCACAATTCATGCATCAGATCTCAATTTCAACAAGTTGACCTAGTTAGTGAATTGCTTAACGACAATTTTAAAAATAGATTAAAAAGTGAAAACTATGATTTAGTAGTCGCTTTTGGCCTCATGCATCATCTACCTAGTTTTGAAATTAGAGTTAAATTATTAAAATTATTAGCTGATTTATTACCCAAAAACTCATATCTAATTATTGCTTTCTGGCAATTTCATAAATCCGAAAGACTCATGCGCAAAGTAGTAAACCCTGGATTAGTGAAAATTAATAAAAAAGAATTAGAAAAAAATGATTTTATTTTAGATTGGCAAAGAGGAAAAACGGCTCACAGATATTGTCATAGTTTTACTGACGAAGAAATAGAAAAATTAGTTGAAGAATCAGGATTACAATTAGCATCTAGCTTTAATGCCGATGGCAAAGAGAATTTGAATAGATACGCTGTGCTGAGAAAATAAACTCTCCTCTTAACTTAAAGAGGAGACATCTGGCGTTAGCCAGATAGAGGTGTTTATGGGAACTATAATTCCTTATGACCCCAAATTAAAACAGAGAGCTAGTTATTTGAGAAATCATAGCACTAGAGCAGAGATTATGCTTTGGAACGAGCTTAAAGGAAAAAAAATGTTGGGCTATGATTTTAATAGACAAAAACCTATTTTAAATTACATAGTAGACTTTTTCTGCATGAAATTAAGGCTTGTTATAGAAATCGACGGAGAGAGTCACGACTTTAAATCAGAATATGACTTAGTAAGACAAAATAATATTGAAAATTTAGATATAGTTGTATTTAGATTTTCAGAGAAAGAGGTAAAAAAAGATATACAAAGTGTTTTAGATTCTATTCGTATTTGGATTGAAAACAAACACCCCGAATTCAGCTAAAGCTGAATCTGCCCCTCTTTAATAAGAGGGGACTCATCCGCTCACCATACTCTCCACCCACATTCCCAAACCGTAGGCTACTACAGCGGCTATAGCCCCAATACCCAACATTTCCAAACCATTTTTAATCCATGAACCTTTAGTAAGCAATGTTCGCAAACTTCCGACTGCAAATAAAATAAGAGCAGTAAAAATAATTGACAATTTAAATTGATCAGCAAAACACAAACTACAAATGTTGACCATCTGCAATAAGTAAGGAATCAGCGGAAAAGTTCCTGCTATTACGAAAGCTACAAACGTTATCAATCCAGTGTGCCAAGCATTTTTACATTCACAATCGTCTTTATCCTTCTGATGAGCTTTTAATTTACGCTCAGAGCGCTCACCCAAGAAATCACCCAAACCCATACTCAGTCCATCAGCAATCATATTTGCTATACCAAGAATTAAAACAACTTTGGCATTTAGTCCAGCGCCAGCCACACCAGCCACCACTGCAAAAGTAGTAATAATACCATCGTTGGCACCATATACAGCTGCTTTTAATAAGGCAGGGTTTTTGGAAATTGCTTTAAGTATCATAAGCTATCCTAGCACAGCGATTTATTTGAAGAACATTGCCAAAACATATAGTTTTCTCTTATCAAAAATTTTCTATAATCTTTTGCGAATTAATCTCGATTCCGTTTACATCCAATTCCAACACCCAAACCCGGTTCACAGGCTCTTCGTCAAAGTAAGTATTTATATAATTGAAATCTTTTTTAATAAAATCCAAAACTTCTTCAGGAGATTTTTCTAAGCTGCTTTTGTCAGCAAAAAGATGCCAATTTACTTTTAAATTTTCTGAATACTGAGTGGTAACTTTTTTATCTTCTTCTGTAAGCTGCTCTGTCCAATCTAAAGAATTACTAATAATTATAAAGTCTGTAATTTCTGGATTTTGATAAAGTTGTAATAAAGTGTCAAAAAAGAAGATTTTCTGATTTTGATTAGGCTCTTCTTTATTGTCATCTAAAAACAAAATTAATTTATTGCCCAACACAAATCTTTGATGAGCTGGGCCATACTCACTACTATCACTAGTATGATCACTAATGGCGTAAACTACCGGCTTATTTATTGGATCTATAAATCCCTGCCTAAAATTAAAACCATGATTTACTTCTATTTTGTCAATGCTTTTGCCCACAAATATAAAAGCATCAACATCGAAATTATTAAATAATTTTTTATATCTATTTATATTATTGATGCTATTTTGCTTAGGATTAAAAAATCTAGCCACTTTATTGGTAGATAAAATAATTTTATGAGTTTCTTTTTTAGCAAAAGTTTTTTGATTAGCAGTAATTGGCTGAGAAGTTATTTTTAATTTTTGTTCCAGTATTTTGAAAATATTACATCTATGCTCACAATCAATGCTTTCTAAACTCAAAGCAAATTTTTTACTCAAATCTAAAATATTATTAATTTCAGCTTCATCTTGAACATGCCTAGCAGCATTGGAAAAATACAAATTTTGCCAGTCCTGCGAAGCCTTGGCGAAGTAGGGATAATTATTTTCCAAATTATCTTGCAATTTTATTATTTTATAATCAGAATTTTTAAACAAACTTATATAATCTGGGTTTAAATGGCTTAGTATTACTGGAACTTGATCGGGATCGGCTAAATTTTCTGCCAGAATATTCATGCGCCTTACCGCTCGATACTGATGAGTGTCATAGCTATCTCTAAAATTATTTAAGATTATTTCGCTTACCTTAGTATTAAAAATAATTAATATTGATAATATAAAAACCACAAGTAATTTTTCCAAACTTTTATAAAATTTAAATTTTTTAGAAAGAGTATAAATAGCAATGATAATAAATATTGCTAAAAATAAATTGGCAAAATAGTACATACTAGGATGAGCAAAAATAAAATAAAAGGGAACTAGATAAATAATATATGGCAAGACATACGTAGAAACTTCACCCAAAAGCTGCTGACAGCTAGTAAAATCTTTTGCGAGACAAATAGCACTACGAACATAAATAGCAGCATGCTGATTATTAGAAAAACTTTGTACTGGGCTGTATTCTGAAAAAGGTCTTTTCTGTGCTAGCAAAATAAAGATAACTAATATTATTATTAATAAATAATTATTTTTGAATTTATTAGCCCAAGATTTAATAATTTTTTTATCTTCTAAAATTAATTTTTTCTCATTATCCAAACGACTAGATTTCAACACTAAGGCAGAAATTGCCCAAAAACTAAAAGCCACTTTGCTAGCTGCAAAAACATCTATTACTAGTGCGTTTATTAAAAGCCCAAAAAAACTAGCTAAATATCCAAGTCTTAATATTTTAATTAAACTATCTTTAGATTTAGATTTTCTAATATTAAAAAATAAATAATGAGCTGCAGCAAAGAAAAATATAAAACCTAAGATGCCTGTTTCTCCCAATGCTCTTAAATAATTGTTATCAGTACTGTCGGACTCTGTAAATTCACCAATTCCTAATTTATTCAGCGTGGCATAGCCCTTGCCTGTCCAAGGATTAATGCTAAATCCATATAAAGCTTGTGGCCAAAGGGTATCCAATCTAATTCCCATAGACAAGCCGTACTTGCGAGTATTGGAGGACCAGGTTTCATCAAATTGGCTACTAGTAACTTGGGAATCAGTAATTTTATTAAATAAACTTTCTTTATATTTGCCACCAACAATAACTAAAAATAAACTTAATAAAGCAATCCCAAATATTCCTAAACCTAAAATATATTTAAAACTAAATTTGTTTATTAAAAGTAAAGTTATTGCAATTAAAAAAGCCAAGAAAGCCATTTTAGAAGCACTCAGTAAAAGCAATGAAACACCGCTAATAAATATCAAACTGCTTATTACTTTTATTTTAAAATTTTTAATATATAAAATTAGAGTTAAGAGAATAGGTAGAGTAATGACTAAATAAGCTGCCAAATCATAATGACCACCAAAGGTCGAATGCACTCTCGCTCCGGCAGCCAAAGTCTGGGCTACACCTTTGCTAGCCTCCCGATTCATAGTGGAATAAACTGGCCACTGCAAAAACTTTTGCCCAAAACCATAAATACTAATCAAAGCTACGCTAAGAACTAATCCTGTCACAGCAATTTGAACATGCTTTTTACTCTTCACGCCGCTATAAAGAAAAAAGAAAACAGAAAAATATTCTAAATATCTAAAATAATGCAAAGCTGACTTGCTTATATGCAAGAACTGAGAGGGGATAGTCTGCTGCAAAAATACTGCTACCAGCAGTGAAGTTAAGCCAATAAAAGCATAAGCAATTACCAATACTAGCATCGGCCAATTAATTTCTATTTTCTTACGTAAAGCTTGAATCAACCAAAACAATCCAGTAATTCCCACCAAAACATCCTCGAGTCTGACTCGTACTAGATATCCCGGTATAGCTTCAAATAAAGGGATTTTGGGATACAAGGGAATAAAAATAAGCAAAAACAAAGCAGCGGCAAAGATCCCGTGCTCATCTATAAAATCTAGCAACTTTCTCATTGCTACATTCTAACAACTTACCCCACAAAAGTAATAGCGGTGCCTACTAAAAACTATTTTGATAGCTCATACCTAATATTCCTAGCTGCACCCGTTTGGATAATTATTTTATCTTCAACCAACCTTTTTAATCTCCGCTGAGCTGTTCTCTCATTTATGCCAAGCATATCCGTAATATTACTAGATGAAACTGAGCCAAAATTTTTAATATAATCAATAATTGCAATATCATTTTCAGAAAAATTCAGATTGGAATCATTTTTTACAACAGATAGAACAGTAACCTGACTCGCTAATTTTTCCACACTTGCAAAAAAACCAGTGACGAAGAAATTTAACCAATTTGTTAAATCCGCTTTTCTTTGATCGGCGTAATTCAAACCTTGATTTAGCTCCTCATAATATCTCAAGCGATTTTCGAGATAAAAAGTATCAAGACTCAAACCACCTCTAAAATCATAACCACCTTGATACAAAAATAGTTTTACTAAAAGTCTAGTTACACGCCCATTACCATCACTAAAAGGATGAATAGAAACAAACTCATAATGAAGAATAGCTGCCTTAATAATAGGATGAAGTTTTTTTTCCTTTACTAGCCATTCAAACAAATCTTCTAAATATCTTGACAATTTGTTTGCTGCTGGACCTTCATAACGGATTACTTCGCGATTATTCTCAATATCAATCACATACACAGGACCAGCGCGAAACTTGCCAACTTTTGATTTTGGCAACAAATCTCTTGCTACAAAATCATGCAGTTGTAAAACTTCTTTTTCAGTAATTATTTTTGTTTCTTTATAATTTTTACTGATCCAATCCAAAGCTTTTTTGTAATTTGCAACTTCAATTATTGAATAGTCTTTGGAATTTAACTTGCCACTAAAAACTTGCTCCACCTGATCCTTACTCAATGGATTTCCTTCAATAGTGGTAGAGCTATGAACATCATCAACTGTTGCCCTATGTCTGAGACGAATTATTTGTTGAGGAAGAATTTTTGCAATATCAATTTTTTGCTTCAATTTTTCAATTTCGATCAAAGCATTGCTAACATCGCTAGTGATAGCAAATTTGGGATTATACATAAATTAATTTTAACATAAATTTAGAGTATCCCGACAGTATCCCGACAAGTATCCCGACATTATCCCACAAAAGTAATAGCGGTGCCTACCTTGTCAGCACGACCAGTGCGGCCTATTCTATGAATATAGTCAGCATAAGACTCTGGCAAGTCAAAATTGATTACGTGAGTAATGTCGTCTATGTCCACACCTCTAGCAACTACATCTGTGGCTATAAGAGCCTGCAATCTATTAGTTTTGAATTCTTTCAAAGCTCTTTGCCTTTGACCTTGAGATTTATTACCATGTATGGCATTTACTCTGAAGCCTCTGTCTTGCAAATCTCGTGACAATCTTTCCATGCCTCGCTTTGTTCTACCAAAAACCAAAACCTTTTCAAAACCATCAGAAATTAACAAATCGTGCAGCATATCTATTTTAGACCTACCTTTAATTTTTAAAATTTCCTGATTTATATTATCAGCAGTATCTTGGGTTTTTACGCTGACAGAAACAGGGTTTTTCAAAAAACCTTTCATGATTTCTCTCACTCTATCGGTCATGGTAGCTGAAAAAAATAAAGACTGTCTTTCTTCGGGCAAACGATCAATAATTGCCCTAATTTCATGCACAAAGCCCATGTCGAGCATGCGATCAACTTCATCTAAAACGATGTTGGAAAATTCTTCAAATCTGATTTTTCGTCTTTGATTAAGATCTTTAATTCTGCCCGGTGTACCTATTACAAAATCACTACCTTTACGTAGAGATTCAATTTGTCTGTGAATAGAAGACCCACCAATACAAAGAGTAGAGAAGATCCTCATCCTACCGGAAAAAGCTCTCAGCTCATCACGAACTTGCAGGGCCAATTCTCTGGTAGGGACGATAATCAAAACTTTTTCACCACTACCTTCCGCAATTTTATCTAGCAAAGGAATCAAAAAGGCTGCTGTTTTACCAGTGCCTGTATTGGCGATGCCAACGACATCTCTGCCATCGATAATATGAGGAATAGCTTGGTCTTGGATTGGGGTAGGGGTTGTATAACCTCTAGTTGTAATATTCTTTTTTAATTCATCACTAATATTAAAATCAGTGAATTTATTTATCGTAATATATTCTTCTTGCTGCTTAGCTTCAGGCCTGCTCACACTAGCTTGCATTACTACGTGGCTGGGATCAAAGCTGGCTTGTCTTTTACCACCACCATTTCTGCCTCTGCCTCTAAATCTACCATGACCACTAAACTTACTATTGGAAAAACGTTTTTTAGGACGCGAATTAGATCTAGTATTAGAACTAGAAAAAGAACGATTAAAATAACTCATATATGCTTATCGCTTAAAAAATAAAATAGGAAAAGACAAGAAGCGTGCGCGTGCTTAACCCAAGTTGAGAAAGCTTTTGCTCTAACAACAGGGAAGTATAGTAACACTCATGGCTCTAAGTGTCAAGTTATAGGACACTATTTGCAAAAATATATGTACTTATCATACAATTAAACATACTACTTTTTATAGGCACCTATGACAAAAAACCACTCCAACTTTCTAGACATTCAAGTACTTAATATTCTTGATAATGAAATTTATCTGAGAAAACTTCAGGGAAAATATATTGTTTTGCATTTTTTCCCTGAAAATGATGAGGAAGACAATGCTGCTTTGGCGTGCGATCTGCGAGACTACAGCAGTGATATACATAAACTAAAAGTCTCTATTGTGGCTGTTAGTATCAAAAGCTGCAAATTGCTACGAATGTTTTCATCAAAATATAATTTAAGTTTTGATCTGTGGTCTGACGAAGATCTGAAGCTGATGAAGTCATTCGGGGTAGTAAGTGAAAGAAATTGGTTTGGAAATAAATCAATAAAAATCAAAAGAGCAACTTTTATTTTGAACCCTCAAGGAGAGATAATAAAAACCTATAAACACTTCTCAGTAAAAGGGCATGTTGAGCGTGTTTTAGAGTTTTTGAAGAGAGAAGTCTTGTAGTTATTAGTATTGCCAAAATCTGAGAGCAACTTTTTCAGAGCCACGATTTTTTATCTGTCATAAAATAGTTTCCAGTTTAGCACTGATAATAATAAAACTCAGCCTGCAAGTCTCGAGTAATTTTGTTACAATCAAGTCTCTCGATCACATATTGCCCGATCGTCTAACGGCAGGACAGAGGCCTTTGAAGCCTTCAATCTAGGTTCGAATCCTAGTCGGGCATCTCATTCTACGCTGAAGCTACGGATGATTTTGCCCTTTTAAAATGCACTACACTTATATTCTCTTCAGTAAATCTTCAAATATTTTTTATTATGGTTCTACCTCAGATTTAGAAAACAGATTTCAGCAACATAACAATAGTGTTTCAAAATCAACTAAAGGACATGCTCCATGGATTCTTGTTTGGTACTGTGTTTTTCCAACACAGAAACAAGCAGAAGATTTCGAAAAATATTTGAAGTCAGGATCAGGAAAAGCATTTGCTTATAAAAGACTCGTTGCTTTAGCGAAGGATGAATTGTTAAAAGATGAAAGGATTTCTAGAGTATCCGTAGCCTTGGCGAAGGGTACCTAGTCGGGCATCCCTCATTTTCACTACTTTTTCCTCAAGAGACACACACCAAAACCTTACTAGGTCTAGTAGGATTCGAACTAGTTGTTCTTGGCTAAGTAATTTTTTCTTTGGAAATTTGTGATGTGGTTAGAACTTCTTATGCTTTTTATTGGTATAATTAGGCATATGAAAAATGCAATTGTCACAGGTGCTAGTACAGGTATAGGTAGAGCAACTTCAATAAAAATGGCTGAAGATGGATTTCACATTTTTTTAATTGCTAGATCAAAAGATAAATTGGAAGAAACAGCTGATTTGATTAATGAAATTGGAAGCAAATCTACAGTTTTGGTAACTGATTTAAGCAATTTGGATTCTATTAATAATTTAATTGGGGGTATTTTAGAAAAAGTTGATAGCGTTGATGCAATTGTTAATATTGCTGGTATTTGGCATGGTAAAGATAAAGTTTTTGCTGATACTGCTTATCAGTCATTTAACCAAAAAACAATTCTAGATACTCACGCGGTTGGCTTTACTGCTCCATCGCTTTTAGTACATGGCTTGTTGCCCAAAATGAAATCAGGGTCAAAAATAGTAAATTTATCTGGAACTTTTCAAAATGGAGCAAAAGGATGGTTGCCATATTTTGCTTCCAAAAGAGCCTTAGAAGATTTGACAATTGGTTTATCACAGGAGCTAGAAGACAAAAACATTCAGGTTAATTGTGTTTCACCTTCCGATACTGCCACAGAAGAATATGAAAAATACTTTCCACAATATATAGACGAAGCTATTTCGCCAGAAAAAATTGCAGATAAGATAGTTGAGCTTTGTCAAAAAGATAATAAAACAACAGGAAAAGTGTTTGTTATGGAGAATGGCAAAGAGCCATTCGAGGGATTTCATTATTAATCATTAGTGGCAAATAATTCCTAACATAGTTCCCTCCAAAGGCGGGCAGGCAGCGGTGCCATCCATTTCCAATATATACCTACATATCAATCTATTTTAGATTAAATAAATTTATAGCACTGTAGTACAGTTTTAATTATCCTCTGGAAAAGGTTCTGACCAAAATTCTCAAAAAAAGATATAATCCAACAATGTTAATTCAGACTTTAATTCTTAGTGGCATAGTTCTAAACAGCTTTGGATCAATTGCTTACATAGTTGAGGTTATCAAAGGTAGAGTTAAACCGAATAAGGTAACTTTTTTCTTATGGTCAATCGCCCCTTTTGTTGCATTCTTCGCTCAGAAATCTCAAGAGGTGGGTATACAATCACTTATGACTCTAAGCGTAGGAGTTTTTCCATTAATGATTTTGATCTCATCATTTCTTAATAAAAATGCATATTGGAAGATATTACCTTTTGATTTAATTTGTGGACTTCTTTCATTAGTCGGACTAGCTTTGTGGTATGTTACAAAAATCGGAAATATCGCTATTATCTTTAGCATCCTTGCCGATTTGTTGGCTGCTTTACCAACAATAAGAAAAAGCTTCTATTTTCCCGAAACTGAGATTGGTTGGCCTTGGTTTTTGTCAGCATTAAGTGGTTTTATTACATTTGCTACGACTCAAATTTGGAAATTTGAGTACTATGGTTTTTCGCTTTATTATTTTTTAGCAATGTTTGTTATTTTTGTGTTAGTTCAATTTAAAATTGGAGAGAAGTTTAAATCCAATAAATCAAAAGAGTTTATCGAGAAGTAGTTCCCTACACAGTCCCCTCCAGAGGCGGGTAGATAGCAGTGCCACTAAACGAAACTTATTTTAAGTTTTTTATCCATACCTTCAGCAAACATCATCAGGCTATTTAGAGTAGTATTTCTGGCTCCAGTTTCAATTTTGGTGACTACAGTACGATCAGTCCCCACTTTATCTGCCAATTGCTGTTGAGTAAGTCCTAATTTTCTTCTAGTTTTTTTAAATTCTTCAACAACAGCATAGTAGTCGTTAGCTTTTTTGGCTTTTTGTTTTTGAGCTGGTGTGAATTGCTGACCCCACTGATTGAGCGAAATAGTGTTATTTTTTTTCATATCTACTCCTTTCTAATATTTCTTAAGCCTTTTTAAAGCTTTTACTAATTCTTTCCTTGGTGTCTTTTGTGTTTTCTTTTGAAAAGCGGATAGAATTATCACTTGATTTTTGAATATATAAGCGTAAATAGCTCGTCATTGACCCTTATGCTTAATTCTAATTTCAAATGGCTTGATTCCCACTTTCTTTGCAAAGAGCATTTCTAATCTACCTTCTTTGCTCAAAATTTCGAAAAGATCATAGAATCTAGCCTCTACCTCTTTTGAAAAAGAACTGAGCTCTTTTGTAGCCAAGAGATCTAAAGCTACTAGGTTTTTCACTTTTTACTCCCAACATTGTGCTATATATGACACAATTGTCAATAATATAAACTCAGCTTTTCACCAGCTCCCACTTACTTGTATCTGTAAGAATTTTTGGTCCGTTTTTACCCACTTCTACCATATATTCAAACATCACAGACTTGCTACCATCTTTTGTTCTCACCGTCCAATTATCTTTATCATTTTTTAATTCATCACTACCTATCATCAGTTGTGCTTCAATACATAAAACCATGCCCTTCCTTAGTGGCATCCCAGTATTCTTGATTCCAAATGTAGGAATTTCTGGATATTCGTGTAATCTTTTACCAATACCATGACCTACATACTTCTTAGCAGTATCAAAACCATTTTTCTGAGCTTTACTTATCATAATATTACCCAAATCTCCCGTCATGGCATCCACTTTGGCTAACTGAACTGCTGCTAAAACTGTATCTTTAGCTATTTTTAATAATCTCTTATCTTCAGCATTCACATTACCAATTCCTACTGTAAAAGCATGATCTGTATAAAAACCTTCGTAAATAATCCCAAAATCTACTGTTACCAGATCTCCATCTTTTATTTTGTCTGTTTTACTTGGTATACCATGCACCACAGCGTCATTTATCTGGATACAAGTCGCATGTTGATACTTGCTCTTTTTGCCCTGCACTCCATAAAATGAAGGGATAACATCCCATTTCTTACAAAGCTCAAAAGCTCTTTTGTCTACTTCAATTGGGTAAAGTCCTACCTCCAACATGTTATATAGCTCTCGCAGTATCTGTGTAGAAATATGACAAGCCTCTTTATAAGTCTTGCGCTGTTGTTTATTCTTGATTATCACGAGACTATTATAGCAGGAGTGAAAAAAATTATCTTAAAAAATAAATTACCAAAACTACTATGGCCTGAGGAATTAATCCGAGAAGTTTATGTGGAATAGAATTGTGAAACATGTCGTGCAATTTATCAATTGGCTTCGCGAAAAAAAGATTTATATTTAAAAATACTTTAGGAGCCGCGATAAAATCTGGCAAAAGACCTACAAAGGCTCCATAATATGCTTGCCAAGCAATTTCTGGATTACCCAATTGCCAAAACCAATAGAGTAGAGCTGACATTACAGCCAAATCAACTAACTCATATAAAAAAGCATCTTTTTTTGTCCGAAGACCTCTGCTCAAACCAGTACCCACATCCCAGTGTGGCAACCAATCCTCAAAAAAATGAGAAGCGATGATGATAGGAAAGGAAATTAGGGGATTACCAATTTTAGTAGCAATAAAAGCACCGGTAACGCCGTGAGCTATTGATAGCATAAGACATCATTGTACAGGCTATACTTTTAGTAATCCAATTCTTGACTTTCTATTTGAAATATTTTAATCAAGTAAAAAACTGAGCGGGAAACAGCCTGTCCCGCAAAATGCGGGAAGACTCGAACTCGCGACCTCCCCGCCACGGCGGGGCGCTCTAGCCAACTGATGATTTTTA
>JBDLIL010000023.1:0-14566 GCA_039714855.1 Patescibacteria group bacterium
ATCAATCAGGTTTTTATTTCAAATCTTAGAGGAGAATATACGGCACTATCTCTCAACGAAACTCCCGGTTTCAAAACTGCTTTCATGATTGATAAGTCGTCAATTCCAGAACAAATCTCCGAAGCCCAGAGGAATGTTCACAATACTCTTAATTTTTATAAGCGTTTTGCAGTTTTTTTAATTGTCCCTTTATTTATGCTTTTCATTTTCATTGGCAAATTAATTGATACACTAATATTGTTTTTCTTTGTCAGAATTTTCAATAAATTTAGCTTCAAATATATTTTTAATATCAGTCTACATGTAGCAGTAATTGCCGGACTAATAGAGAGAATAAGCTCAACTATCTACGCCAACCAACATTATCCATTATTTTCTATAAGTTATTGGATAATATTACTTTTTATATTGTGGAGCCTGAAAAAATCAGATTCAGAACGAAAAACTAATTAACAAAATAGTCAAAAACAAAATTAGCTGACACATATTTAAGAGCTGATATAGAATACCCGCTTCTTCAGCTCCCAACCACTTTATTTTACGAAATAGTGGTGGTTTATAGTTTTTTTGAATCACCTGATGATTGATCCAAAACACAACCTCATAAGCGCTACGAAAAATCCAAAACAACAAAACATACCTAAATATCCATAGTATTGGCCAAAACATAAAAATGATGGACGAGATCATCCAAAAAGGCGCCAAAATGAGAGCATCACCCCAAACAAAAATTCCTATTGGAATCAAATAGTTAGTATCAGAATAAAATTGTTTTCTCTTTGATTTAAAAACGGAGAGACTGAAAATAAAAACTGATAATACAGCTAAAAAACTAGAAATCACTATCTTAAACATTTGATTATTCTTCCTCTACTACAAACAAGTTAAAATCCAAATCTACTGGAGGAAAAGGTAAAGTATTTAAAGCGGGATCTGCTTCTTTGAGATCTGAATAAATCTCGGAAAACTCATCTTCGAATTTCATTTCTTTTTTGATAATGGGAAAATTTTTATTACTAAGCTTGTCAGTCAAATTTTCCTCAGGTTTTCTCCCCAAAAAAAACAAAGCCAATAAGGCCGCAAGAAAAAATAAAAAGCCCAAGATAGAAAAAATAACTATTTTTTTTCTCCCTTGGCCAAGTTTGACTCGAGTAGGGTCAGGAGTCTTGGAATGAATTTTATTTTCTGACAACCTAGAATCAGCCGTCTGAGACTGCTTGCTAGAATCATCATCTAGGATTGGATTTTCCAGTGCAAATTGTGTTTGATCCATATTAGTCTGCTGCTATTTCTCCTAAATATGATAGCAACTTAGAAATTCCAGAATAAACAGTGTTGCTATCATATTTACTTTTTACCACACCACCTCTCTTGTCCAAAATTATCGGACCGTTCAATTCTTTTAAAATTAGCTTGATATCTTCTTCTTCTCTTCTGATTTGCTGCATACCTCTCTCCTTTTCGGCTTTTTTGGCTGCAGAAAAATTTGACTCTTCGATGTGAGCATCTACTTTGTCTATTAAAAGAGCAGTCTTATCGAAAGTAGATTGCAATTTCCCTAAACTAAATAGGGGGACGATTCGAGCAGATTCAGCTTGCAATCGCAGGCCTACGAGAGAAAACTCGGACGTTTGATTGATAATATCATCTTTGCTTTCAATTTTTTTGGAGTTTTGATTGTGTTTTTCTAAGCGAGAAATTAAATCATCCATAGCTGCAATTTTGTCTTGCTTGGTTTTGAGAAAAATTCCAAAACTAGTATATAGTTTGAGCCGAAGTAGTTTGGCATAGCTCAATAAAACCTCGTCTCTAGCAACAAAGAACTCCCTACCAACATCAACAGCTTCTTCTAAAGAAGCAAGAGTTTGTAGTTGCTCATATTGAGCCTTAGCAAAATCAAGTTTGTTTTTTTTCTCTTCGTAAACTTCAAGGCCACTCTTATACTCGATCGTCAGATCTTGAATCTCTTGCTCAAACCTGACGGTATCAATGACAATGTTGCCCTGATTCTGCAAACCCTGCGCCCAAACTTGCACAGGAAAAACTAAACCCAAAAACATAAAAATTATTAGAAACTTTCTCATAAATTAATCTCTTTTAACCTCATGAGCTGACTAGCCTCATTTAATGATTCAAAAGTACCGCAATCAAACCAAGAACCCTCTACAAAAGCCACATCAAGCTTTCCTTCGTTTAGATACAAATTGTTTATGTCAGTGATTTCCAATTCTCCCCTAGCTGACGGTTTTAAATTTTTAGTTTTTTCCAGCACGGTATTATCATAAACATAAAGCCCCGTCACAGCGTAATTAGATTTTGGCTTTTCAGGCTTTTCTTCTATGGAGGTCGCCTTCTTATTTTCATCAAAAGCAACTACGCCAAAACGTTCAGGGTCATGAACTTTTTTAGCAAAAACCCTGCCACCAGACTTAAAATCAGAAATATTTTTCACGAAGTCTTCTTCAAAAACATTGTCTCCCAACACCAAAGTGACAGAATCATCACTGATAAAATTCTCTCCGATCATAAATGCTTGAGCAATGCCCTCTGGTTTATCTTGAATCTCATAAGTAAATCTACAACCAAATTCTTTACCAGAGCCCAAAAGATTTAAAAAGTCTCCAGCTCTGTCAGGGGCTATGATGATGAGAATTTCTTCAATTCCTGCCTTAATTAGTGTTTCAAGCGGATAATAGATCATCGGTTTGTTATAGACAGGCAGGAGCTGCTTACTTGTGACCTTGGTTAGGGGTCTTAATCTGGTACCAGAGCCACCTGCAAGAACAATGCCTTTCATAATATGCCTTTTTAAAAAAATATTATCTCTACTACAAAGTAATTAATACTAATAAAAACCCTGCCATTATAGCAACTCCCAAATATTCCATAATCACCAAGCGAGTAATGTGATCAGCCTTTAAATGAGTAATTACTCCCCATAAAAAGTAGAATAATGTTAATACTAAAGCAACTACTCTTTGCCAATCTCTGCTCGGCCAAACAGCAAAAAATAATATACCAATAATAACCAAACCTAATGCTAAGACAATATAGGCAATTTTGTGCTTAATAAATTCTTCTTTCATAAATTTTTACCCTACTACACCAGCTCTAAAAAATATTATTAAAAAACTAATTAAAATAAAAAGCATTATGTGAGCCAAATTTTTCCCCACGATGCGCATTGTTTTCACATGTCCTATTACTGTCAAATCATAAAACAAAGTCAAAAGAACAATGATTACTACAAATAATATTAAGGCTTTGCTAAGTTGCAATGGAGAAAGCAGGGGAGAATTTTTTAGATTCCCTACTGGAATCAAAGCTCCAGCCAAAACAGAAGAGTCTTCTTTTGAATTATCTAAAGCAAATCTTTGCAACTCCTGTTTTCTTTCAATTTCTTGAGCAGTATTCTCTTTTGCCATTACTTGTTCAGTGGTACTTTCAGCTTTTTTTGATATTTGAGCAGCATTACCTCTATTGCCAAACATTTGCACCACTAAGGTGGTTTCTGTACCCTCCAAAACACCATCAATAACCGCTATGCCTGTTTCAGTATACTTACCGTTAATAATGTTTGCTCTATGTGTGGGTGACTCCATCCAAGCTTTAACCATACCATTGGTGTCAGAAAAATCTCTGGCTAAATTTTCCCCAGCTACTACATATATATAATTATTCTCTTGCATAAAATCCCATGGTTGCTTACCATCATGGGCGACATGTGACCAATACTGATCATTAAACATATCTTGACCTTTGGCTAAAGCTGCGGCATTTAATTCATGATTAATCATAAGAGGCTTTAGTTCTAATTTTTTTCTTTCAATATTGGTTTGACTTAGCACTCCACTGGGAGCAATAGAGGAAGCAAATCCTAAGATATGACTTAAAATAGATACCGAAGACAAAGCATTGAGCAAAATAATTAAACTACCAATGACCAAGCTCAACAAAAAAAAGGCCTCTGGATGAAGCAACTTTGGCCGATGATTATTTGATCTCTGAGGATGAAGAAAATGTTTTAACACAAATCCATTATGAAGAACTTGGGGAAAGAAGGCAAGCAGATCAAGCTTTCTTTTTCTCAATATTTTTTTTCTTATTAACTTCTTTTTCCAAATCTTTATCTTTTGGCTCTGTCTCTTCTATAAAGGCGTAATTGACAGCTTGCAGTATTGCAGTCAAGAGAGTTGATACTACCCAATACCACTTACAAAGCCAGGCCAAGAACCACCAGGCATCGCTATAGCAATTACATTCGCGCACTAGATAAAAAATGACTATTGATGCCAAAGTTATGCCAACAGCGACATAGTGTTTAGTTAGCTTCTCATCTTTTCTTAAATAATAATCTGCGGCCAATATTAAAACTCCCTGAGCAAGTAAAAGAATCCAAGGTATATACCACTTCCAAGTGCTGCAGGCTGTTGTTCCCAATACCTCACCAGCAGGCTTTGGAGTAGGGCTTGGACTTGGCTCTGGGCTGGGCGAAGGTGACGGCTCAGTTACACCCAACACCTCGCCACCCTGACCCCTCGGTCTACCTACTACTGGTCCGCCTGTGGCAGTAATTGACGCATTACAACGTGGACTGGCACAAAGGTTGTCATTACCACCTACTGCAAATATTTCGAAATTATACGTCCTGCCACCAAAAAGATTGTTAATAGTGTAGCTAGTGTTATTGCCTACATAGTTTGGCAGGGCTGAATATGAGCCACCCTGGTTGTCAGTAAAAATGATGCCATACGAGCTAGCTCCATTTACCGGAGCCCAACTAAGAGTAACCGAGTTTGCAGTTTGCTCAACTATCGAACAACTACCTGGAGGATTTGGAAATTTATTATCGTCTTCGCATTTGGGAGCCGAAGCTGGACCAGGTGGTGAAGTTCCACCCCCATCATCACCGCCATCATCTCCACCACCGTCATCACTGCCATCACTGCCCCCATCACAACTAATAGCAATTCTAAAATCAAAAACAGTTTCTACATTTTGATATTCATTGCCCGCAGCATAATCAAAAGTAGCATACCAGTCAAAAACATTTGTAGCTCCAGGAGCTAGTGTCCCTAAAGACAGAGGCATGCTGGCGTGCTCGCTGTATAAATCTGCATAACTCTTATCGGCTTGGGCATCACCTCCACTCAAAACACCATAGATATTTGATCCGTCATTAATGGCAGCGAAGAGTACATCTTGCAAATCAACTGCCTGACCTTCTGGCTTACGATAATCGGGAATAGTTAAACCCAAATCACAACTGTCATCAGTGTCGTAATTGGTAATAGTTAAAGATTGGGATCGAGTCTCACCGGGATACAAATTAAATTCATAAAAAAGTGGAGTGGAAGCAGGAGAAACGCTACAAGGACCATTATTGAAACAGCTAACTGTAAGGTCTGTACCAGCGTAAATTTTACCCACAGCAACTAAGGCAAAAAAAATAAAGAACAAGAGAGCTGATAGTAGTTTAGAAATTTTTTTATTCATTTTGTTTGTTGTTACTTTCTGCTAATTCTCTCCACTCGGTGGAGAGAACATCTGGTCTTTGCGAAGCAAAACCAGATAAGTGAGGCAAACACAAAACAGTTTTCGCCTCATCTCTCACGTTCTGCGTTGCAGAACTTGAGGTCTTCTCCACTGAATGGAGAAGTTTTTACCAAGCCCCTTCTATTTCAGTTTCTACTGTTTTACTAGTTCCATCTGCCTTGAGCAACTCTACTCCTACAGACACGTCACTAATATCGAGATGGTCAACACAAGTCACTCCACCGCTGCTGCAAGTGCCAAAGTAAATATCATTAATATCAACTCTAGAGCCGTCTATTGGGGCAACACTAGATTCTAGGGCCTCTTTGATAGCTGAAGCAGCTGTATCCCTGGTATAAAGCACGCTGTAATCAGCGCTGTCATAAGCTTGTCCATCAAAAATGCTGATCCTAGCATGAGTGTCATTCACCTTATAAAGCTTCACTGATGGATCCAGTTCATTAATATTAACAGCATTTTTTCTACCTGGAGTGGGCTCAGGGTCGATAAACATACCCACACCCTCATATTCTCTAGCAATAGATTTACCCTCAGGTACTGGGCCAGTGTAATCATGAGAATCTATTAAAATCCCAGTACTAATGTATGCGTCATAAAGCCTGACACTATCACCCGCAACATCTTGGTTGAGAGAAAAGTCGGAATCACCATTTCTATACACTGTTAAATAGCCAAAAGCAGGCACTATAGTTTCTCCAGCATCACTAGTATCTAGATTATTGTCACTATTACTGGTATTAATGGGCAAAGCATGACTATCATTACTGTCATAAAGTACCCAGCCAGACAAGTCTATAGCTGTGTCACTATTGTTATACAATTCTACCCACTCTCCATCTGGCATGGCAGCGCCTTCAGTACCTACTGGATCTGGCAGGAATTCATTGATCACAATAGGAGAGTCAGAAATATCAACTATAGGAGTGCTACCAATATTTACTCCACCCACGGTGGACATAGCCGACCAGTTGTTAGCTGCATCTTTTGATTTAACTGCAAAATAGTATTGTTGACCCTCTAATAAATTTTCTGCCAATATTGTTTCTGTTTTGCCCGCCATTCTAGGAGCTCTTGATTCACTTAGTGGTCTGCCCAATCCATCAACTGCTGCTATTAAATCTACTGGTCCTTTGCTGTCGGCTTTTTGCAAAGCATTCCAATCTACGCTAGCATCGAAATTCCCTACCGCGTAGCGCAGTTCATACTCGCTCACAGCGGGGAATATATTATCGCTCGGAGCAGTAAAGCTCAGTGAATATTCGCCTGAGCCCAAATCAGCAACACTTGAATCATCTAAATCTGTAATGCTGGCTGGAGCCAGATCGTCATAAATTACTGATAAAGTTTGAACGGGAGACTTGTTTCCAGCCAAATCTTGTGACCAATAACTAATAATTCCATCAGTGGGCTGACTGTCTATGCTAAAGCTGTCACCCTGAGTATTTGCTCCATCACTACCAATTTTGTAATAATTTTTTATTGTTGTTCCAGAATCTTGAACTGAATCTAAGCTAAACAGTGCTGAAGAATTAACTACTATATCGCTAGTAGACACATCATCTAGATAAAGCCACGATTGTTTTGCACCCAATAAATCCATATTTCCAGAATAAAAGGCAATGCTTAAGGTGGCATCTTCTACGTCTCCTACATAAACATTCATGTATTGCCATCCAGTGCAGTATGCGTCAGAACAAGTATTAGCAGGATCAATAATATCCGTAGCCCAAATTTGCTGCACTTGTTTGTCATTCACGAAAACCATCATGCCAGGATCATCTATGCCAGGATTTTCTTTAGTGAAAAAATTATAATAAAAACCGATACTGCGTACTCCTTTGGGAATATCTTGTGACAAAATATTTACCTCTATAGAATTACCCAAATCAACACTTTCACCTATTCTGGCCATCTTGCTGCCTGAATGAGGGCTGGCGTAAACTGTGCTTGTTACTGCAGCTACATCGCCGTTACTAGTCCAATCGCTAAGATCTGCTTCAAAACCACCATTGCTGACTTCTTCGTTCACAGACTTGCTGGGACTATTAGTAACAACTGGTGCTGGCGCTGGTGGCAGCGTACTATCTACTGTCACACTAGTGTCAGCACTACCAGGGGCTGCTTCTACATTGCCAGCCAAATCAATACCAATAGTGTAGAACTCGTAAACACCGTCATTAGAGAGGGTGCTGGTATCGACCACAAAACTTCCCGCCACTGCCAAAGCGTCTGCTACGTCGTCTGTGCTAAACATAGTCCAAGCCCCAAAACCTCCGCCGCCTAGTGGCTCGTATCTATAATAGAGCGAAACTGTATCCACCATAGCTACGTTATCGGTAGCTGAATAATCTATATCAATAGTTGTATTATTTGTGGGTGTAGTACCAGCATAACTAGCAGCTGATACAGGCGCAGTGTCATCTACAGTGAGTCTACATCTGGGTGTAAAAGCACTAGTATTACCAGCATTATCTTCTGCAGCGATTTCTACTTCATAAACTGCTTCAGCGGCAAGTACGCCGCTGGCTTGAGCGGCATATTGATCAGTTGGATTACTGCTATGAATTAAACTAAAAGCAGAAACAGGATCTGCAGCTCTGTAAACATTGCGAATATAGTGACTCAGGCCAGATAAATTATCGGTTGATTCTCCCCAGGTATTGGCTACACCGTCAAAATGCCAATAGTCATCGCAAGTGACATAATCATCTAAATCTGTGCCTGTTTCAAAATCACTTACTGGGGGTATTTCCGTAGTCCAACCAATTTGCCCTGGTACACTGGGTGCCTCCCAATCGTGAGTAGCCAATGTGCTATTTTCTGGACTTGCACCTCCGGTAAGCAAACTCTGCGTGTATTCTATTCTCCATAGTCCCAACATTACTATTGTCACCAAAGAAAACATAAACATGCCCCTAAGCATTGATTTCATCACTCGTCGATTAAAAATTAAATATTTCATTATTTATTTTTCTCTTTTTCCTCTTCTAGTTCATTTTTAAGTTTTAGTATTTTCTTCTCATACTCCAACTGCATTACCTTTTTTATTTTAAAAACTTCGTCAACAATGATAACTAATCCTGGAATAACTGCTAAGACAAAAAATCCTTTGGGTGTTTTAGCGGCATTTACTAAATATCCAACATAGGGAATTGAGTAGGCAAATTTACCAACAAAATCTTCTTTTCTTAGTACCCAAGGATCTCCACCATCATTGTTGTCGCCTTTAGTGCTAAAAAGAAGTGTTTCTCCGTCTTCTGCAGGTCTTTTATTTAAAATTCTGTGAGTTACAATTTTCTTAGTTCTAGGAGTGATAAAAGTGTAAATGTCATCAATTTCGGGTTCCTTATCAGTTTCTTTTACTAAAATCAGTGAGCCAGTTTTTATTCCTGGTTCCATACTTCCCGACAAAACTACAAACAAATGCTTTCCTTCTGAAAAAGGGACTCTTCCCGATGTTCCCAAAAACACCACTGTTATGAGAATCAAAAATACCCCTGCTTGTATTACCCATCGAGTCATGGGATGAAGTAAGAATTTAAATATTTTTTTCATAATTTTTTTAGTAATTTATTCAGGTTGTTATCCACTATGAGGCAAATAACAACCCAATAAATCACCAAAGAAAGAATTATTGAGTTCCATCAAATCTGACAGAATAATCAACAAATTTACCTTGATATCCATTTCCAACATCAGCCATTTCCATATTTACCCTGACATACATTACTTCGTCAGCGTCAAGAGGAACTGCTCCTCTGATGTCGGTGTGAGCTGCTGCTGCTGCTCCAGTTAGGTTGCCTGTATAGATATTAGCTATCACAGCACCTGTGGAATCAACCCAGTCAACTTGCACATAAACCACACCTCCGATATCGTCGGAAGCTCCAGCTACGTTATACAACTTGCCGGCCAAAGCCCAACCTGCGTCGTCAAGAGGATCAATCATGTCTCCCCCTGGATATGCTCCATCAAGTGGCTCATAAACTTCGTTGGCGTCACCCTCTGTTTCGTACTCAAAGTACATGTCAACAGTGCTAAAAGGAATGGTGCCAGAATTACCAATGGTAGTAATGTCACCCTCACCAGCTACTATAACAGCGGTGTCAGCTGCGATAGTTCCAGAAGTATTAGCATAGGTTTGCCAAGTTGGGAAAATATTTGTGTGATCCCAACCTGAAGAAAGAGCATCCCACCAACCATTGGAGGAAAGCCAATCACCGTAAGTTCCGTTCTCCTTATTGAAAACATCACCTGCATCCCCGTAACCCATGGTGCCATCTTCTAGAAGACCATCATCATTAATGGCAACTGTGCCGTAGTGCATAGCATCCCATTCACCTAAGCCTGGGACATCTGACGCATCAGGACACTCTACCAGCACACCTTCTTCAGTTACCAATGACAAAACTCTACTAGCACCGGAATTATCAGTGCCATTGTAAGTCTCTTCATCATCGCTGCCTTCAGCATGGCCAGTTCCAGTGTGACAATCATAAAATATCTTCATATCAAGAGTACCAGTAGCAATGGTGTTGTTCTCCATGTCGACATCTGCCGTCCAAAGCGCGTATGTACCCACTTTACCAATGGAGAGTGCCACTAAAGTTATTACTAATAAACTTTTTGCAATTTTGCTTTTCATATTTATTCTCACCACCTTTCTTATGAACTATTTTTACTATTAAAATACAACCTTTAATAAAAGCCCCTACCGATCTTTGGCTGATTGGCAAAGTGCCAATCCACAACAGGCAGGGTGATTAATAAAGACTATATATGTTCTTTTATGACACGAAAAAATAGCGTCTGTCAACCGTAGCTTTGTTAAATATCTCGACATCGCTCGATATAAGCTCAAATGTAAAAACTTGCTAGAAGATTCTAAAACGTTCTGATGCATTTAGAAAGCAATTGTACTAATAAAAAATTTACTGACAATGAATACGGGGTGTGTAGAAAATTAAAAAATTTTTGTTTTATGTTGTGAGCTAGACAAATACCAATCTAAAGTCTAAAATGCAAACGTGTCGCATTAAGAACAATTATGAACATAAATTCAGCCTTATCTAGTTTAAGAAACAAAGGATATAGAATTACTAAAGTCCGCAAGGAAATAGTAAGAATTTTTTCTAAAAGCTCAGTTCCCCTATCTGCCAAACAAATTGAAAAAATATTTTCCAAGAAAAAATTTGCTGTTAATAAAGCCACCATTTATCGAGAATTACAGTTTTTATTACAAAATAACTATTTAATAAAAGTATATCTTCATCCCAATGAAATTTCTTATGAATCAGCAAAGCTAGAACATCACCATCATTTGGTCTGTAATGATTGCGGCAGCGTCGATGATACTAGTAATTGTGTTGACGGAAAATTAGAAAACTATATTTATAAAGAAAAAGGCTTTAAAATCGAAAAGCATATATTGGAATTTTATGGTACTTGCGCTCAATGTGCCAAAAATATCAAATAACAGAAAACAATCTATGAATAAATTATTGGAAGTGAAAAATTTAAAGGTGATTCTTGATCATGAAGTCATTCATGACAAGTTATCTTTTTCGATCAAAGAAGGTGAAATGCTAACGATCCTAGGTCCCAATGGAGCTGGAAAAAGTGTTTTGTTGAAAGTATTACTAGGACTCCTTCCTTATGATAAAGGAAAAATCATTTGGCACAAAAAACCACGTATTGGGTATTTACCACAAAATCTCAATCGCTTAGCAGTCAAAAATTTACCTCTGACTGTCGAAGATTTTTTTAAGTTAAAAGACATTGTTTATAGCCATCAAGAAATAACAAATTCTCTTCAATCTGTGGGGTTGGAAAATACTATTTTAAAAAAACCAATCCATATTCTCTCTGGTGGGCAATTTCAAAGAATGCTAATATCCTGGGTATTAATTTCTAAACCAAACATGCTTTTTTTGGATGAAGCAACCGCTGGCATTGATATAGGTGGCGATGAAAATATTTATTCACTTATTGATACTCTTCGTCTCCAATCTCCTTTAACTGTTGTTATGGTAACGCATGATATTCATGTAGTTTACGCTCATTCAGACACAGTGTTGTGTCTTAAACGCAAAAGCCATGCTTGTTTTGGAAAACCAAAAACTATCTTAACGCCACAATTATTAGAAAAAATTTTTGGAATGGAAGTTAAATTTTACGAACATCAATAAAAATTATGACACTACAACTAATATTAAGCTTAACTAGTGGAATTATAATTAGCGGAATAGCTGCCTATTTAGGAACATTAATGCTGTCTAAGCGAATGTCTGTTGTGGCAGGACCACTGGCGCATCTGGCTTTTCCTGGTGTAGCTATAGCAATCTTATGTGGTTTTGATTTAGCCCTTGGGGTTTTCCCCTTTGTATTACTTGGAGCAATTTTTATTTGGCTACTAGAACGAAAAACAAAACTACCTATGGAAAATTTGTCGGCTGTCATTTTTGCGACTGGAGTGGGATCTTCCCTTTTATTTTTACCTATAGCTGAAGCAGAAGAAGCCTTGGTGGGCAATATTATGCAGATCAGTTCAATTGAAACAATAATGATTACAATACTGGGAATAATTGTCTTCTTCTCTACACAAAAAATCTACAAAAATATAATACTGATAAACATTCATGAAGATTTGGTAAAAGTTGATAAAAAAAATATCGATTTATACAATCTTGTTTACTTATTAGCAGTTGCTGTTGTGGTGGCACTGGGTGTTTATTTAGTTGGGGGATTGATCACTGCTGCTCTTATTGCTATTCCCGCAGGAGCATCGAGAAATATTAGTAGTAGCTTATTTCAGTATAAACTCTGGGCCGTGATTTTTGGCATTCTTGGCACAGTCATGGGAATTATTTTTTCATTGATATTTAATTTATCAGCCGGTCCATTAATTATTGTATCTGGAGCGATCATCTTCTTGTTATCCTTATTTTTTCAAAAATAATAGTGATAAAAAAAATAAATAAACCCACAAAAAAAATTTTCTTATTTATTATATTTATTTTGCCGTTTTTTTTATTAAACACTAAAAAAATATTTGCCCAAGAAATTTCAGAACCTATCGTACATGAGGAAATGCTGGAAGGCAAAGTTGTTAATATTAAAAACTTTGGAAAAGAAACTGTTTTTGACGAGCTAGTTCCCTTCCAAGATTTACAAATTTTAATCTCCAGAGGTAAAAAAACTGGTGAAAGTATTACTATTAAAAATATTGCAAATATAGGTGCTAGTGCAAATCTAGAATTTCAAGAATATGAGGTTGGAGACAAAATAAAAATTTACAGCTCTAGTAGCGAGGGTCAAGAGACAAGCTACTCTATTACTGGCAAAGTAAAAAGAGATGGGATTATCTTGTTGACTATTCTTTTTGTTGTCGCTGTTTTGGCAGTAGGGCGCATTTGGGGAGCTCTTTCGTTACTAGGCATGGGAATTTCTTTTGCTGTAATTTTTAAATTGATAATTCCTTTGATTATTAATGGCATAAATCCTGTATTTGCTGCACTACTTGGATCACTAATAATTATTCCTAGCACTTTTTATGTCTCACATGGATTTAATAAGAAAACTCACGTGGGCGTAATCTCAACTATTATTGCTTTGATGTTTACTGGCCTTTTAGCAATTTATTTTGTAGATGCCACTCACTTAACTGGCTTCGCGTCTGAAGAAGCTGGATTTATACAGATTGAAAGAAGTGGCTCTATTGATATTCGTGGACTTTTGTTGGCTGGAATTATCATTGGTACTTTGGGGATACTAGATGACGTCACAGTTGGTCAAGCCTCGGTAGTGCAGCAACTTAAAAAGGCCAGACCAAAAAGCTCTTTGGGAGAGCTATTTAAAAATGGTATGAAAGTAGGTCAAGACCATATCTCTTCTATGGTAAATACTTTGGTCTTGGTCTATTCAGGTTCTGCCCTACCATTGTTGCTATTATTTTTTGGTAATGAGCAATCTTTTATAGACATTCTGGAATATGAGCTTATTGCTGAAGAAATTGTGCGTATGCTAGTAGGTAGCATCGGCCTAGTACTGATAGCACCATTGGCAACTCTGATGGCAGCATGGGTTTTTAGCAGAGATGATAAAAGCAAAAGTTGATCCCTTGAGTTATAATTAGCTTCTTAAGAATTTAATAATTTTAGAGGCTGTGCCATGTACCGTGGCCTCATCGTCCTCCTTCGCCAAGGCTACGGAAGGACAGGTCCAGTGGTTAGTCAGCAGAATTAAACGGCCCCATCGTCTAGTGGTTAGGACACTGGGTTCTCATCCCAGCAACCGGAGTTCGATCCTCCGTGGGGTCACAGCTAATTAAAAATAAAATAGTCATATATAAACATCATTGTCCAAATAGCTAATATAATAGCTATTAGATAAGCTAAATTTCCCTCTTTCTTCCTTTTGATCATAATTAAAGAACCAAAGAAAATAAAGATTTCCATGGGAATTGTTAGCCAATTGCAATAGTTGCCGCACCAGTTTTTTTCCATTTCAAACACAGTAGTTGTAATATTTTCAATGTGAAGAATTTGAAAAATATCACGAACTAGATGAAAAGTGGAAAAAATAATTAGGAATATAAATATTGTTTTATATTTAATTTTCATGAGTGTTTACTTATTGAATAAGAGTATCATGCCAAAATAATTATTGCTGCAGAGGCTTAATATTTCAGACTAGTAATTAGTATATACTTATGTTGTAGAATACCTCTTTATGAGTAGTGAATTTGTTGCTGTGGATGACCGCTATCGAAGCAAAGAAAACACCCCTTATTCAATATTAGGAACTAATGCTTTTTTTCAAGATCAAATCAATGCTGTTGATGAAGCGAAATTTAGAGCCTGGATTCAAACTATGGCGTTTGAACCAAGTCACTTTACTAACTTATTGGTTTATTGACCCGCTCCCGATATAGTTGACACTAATTGTAATACAATTAGCTAACTAGAAAGGGGTTAAAATGGCGGGAATCTCCAAAGAAATCAGGGCAGAA
>JBDLIL010000024.1:0-14070 GCA_039714855.1 Patescibacteria group bacterium
TCCAGATTTTTTCCCATAATCTCAGTGTGGGAAATTGAAGAAGGAAAAAAAGCTAAAGAATTGGGTGAAGCACGCAGTGTCATCGGCCGCAATATGAGGGCAGAAAAAATTCGCACTTATAATTTTCCCCAAAATAGAGTCACTGATCATAGAATCAAAATCAGTTGGCACAATCTAGAAAATATTTTAGAAGGAAATTTAGAAGAAGTAATAGACACCGTTAGTGCTCAACTTTCAACTTTCAACAATTAATAAAATTAACTTAAGTACTTCATTTAACAGTAAACCTTCTATCACCTGTAACAAAATAATAAATCTAAATACTTTACCTATTTCTAACCAAGCCGTCCAAATTATTTATAATCTTTCAAAGCAATCACTTCTACACCTTTAAATTTTCCCTGATGCTTGTAATTGTTAGTAACTAACTTAGTCTCCAATTCCTCTGCCAAACTAACAAATGATGCATCGTAATATGTCATCTTTGTCTTTTTTGTAATTTTCAAAGTTTTTTGAGACTGTTGAGCATTTTCTGCAACAAAAACAATTGGTAATTTGAAAAAAATCTCTAAAGCTAAATATGCTCTTTCATAAGAAATAAAACCTCTTCTAATTTTTGAAACCAATACATTGCCCACTTCGTATTTGGCTAACTCAGGAGAAAATACTCTAATTTTGTCTTCAATAAGTAAATCGAATAATTTACTAGATTTCTCTAGCAAATCTTCTTGTTCTTTACTTATCCACTTGAGCAAAACCGATGAATCAAGAACTATTGGGAAAGAAGTAAAATACATAAACTAAATTGATCTTTTTTGACGATCTTCTTCCAATAATTGAGAAAGGCTGGGAGCATTAGTTTTTCCAGAGTAAGTCAGATCTTGGGCTTTTTTCATTAGTTCTCGCAGAGCTTGCACATCTTGTTTAGGCTTACTCATACGCAGCACAGCAGCATCTGAAAGAGTAATTCCCTTCTTAAACGACTCCTCCTTGAGATCTTTATATAATGCATTAGACAAAGTAATAGTAGTTCTTACTTTCTTGGCTTTCATAATCGCATCATCGCATCAAAATGCAAAACTGTCAATAATTTTAAAGCTCTTCCAAAGCCCTAACTATTACCTCATCTTCTTCTGTCTCAGGATCATCTTTTACCTCTACATCAACGGGAATACCTTCTTCATGAATCCACTGCCCACCTGGCAACAACCATTTTGCAATAGTAACATGCAGAGCCCCCCCATTAGATAATTCTTGCCTGTCTTGCACGGTGCCTTTGCCAAAAGTCTGTTCACCAATAAGTTTGGCATTAATTCTATCTCTAAGAGCACCGGCTACTATTTCTGAAGCTGAAGCACTGCCTTTATTTACCAAAATGATCACAGGATAATCTTTTAGTCTGGCCTGACCCATGCTTTGAAACGGCCTATTTTTATACCTTCCTTTTTGAGTAACAACTACCCCATCTATTATGAAGTCACTAGAAAGTTCTATAGCTCTTTCCAGTAACCCTCCGGGATTATTTCTAAAATCAATTATGACTCCACTGATATCCCCATTTTTAGCAAGAATAGTTTTTACTGCTTGATCCCATTCTGCTTTAGTCCTTTCGTTGAAAGATGAAACTCTAACATAGGCAGCTTTTTTATCATTATCCTTTAAAAGATCTAGAGTTTTCTGGCTAATTACATCACTATTCATAACATTAGTTGTACTAGATTCGATACCAGAGCCCACTAACTGCAACTCAACGGATGGTACTACTATTTCTGCCCTGGTGATTGTCACATCGAATGGCTCGCTACCATTGTTTTTGCGATACATAGTCAAAATAATCTTTGTTCCGCGTTTACCACGAATTTTATTTACGGCCTCACTTAAAGACCAACCTGAAGTATCCTCATCCAAGCTTTTTGCCTCATCTTTAACATGAAGAATTAAGTCTCCAGCCTGAATGCCAGTTTTTTCAGCTGGACCACCCTTTAGAGGAGCCATTACTGCCAGTGTTTGGTCAACATAACCCAATTGAATACCTACACCATAAAATGAACCTTGCAAATCTTCAGCTGTGCGTTGTTTTTCTTTAGGTGGCAAATAAAATGAATAAGGATCACCCAAACCACCAACTAAACCACTCAAGGCTCCATCCACCATTTTTTCGGCATCAACTTTGTCTGGATCTACATACTGGCTTTCCAAGATTCGCCAAACTTCCCAAAACTGTTGAAAGTCTATGTCTTTGAACTCCTGGGGTTGAAAAGTATTGCTTAACTTAGATTGAACACCCTTTTTGGCCAGATTAGCTGGCTTGAAATATGGCAGATCCCCCTGAGCATATTTAAATCCCACTACTCCACCTAAAACGAAAATTAAAGAAATAATTATGAGATTTTTTAGTGCTGAAATAGAAAAACGAGACTTCATAGAAGGGCTATTGTACTTGTAGATAGCTTGCTCTACCAGCAGCTGATCTTGATTTGAGGACTTCAAAAAAGACTTAACTTTAAATTCTTTCACCTAAATAATATACCACTCATTCCTCTCCAAAAATGAAAAGCCTGTCCGCCTTTGGAGGAGACGTCTGGTGTTTTAGGTGAGTTTATACAGTCTGCGTAAATGGCAAAAGTGCCAAATGCCTAGCTCTTTTAATAGCTATAGCCAACCTTCTTTGTTGCTTGGCTGAAAGACCACTTCTACTCCTGGGCGTGATATAGCCCTGTTCGCTAAGGTATTTCTTCAACACGGCGGTATCCTTATAACTAAAAGTTAAATTTGGATCTGCCTTGGGCATTTTTGGCAATTTGAATTTTCTTCTTTTTTGCATAATTTAACTAGAATGGAATGTCATCTGAGACATCCTCTGCCTCTACCACTTCTTCCTCGGCCTTGTCTTCTTTCTTGTCTTCTTTTTTTGCCTTAGATTTTTTAGTAGATTTTTTTGGTTTAGTTTCCTTTACATCATCTTGAGTTGGCGCATCTTCCACTGCTTCTTCAACTACAGGATCTTCTGATCGTCTTGATCCACCTGAGAATTTTGAACTCAAAATCATCATGTCATCAATGACAATTTCAGTAATTCTTCTGTCATCACCCTCTTGTGTTTTCCAATCTCTAGTCTGAATTCTTCCCTGAACAAAAACTTTGTCACCCTTATGAAGCAAGTTGCCACAGATCTCTGCTAATTTTCCCCAAGCAACTATATTATGAAAATCAGTTTTTTCTTGTTTTTCACCTGTGTCTGAAGAAGTCCAGCTTCTATTAGTGGCTACACCAAATGAACAAACTGCAGTGTTGTTTGGTGTAAATCTTAGATTTGGATCTCGTGTGAGATTACCAATCAACATAACTTTGTTTAATGATCTTACTGACATGCTCGTCTCCTTTTTGTTTCAGCTAGCAGCTGATTTCTTATTACTCCCTATCTTATACCAAGCAATTCTTGGAAATACCTTGGATTTTGATAGCAACTTAATGAAATCAAGTTTACTTTTTCACCTCTGCTAAAACTAACAGATGTCTGATCACTTGTGGCATCAAGTTTACAGCTTTTTCAAACCCCAAAATCGATTTAGGTTCAAATTCCAATTCCAAATAATGATAAAGAGCCTCATTGTGAATTAATTTATTTTTCTTTATCTTAAAAGATAAAGCTTTTTTGCCCCATTCTTGCGTATCTAGCAGCTTACCAGCGAATTTCTTCACCAAGGCTTCTATTTCAGATTTTGTCTTATCTATTTCAGTTTGGGTATATCCACCAGGAAGAAGATAGGTGAATTCGTAATTGCGTTTAACTTTGTCTTTTTTGACAGTGTACATATTTATCCCTTTATTCTGCTTATTCTGAGAATTTTGGTTTCTCCGCCACGGCGGAGAAGAATAAGTCAGGGTGAGATTATAACCTGGAAGACAAAAATTGGCAAATGTTGAAAATTATCGCTTATAAACTTCTTTTCTGTGTCTAATTCTCAAAATTACAATATTCTTCTTATCAAGATCAAAAATTACTCTGTAATTTTTTCCTATTCGCCAGCGATATTTACCAATTTTAGAATTAATAAGTTTTTTTGCGTAATTTTTTGGGTCTTGAGAGTATGATTCTAATTTTGCTTTAAGCTTCTTGAGAGTAATAATATCCAATTTTCTAATATCCTTAACTACTTGTCTGGTATAGACAAGTCTATGCTTCATAAATCACCAAAAACTTCATCGTGGCTAAATACATTCCCCTCCTCGTATTCTTGGCGTGCCTTTTTTATACTTTTTAAGTATTTTTTATCAGTGAGAGAAAGTAAGTCTTCAAAAAGTTCAATATCAACCAATGCAGATACTATTTTTCCTCTTTTAGCTACCAATAAAGATTTCTTACCTTTTGTCACAGAACCCAAACTGGTAGAGAAATTATTTCTTAGTGTAGTTGCTGGAATTATTTGCATGGTTTAAATGTACATTTGAAATTGATAGTTGTCAATGATTAGGCTCCAATAGCAAATTCCACCACATCACCTTCCTGCATTACATAATCCCTACCCTCCTGCCTTAGTTTGCCGACTTCACTCACGCCCTTCCAACCACCTAGCTTAATAAAATCAGTGTAACTGGCTACTTTGGCTTTGATAAATTTTTTGGCAAAATCTGTGTGAATCACAGCTGCTGCCTCTACTGCACTGCTGCCAGTAGCAATAGTCCAAGCTCGCACTTCTTTTTCACCCGCTGTAAGAAAACTTTGTAAACCTAGAGTGCTATAAGCTGATTGGATTAAACGCTCTAAACCACTTTTTTCTAAACCTAAATCTTGCAAATAAGCAGTTTGATCTTCGTCAGCTAGGCTAGAAAGCTCACTCTCTATTTGATTACTCATGACAATAATTGCTTTGGAATTAATTTCTAATTCACTAGCAAACTTATTTTGCAAATCCTCCACTCCAGATTGAAGATCCTCTTCACTGACATTAATAATAAATAATTCTGGTTTGGCCGTTAATAAACATAATTCTTTGGCAATGTTTTTGGATATTGGAGATTGAATATTAGATATTATTGTTTCACCCACTTCTAGCCATTGTTTAAATTGCTCAATTACTTCCCATCTTTCTTTTTCTTCACTACTGACAGCTCCCTTGGGTCTAGTTTGTTTCTCTAATGTGGCTAAATCGGCTAGTTGCAGCTCGGTGCGAATAATTTCTAAATCATCTTTGGGACTAACACTGCCTTCACGAATAATTTTTTCATCTTCAAAAGCTCTAATTACGTGACAAATAGCGGAAGTTTCTCTAATATTAGCCAGAAATTTATTTCCCAAACCTTCACCCTCACTAGCACCTTTTACAAGCCCAGCTACATCGACAAACTCTACAGTCGCTGGTTTTATCACAGTAGTATTTACAACGCTAGCTAACTTTTCTAATCTAACATCTGGTACAGGAACAATACCAATATTTGGTTCTATGGTCGCAAAAGGATAGTTTGCCGCTAACGCCTGTTGGCGTTTGAGCAGCGCGTTAAACAAAGTTGATTTGCCTACGTTTGGCAAACCAACTATGGCAATGGATAAAGACATGGGGTGTATTGTACCTTACCCCACCGTCTGCAGCTGCCAGAATTTTTTGTATAAACTACTTTTTTTGGTGAGTAACTGCTTGTGCGAACCGATTTCTCTGATTTCTCCATCTTCCATAACCACTATTTTTTCAGCTTTTGTAATAGAAGATAATCTATGAGCAATGATTAACGTAGTCTTACCCTTGGCAGCTTTCCAAAAAGCATCTTGAATTAATTTTTCGGATTCTGAATCTAGTTGGCTAGTAGCTTCGTCAAAAATAATGATCTCGGGATCGGAAAGAATCATCCTGGCAATAGCTAAGCGCTGCTTTTGACCACCAGATAATTTAACACCACGCTCACCGACATTAGTTTTATATGCCTTTGGCATTGTGCTAATGAAATCATGTAGGTTTGCCATCTTGGCAGCTTCGATAATTTTTTCTTCTGTAACATCCAAAGCGCCGTAAGCAATATTAAAAGCAATAGTATTGTTAAACATGATAGGCTCTTGTGGCACTACACCCATATGAGAGCGCAAATGACTCTTGGTCATTTTTTTCAAATCCACTCCATCAATAGTAATTTTTCCAGAGTTGGGATCATAGAAACGCATGAGTAATTTAGTCACAGTGGTCTTACCTGCACCAGAGTGACCCACAAAAGCCACCGATTGTCCTGGCTTGATAGTCAAATCAAAATCCCTAATCGCTCCCTGCTTACCTTCAGGATAAGAAAACGAAGTATTTTCAAACTTAATTTTGCCTTTTACATTTTCTAATGTTACTGGCTCAGCTGGATCCTTCACTTGCTCTTTTAGTGGCAACCAAGAAAAATATTTCACCAAATCTACATGGTGTTTGGCAAAATTTCTTAGTTCGTAAATAAGTTCAAAAAATCTGTAATAAAATACCGACACGTAACCCAACATAGCAATATACTCTCCTCCAGTTAACTCCCCTCTAATGGTTTGCCCCAAGCCAATAAATAAAACTAAAAATAAACCCGTGTTACTAATAGCTCCCACACCCAAATCTATTAAACGAAAAGAATTGGCAAAAAGCCAAAGTTTTTGCAACCAACTTTGAAATCGAGATCGCAAATGGCTTAATTCCTTATCTTCTTTGGCAAACAACTTTACTGTCTCATAATTTAGCAAGTTGTCCACTATCACAGCTGAAACATCATCCTCAGCTTCGTTAAACTCTTTTCTAGTCCTCATGTTATATCGAATCAAGAGAAAAGCTAAGCTGATATTTATTGCAAAAGTAACTGCCATAATCCCTAATAAACTTGAGTTTAAAGAGGTGAAAAATATGGTCATGACCACGAAATTTACGAATATCCTAGTCATCCTGACGTTGATAATGTGATGGATGCTAAAAAAAGCCTGATCGCCACGTTTAATAGCACTAATAAGTGAACCAGTGCTTTTTGTTAAGTGGAAAGCAAAATCAAGATCTTGAATTTTTTTGAATACTGCGACACGAGCATCTCTGGCAGCTGGCAATAAAAAAGTATCACCTACAAAAATGCTACCCGCATTTAAGATAATCTCAACTACATAAAGACCAGCATAAGCTATAAGAATTTTTAACAATAACTGATAATCACCTGAGGGAATAGCATCAACAAATAATTTATAAAAGTACGGAATTACGGCTTCTGACAAACCCCATAACAACACCAACACCATGAAGCTCAAAAACCTGAAACGATATTTGTACAAAAATGAATAGTAAGTTTTATATAGTTTCCACATAATGTAAGTAAGTGTACTAGTAACTAAGCTACTAAGTAAAACAACAGCACAAACGAAGTAACTTCTAGTTGAAGCCTTCAAATCCCGAACAGAGCAACTTTCTTTTGGAAAATGTAAATGTAATTATACACTAGTTGTTCAAACTATTGCCTTGGCTTAAGCCCTTTTATTCAAAAGCGCCTTTACTTTCTTCAACTCTTCTTCTATTAGCAACAATTTAGAACGCAATTGTGCGTCATCTTCTGGCATCTCATCCACAAAATACTGAAATGGTGTTTTAGTGATTTTACTGATTTTCTTTAACATTCCCACACTAGGCTCAGCCCTACCAACTTCATAAGCACTAATAGCTTTATCTGACAGCTTTAACGCCTTGCCCATATCTTTTTGCGAAAGGTTAGCACTCTTGCGAGCTTTTTTAATTTTCTTGGCGAGTGATTTATTTTGCTTCATTGGTGATATATTGACTCTACTATTGTTAGAGTTTATTCTACTAATACTTACTATTTACTCTAATATTTTCAATCTTATGAAAAAAATCTCAACCTTGGTTATTGAACCCAACAAAGATCTCATCGCCCCTTATCTTCATTTGTCTAAAACATATACTATCACTAGAGTTGATTCTCTCCAAACAGCATTTGAATGCTTGTTGGACTCTCCTCCCAAATTAGTTCTACTTTCAGTTAGCTATCCCAAAATAGATTTAGTAGATTTTTTAATAGAACTAAAATGTATTTCTCGTTATGAATTAATCCCTCTAATCTTTGTACTTGATTTCTCAGAGCATTTAAACTTTATTCCTGGCACTAGCTGGGGTGGGCAATTGGGCTTGCTTCACAATCTCTCCTCCAGACGCGAGGTAAATGCCACCTTGCATAGGATTTTATCCGAAACGTAAAGACGTTACTTCGATACGCCCCGCCAACGGCGGGGCACTCAGTAACCGAGCTTACCGAGTAGCCCCCAAAGGGGCATATCGAGGTAAGAAATAAAACCCCAGATATTTCTCCTCCTACGCTAAAGCTTCGGAAGGACAGGCCAGAATTTACAAATATTTAATATCCCAGATATTTCCCAGAATTGCTTGGTAAAATTCGTCGAAATGACAAAGATAAATAAATTACCCAAACACGCTAGACCTCGTGAGAGGTTATTAGAGCTAGGTGCAAATAATCTTAGTAATGAACAACTCATTGCCGTAATTTTAGGCTTCGGCACCAGCAAAGCTAATGTATTAACTTTGGCCAAAAGAATTTTGAAAAAATATAAAAATATTTCTCAGCTTTCAAATACTAGCATCAAAGAATTAACTAAGATTAGTGGCATTGGGCAAATTCAAGCTGGCAAATTAGTAAGTTGTTTTGAATTGGGCAAAAGATTAAATACTAATTCTCAACTTATTATTAACAATCCCAGTGATGTTACTAGAGAAATAAAAGATATCAGAGATAAAACTCAAGAATATTTAATAGCGCTTTATTTGGATGCTAGACACAGATTGGTAAATAAAGAAACTTTGGCTATTGGCAGTCTAAATTCTCTAGTTTTAGAAGCTCGTGATATTTTTTCCCATGCTTTTAAAATCCCATGTTCCGAAATTATCTTAGCTCACAATCACCCCTCTGGCGATATTAATCCCAGTGAAAATGATATTAAGTTTACTCAAAAAATTTTAGAAGCCGGAGAACTGCTAGGAATTCAACTAATAGACCACATTATAGTCACCAAAGAAAATTATCTGTCCATGCGAGAAGAAAATTTAATCTAAGATTTACTTACTTTTTGCTCTTCACCACCATCCTCTATCTTAAATCCCAGCTTTTCAACTTGTGTGCGTAGCTCATCAGACTTCTGCCAATCTTTATTTACTCTGGCTTCTTTTCTTTTAATAAGCAATTTTGTTATTTCTTCTGGAACAACAAGCTTTTCTTTTTCTTTTTTTGCTTCTTCTTCCAAACCTAGTCCTAGTACTTGATCAAAATTTAAAATCCAAGATAACTTCCTTAAAGCTGGAACCTTCTTATCAGCGAGCAAATCCCAAACTATAGCGAGTCCCCTAGAAATTCCTAAATCTTCTTCTACAACACGATCTTCTTCATCAGAATTACCATAGCCCAATTCATATTCAGAATTGTAACCAAACTGCAAGCCATAACTAACTCCACTCGTATCGTTATCACTCATTAATTCTCTGAAAGACAAAATCTTTTTATCACCAATCTCCTCTTTTAGACTCGCAATTTGAGACATTAACTTCTCTCTTCCTTTTTTAGCCGCCTCTAGAGCTTCCCAAGTAAAATTAAGTGGCTTGCGATAGTGACCAATTAAGAAAAAGTAACGCAAGTCTAAAGGTGAAAAACCACGTTTTTCTAAATCATGCAAGGTGTAGGCGTTGCCCAAACTCTTACCCATACGTCCACCATCAACTTTCAAAAAAGCTCCGTGAACCCAATATTTAACAAAAGGTTTCTTTCCAGTAGCAGCTTCCGCCTGAGCAATCTCATTAGGGTGATGAGTTGACCTTAAATCTTCTCCCCCCACATGAATATCAATTCTATTTCCTAATAGATCGCAACTCATGGCAGAACACTCAATGTGCCAACCAGGAAACCCTGTTTCCCATGGAGATTCCCACTCCATGTGTCTTTTTTCACCTTTGGGACTAAATTTCCAGAGCGCGAAATCTCGCGGATCTTTTTTTTCTGGATTTTCTGCTACTCGTGCCCCAGCTTTGATTTGATCCAAATTAGATAACTCGCCATAAGTATTTCCTGCGGCTTCATAAGCTTGAGTGTCAAAGTAAATGCCATCGCTAATTGGATAAGCGAAGCCTTTTTTTTCAATCTTCTCCACCATTTTTATTTGCTCGTCTATGTAGTCAGTTGCCCAAGTAAATCCATCTCCAGACTTAGTTTCCATGTTGGGAGACAACATATTCAAGGATTTAAAACTTTTCTTAAAATCTTCTGCGTAAAATTTGGCGATTTCTTGTGCTGTTTTTCCTTCTCTCCTAGCTCCTTTTTCTAATCTGTCTTCCCCTGTGTCAGCATCACCTTCATTGTCACCAGTTAAATGCCCCACATCAGTGATATTCATCACGTAATCTACATCGTAACCTAAGTATTTAAGAGTTCGAACCAAGAGGTCGCTCAAAATATAAGTTCGCCAATTACCAATTTGAACAAAATCATAAACAGTGGGCCCACAAGCATAAACTCCTACTTTTCCTTCTGCAGTCGGGATAAATTCTTCAATTTTTCTGGAAAGAGTATTATAGAGCTTCATAACTCATACATCATAACTCATAAGTCAATTACTTAGTTTGCCCCCGCTACTTTTCCCACACCTTTTCTATCTTGCTCTAGCTTGGCAATTGCTTGCTTCTTCTTTGATCCACCCGGACCTTTGGGACCCTTCTTAGGGCTACTTGGCATAGTTATTTGTTGATTTTCTTTTTCTTTCCTTATTCTTTCTTCTTCTTTCTTTTGTTCTTCCAATTGTTGCTTTTTCATTTTTTCGTTATAGAGTTCTTGAGTATAAGCTTGTTCTTCTTGCGTCATCTTTTGATAGCGCTGATGCATTTGCCGCTTTTTGGCCTGATCTTCAGGGCTGTCTTGTGCAGGATCAATACCCAAGGCTGCATTAATATCAAAAATAGATAATAAGCCTTTTGCTAAATCCTGAGCCATCCACTTTAGTTCTTTCTTCGGGCTGACAGGTCTAGCTTTTGCCTGCTTACTTTGTGTACCCAAAGGAGATTGATTTTGCCCCTGCACTCCACTAGTGGGCATCTGACCTGGGTCAGCAGCAGATTGCGACAAAGCTTTTTGCGCGACTGCTTCTTGAGCCATACCTTCATCAAAATGCTCACCACTAATATTACCCGGCAGCTTATTCATTCCTCCACTCATTCTTGGTCGAGATGCCTGCATCGAGCCTGGTCGAGATGCTTGTATCGAGCCTGGTCGAGATGCTTGTATCGAGCCTGGTCGAGATGCTGGTGATTTCTGCATAAATTCCTAATTTCTCTAATTGATCTAAATAAATCCCAATATCCAAAAATTAGAAATTAGAATAATTAAGTTAATTCTCAATTTCAATCTTTTTATGTCCAATCTGGATAATCTCATTGCCTTGCATAAAATCTTCATGCTCTTCTTTTTCTTCCTCTAGTTCTTCTTTCTGTTGATGAGCTGCTTTTACTTGAGGGGAATCTTTTAATCCAGCAATTTCTTGAAGTTTAGCTTGAATATCTGCCTGATCTTCTTGAGCTTGTTTTTCCTGCTGCTGTCTAACTTCAGCTAATTGCTGCTCTTCGTTTGCCTGCTTCTGAGCTTGGTTATTTTGAGGCGAATTTTTAGATTTTGGATTTTGGGTTCCAGATTTGTTCTTACTATCCTCCAAAATATCTTCCAATACGTCTAAGGGACTTTTTTTCTTAGCAGCAGCGGGAGATTTTGTAGTCATGCAACAAGAATATCACAAATATCAAATATCTAGTATCTAATATCCTCTAGTACGCCCACTCTATCCAATCTAATCCAATATCACGATTTTTCTTGCGTCTCATTCTTTTTTTCTTATTCTTTTTTATTAAGGTTCTCTGGGCTCTATTAGCCACATCTACTATGGCATTGTATAAATCATGAGCTTGGCGCTTAATAACAATGTCTTTTCCTGGGGTAGAAATATGCAATTTAGCTGAAGCCGCTTTGCTATCATTTTTTTTACGAACTACCTTATCTAAAAAAATAGTTATCTTATCTATCTGAGCCCCTTTGCTAAACAATTTTCTACAGTGCTTTTGGCAAAAATTACGTATAGCCTCAGACACAGGCAAGCTGTTGGATTGGATAATAACATTCATAGAAAAAACCTCCTTCCTCAGCTCCAGAAACCTGGAACCAAGAAACGAGGTTTCTTGATAATTTCGATGAATGTCATCTGCGTAAATTTATAGCAAACTAAGATCAAAAAGTGAAGGTGTAAGAAGTATGTTTACAAGTCTCTACGCCCTTCTAGGGCTCTAGCTAAAGTTACGCCATCGGCGTATTCTATGTCTGCTCCTATGGGCAAACCATGACCTATGCGAGTAATTTTTAATTCTGCCTGCCTTGCGGATCCTTGGCGAAGTAGGGGTGAATTGGATATTAATTCTTTGATATATAACGCCGTAGCCTCACCTTCCATAGTGGGGTTAGTAGCCAAAATTATCTCCTCTACTTCATTCAATCTTTTTAAGATATCTTTTAAATATAATTGGTCGGGACCAATATTATTTAGTGGTGCTATAGCCCCATGAAGTACATGATAAAAGCCGTCATATCTATCTGAGCGCTCTATAGCTAATACATCTAGTGGTTGCTCCATAATCATTAGCTTACTTTTATCTCTATTTTGATCATCACAAATATTACAAGGATTTTGTTCGCTCACATTGTGACACTGATCACAGAGCACTGTATCTTGCTTTAGAGCAACTAGTTTATTTGCAAAATCTTGCAATTCAGCATCTGGGTTGTGCAATAAATAAAAAACTAGGCGCTGGGCAGATTTGGGACCTACTCCAGGTAATCGCTCAAATTTTTCTATTAGTTGTCGTATGGCCTTTGGTAGTTTGGTCATGTGGAAGATGGTAGCAGAATAGGCGTCTTGAAACCAGTTTCATTGGCTAAGCATTTGATCAAAAAAAATCAATAAATCCATAGATTTTGTTTTACTGATAAGCCAAGTAATAAATTCAAACACAGATTTATTGGATTTATCTTCTTTGCTTACAGATGTTTGATTAATAGCTTCTTGCACAGAGTTGGCAAAGGCTTCAAGTTGGTCATCCTGATCTAGTTCTTCTCTAGAAGGTAAGCATTTGTAAAACTCACTTACGCTAGCTTGTAGCAACACGCTATCAACATAAGCACCATATGCTTCGCTCATTTGCGGCATAACATGCCAAAGAAACTCCAAGTAATGCATGATCAACCAATCAAATTCTAGAGAGGAAAAACTATCATTTTGTTTAAGATCTTCAATCATGGGATTATTATATCGTCAGGGAAATAATCTGGCATTTGCTTCAATAAAATTATCGGGTTAGAATATTGAGTGTTAGTAAATAGTAACGAAGTAAAAAATAGCTAGATGTTAAATCCAACTGAACAAAGCCTTTATACCCAACTTGAAATGGCAATAACAGCAGATAAGCAGTCTACTTTTATTAACAACTTAATGATTGCTTACGCCTTTTTAGCAAACGACACGAATATCCAAGAATCAGCGAATCACATAAAACAACATACAAACCCTGACACAAGACATGTTTTGCGCTTCGCTAACTTAACCAGCCAAGCAATCATAGCCCATACGGCTCATTGAGACCTATCCATAGGGTCATCACTACTTCTTTTTATCTCTCGCGTGACTCTTTTTGCCTCTTGCAAACCAGCAATCTTGCTTCTAGAAGATTGAGATTGCAATTCAGCAATTGCTTCTTTCCAAGCTTGCCGAAATTGATCACTACCTACTTCTAAACCGAGCTTATTCGCCATTTTGTTTTGCCATGTTTCTATCTGGTCTTTAGAGAGCATAGAATCCAAAAAGTCTCCATGAAAATTCGACTCGCGCTTAATCAATCCTTTTTGAATCACTTCCTCAAAACTTCTTCCCAAAGCCATAATTTCTCCCACAGATTTCATCTCACTACTAATTTCTTTGGAGACCATTCTAAATTTATTCAGATCCCAGCGAGGAATTTTAAGTGCCAGATAATC
>JBDLIL010000025.1:0-13898 GCA_039714855.1 Patescibacteria group bacterium
ATAACACCTTGGCAGTTTTAAAGCCAATAGCCCGATAAATAGCCAAACTTAAAGCAATTACTTCAGCATCAGCGTAAGGGGAGAGACTGCCAAAGATATCTGCGTCGCATTGAAAAAATTCCCTGTATCTTCCGCGCTGTGGTTTTTCTGCTCTGAACACTGGTTGAGTTTGATAGCGCCTAAAAGGTTGAGGTAGCTGATCCTTGTACTGACTCATGACTCGACAAATGGGAACAGTTTGGTCATAACGCATAGCAACATCACGTCCGCCATTATCTTTGAATTTGTAAAAGAGTTTTTCATCTTCACCAATTTGTCCTTCAAAAAGTTCTAGCGCCTCTAGAGTGGGTGTCTCTAAAGGTTCAAAGCCCCAAAGTTCAAAAACCTCGATTATTTTTTTCAAAACATAATCTCTTTTGCGTTTTTCTTCTGGCAAGAAGTCACGAAAGCCTTTTAGTGTTTGCGGTAGATTTTTTTTCATAATTTTTTAAATAAATTTCTCCATAATGATTTCATCATAATATTTGCCATCAAAATAGTTTTCTTTTTCTAGTTTGCCCACTATTCTAAAGCCAAATTTTTTATACAGTTTCACTGCAGCTTGGTTTTCTTCGACTACAGCTAGTTTAAGTTTCATAATTTTTTTCTTTTTTAGCACAGCAATTAATTTTTCTAACATTTGAGAAGCGATTTTTTGGCCTCTGAATTCTGGCATTACATAAACTCCATGCAGCTCTGCCCAGTGTCTAAGCCTAGACTTTGGGTAAATATAGGCCAGCATCATACCGACTAATTTGTTATCAATTTCAGCTGCTGCCAAAATTGATTTCTGCATATTTTCTTGCCATATATTATCGCTTTTAAGCGAATCTTCTCTGAAAGTGCTGGCAAATGCCAATGGATCAGTTTTAAGTGCTTTAAGTCGCAAATTTCTATACATTTTCCATTTACTAGCCGATAGAGGAGTGATAATTTTAATTGGCATGATTCGATTGTAGCATCAGCTGGCAGAAATCTATTAGAAACAGGTTGACGTTGTTGGTTTTTTTTACTCGTTTATCTTTATAGATTCGACAAAAATCCATTTTAGCTGCTTCGGCTGCTTGCTGATCACTAATAGTGTCTCCGATGTAAATCGACTCTAAAGCTTTAATTTTCTTTTGAGCCAACAATAAAGGATCAGGTTTAGGTTTTTCGTTTGGACTATCTTCCAAAGTTACTACATTGCTTGAATTAAAGAATTCTGATAATTTTGCTAGTTTAATTGTTTCAAAAGCTTCCAGTTTGGGTCGGCCGGTAGCAATAGCCATTTTAATATTGAGTTTTTTTAATTTTTTCAATAATTTACTATCAATTAGGCTTTTTTCTTTAGTAATTAGGCCATTTTTGTAATTAAAAGGTGACTTCTTTTGATAGCATTTTTGGTAAAAATCAGATCCCAGATAGTAAGTTTGAAAAATTCTAAAAACGTTTTGATATACTTCACTTTGTCTATCAAAGGGCAAGAATTTGGGAGCTTCAATTTGCCATTTTAATCTTGGAATTTGTTGATTAATGAGTTTAACTAAAGCCATGCTTACATCCCAATCATTGTTGAATCCAGGAATTTGTTTAATCACATTAATATCACTTTGATTAATCACTTTCTGACCAATCACGCGATTAGTTGTCAATTCAATTGTTTTTCGATAAGACTGGCTAACATTTATTAACACGCCATCCATATCAAAAATAATGGAATCTAATTTTTCTCGTTTCCAATTTTTAAGTACTTTAACCAGAAAATTAATCTCTTCCTCTGTGCCCAGATTGGCTCGCAAACAATTTCCCAAGATTGGTTGATCTAATTTTTTTAATATAATGCCATTCTTGCGTAAATATTGATTAAGTTCTTCCAGCTGATTGTTTTTAGGTTTGAAAAGAATGTAAGCACCTTGCGAATAGTAAACCTTTAAATAATCAAGACTCTTTAATTGCTTGATTAATTTCTTTCTGATAATTATCAGTTTATTGATTTTATTTAAAATCGGTTGTGGATTTTTCATTAATTTCGTCCCAATTTCTTGCGCTATAGAGTTGACGTTATAAGGAGATTTAACCGAATTGAGAATTTGGATTATTTCAGGATTAGCTATCAAATAACCAAGGCGTAACCCAGCTAATCCGGCCCATTTGCTAAAAGTTCTTAAAACCACCAAGTTAGCATATTTTTTAATTAAAGAAACCACTGTTTGGTTAGAGTATTCGAAATAGGCTTCATCAATTACCACAATGCAATTACTTTTACAAAGTTTTTCCACTTCACTTTTGTCAATTACAGTTCCAGCAGGATTTCCGGGAGAATCAATAAAAATAATTTTAGTTTTTTTAAATATAGTCTCTAAAATTTTACTAACATCAACTTTTAATTTGGTATTGCGCTCAACTTTCTTAAGTTTAGCCTCAGCTAATTGTCCATAAAACTCATACATGGCAAAAGTGGGCGGACAAATAATGATTTCATCACCTCGATTAACAAAGACTCTGATCAGCAGATCAATGAGTTCATCAGAGCCATTGCCACAAATAAGATAATTAGTAGGTAAGCCCACATACTTGCTTAATAATTTCTTTAAATCTTTACACTCAGGATCAGGATAACGAGAAATATCAAAGTTTTTAAAATCAATTTTAGGCAACAAAGGAACAACCGTTGGATTCTCGCCAGTATCTAGCTTAATAATCTTCTTTACATCTAATCCCAACTCTTTACTTAATTGATCTAGAGTTAGTGAAGGTTTATAGGGTTTAAGCTTTTTTATTGTTGGCCGAATTAAGTTATTGATTTTCATAATTATTTCTAATAGAACTTGATAGCTTGTGAGCTGGTAGATTTTCTACTTGAGCATAAGTTTCAATTGCCTGGCTCATTTTTAAAAATCCCCGTTTGCTAACCTGTTGAAATTCGACCCATTTACCAAAGCTGTCAACAGAAAGTCCGCCAAAAGCTTTAGCTGCTTGTCCTGTTGGTAGAACGTGGTTGGCTCCGACAGTATAATCACCCCCGGCTTTGGCAGACCATGAACCAATAAATACTGAACCAGCATTTAAGACTTTCTTGGCCAATTTACCCGGATTTTTAGTCATAATCTGCATGTGCTCTGGTGCATATTCATTGCTAATATCAATGGCTTGTTGCATAGAATCAACCAAAATAATGCCTCCATACTTTTGTAAAGAGTCCTCAATAGTTTTCTTTGTTGATAGCTGTTTAAGTAGTCTTGTTATTTCTTGTTTTACTGCTCGGGCTATTTTTTTGGAATCAGTTAATAAAATAGCTGTTGAGTCAGGGTCATGCTCAGTGTCGGTGATTAAATCAGCAGCTGCAAAAGCAGGATTAGCCGTTTGGTCAACTATAATTAAATTTTCAGAAGGCCCAGCTGGTAGATCAATTGCAGTTTGTGGATAAACAGCTAGCTTGGCGGCGGTGACATATTGATTTCCTGGTCCCACTATTTTTAAAACTTTTGGAATGGATTTTGTACCATAAGCCATAGCAGCAATAGCTTGCGGACCACCGACTTTAAAAACTTTCCCAATACCCAATTCTTTGGCTGTCACTAGTAATTCAGCTGGTAATTCTCCTAGCTCATTTGGTGGAGCGCAAGCAATAATTTTTTCACAACCTGCAATAATAGCTGGAACAGAGCACATTAGTAGAGAAGATGGGTAATTAGCTCTGCCTCCTGGAGCGTAAATCCCAACACTAGAAATAGCTCGCCATTCTCGCCACACCTTAATTCCATTTTCGTTAACTAAAGCGTTATCGGCTAAAGATTTTTTTTGAGCTTTGCAAACTTTTTCCAAGTTAGATCTCGCTAATTTAAAAGCTTCTAGAAAACTAGAATCAATTTCTTGATAGGCTTGCTTAAATTCTTTTTTGCTCACTTGCAATTTTTTAATAGGAATGAGGCGTTTTTTATACTTAGTTAAAATAGGTTTATCGCTTTGTTCTCTGATCTGTTGTATTAGAGGAAAAATTTCTTGTTTTACTTTTTCATAATTAGCACTAGATCTTTGAAATAAACGCCTTTTGTTTTTTACTGGTAATTTTTGGTATCTATAAATATTTATTGGCATATTTAGTTATTTTTTTGTTTTTAATTACTAGAATTACTTTCTCTTCTTCAATTCAGCTAAAATATCTGCTACTTGGATAATGCGATCATCATCTTTTTTAATAACCAACATTAATTGAGATCGCAGTAGTACTGCTTGTTTATATGTTTCAGATAAGCGCAACCATTCTCCATCATCGCTCTCTTCCTTTAGACTATTTCCTGATTCAACTATTCCAACAATGACAGGAGCAAATTCTTTAGGAAGAGCTTCGAGAGATCCAGATAGTTTGAATAACAGTTCAGATCCAAAAAAATACTCAGCGATACCGGGGGTGTCGGTAGCGATTCTCTCCTCATTTTTTTGAAGAAGTTCCACTAGTCCTTTAATTCCTGCTGTTTTAAAAGCTTCAATTATATCCAAACGATTGGCATCGCAAGCTATCTCTATGGTGCATTCGCTGCCACCAAGGGCTACTAGTTCGAAATCTTGTTTTAGCTCATCAAAATCTCGGTAACCGTTCTCCCAAGCCCATTCAACTAGTTTATCCAAGGGGATTATTCCCCAACTACAACCTAGTTCTTGTTGATTAAGCAAAGTCATTACGTCTTTAGTTTTAATTACATTGCCAACAAGATCACCCTCAAGTCTTTGTCTGGTTTTTTCTTCTAAACTAGGATCTACTTGTTTTAAAAACTGAACTCCTGGCCCAAGTCTTTCGCCTTTGCCTATTAGTGTAGTTTCTTGAGAATCAATTTTAGAAATTGCTCTTTCTATTTTTTTACTCACGTATTTCTTTCCCCACAACAAAAACTCCCTCTCGGGAGTGCTAAATTTGTTGTGAGATTTTTGATTAAATAATAGGAAGCACTCCCGCGTTTTTGTGGGAGTGATGATGAATAGCTGATAAATTTAATTTCTTAGACATAGTGGGGAATTATACACAAAAATAAAAGCATGTCAACGTGTTAACACATTAAAATAATTCTGGAGGGGGATTATCTGACTGATTTTCCGTGCAAACGCTTGAGAATAAGAGCGTAGCCCCGATGTGGTTCTTTATACAAAAATCGAGCCACTCTAGTGACAGTAGTGGTACTAGTTTTTAGTTTTTTAGCAATTTTGGCGTAGGATAGATTTGTTGTCCAAAGTAGAGTAGCGATGTCAAACCTAGTCTCAAATTCTGTAATTTCTGCAGGTGTGAGTAAATCTCGCAAAAAGTTTTTAGTTTCTGTTTGTGTTTCTAGTTTTGCAATAGCTTGGTGAAGATTTGTTTGTTTTGGCATGATTAATACACCTGATTGTGAGATCCGATATCCAAAAAAGTTGCGATGTCATTTTTTATTTTATAGACTATACGAATATCTCCAGTGATCCAAAATGATCTTAGCCTTTGTTTTTCTCCTTTCAATTTATGATCTTTTAGAATTGGATGAGAGGAATTTTCTTCAAACAGTTTGATTCGAAATAAAGCTTTTTCTCTTAATTTTCTGTCGGGGAAGATACGCTTTTTAAATGCTTTTTTAAATTTCGGATGATAACTAATTTTCATGGTTAGTTCATGAGGGATTCAATTAGGTCATCAACATCATTAAATATTGGTGCCTCAACTTTGCCGGACTCGATTTCTTCAACCATTTTGTCGTATCTCTTGGCATTTTTCTCAGACAGCTGAATGGCTGGTTCTTGAAAAGTGATATTTGCAAGTTGATGGTTGGCAAGCTTGGTGGTTAAAACTCTAATAGCTTCTTGCAGAGAGGAAAAACCCATTTCAGTAGCCACCTTAGTAGCTTGTCGGCGCAGTTGCGCACTCATAGGAACTTGTAAAATAGTTCTAGTAGATGTAGGCATAATAATACAATTGTAATGTTTTAGTATTATTTGTCAATATTTAGTTTTGATACAATACACCCCATGTCCATCATCAAAAAACTCACCGACATGGTAATAAAGTTTCGCAGTGAACGAAACTGGAAGCGTTATCATCACCCCAAGAGTCAGGTGATTAGCCTCATGATAGAGGTGGGAGAATTAGCTGAGCATTTTCAGTATCTAGATGGAGCAGAATTAAAAAAATACATTAAAAAATTTAAGTCAGAAATTGCTGACGAACTAGCAGATGTACTTTGGTGGGTATTAATAATTGCCAGCGACTTAAACATAGATCTAGAAAAAGCATTTTATAAAAAGATGAAGAAAAATGCTAAGAAATATCCCGTGCCTAAAAATGGGGAAGAGGTGGGAAAATTATTTAATAAGTTGAAGAAAAGTGAATAAAATTGGGCCGTTAGCTCATCTGGTAGAGCGTTGCACTCGCACTGCAAAGGCGACCGGTTCGATCCCGGTACGGTCCACAAAAATTATCGGGTTTTCAGCCAAAGAGTGATCCACTTTTGGTGGAGATTCCCGGTGAGTTCACACTTACCTCGTCAACTCCTCAACACCCTTTTCTTTCACCAAAACCGTATTCTCATATCTGTATCCAAACTGATTTTCCAGATAAATTCCTGGCTCTATTGTAATTACCATGCCGGGCTTGATGGGCATAGTGTTACGAGAGTTTAGAGAAGGAGGTTCGTGGACTTCTAGGCCGATGCCGTGGCCAGTACTGTGAATAAATTCGCTGGCGTAGCCAGCAGTGCTGATAACAGAGCGAGCAGCGTTATCTAAATCTTGTGCTCTAGCCTCACCTATCTGGTTTTGCTTTGCAGAAACCAGATGCCCTCTCCCAAGGGGAGAGGGTTTATTCAGTTTTGCTAAAGCAGCTTTGTAGGCCGCCATAATTATTTTCTCTATTTCTAAAAATTTTTCACTAGGTTTATCTCCAAACCAAATAGTGCGCGTCATGTCGGCTCTATAACCCTCATACATGGCAGCACAGTCAATGAGTACAGGCATATTGGGTCTAAGAATAGGACTTACATTACTGGTCCCCGAGCTTGTCGAGGGGGAGTCTAGAGGCTGATGGTGGGGCAGAGCAGAGTTAGCAGCAAATGCGACTATAGTAGGAAAGGCTTCTCCGTCGGCTCCTAGAGCATAAAAATTCTTGATTATTTCTCTTTTAATTTCCAATTCTGTTACACCCTCTTGCAAATTTTTTATAACTTCTTTTAAAACTTGCTTGGTGATCTGGCAAGCTTTTTTGATTTTTATTTTTTCTTTTTTATTTTTAATACTTCTCAAGTCCCAAATTATTTTTTTGTCTAAACTCTTAAGCTTTAGAGATTTAATACTTTGTAAATTTTCATACTCTGATATAAATAGCGAATTTTTGTCTATATATAAAATTTTTAAATTTAATTCTTTTAATATTAATTCTAAATTTTGTTTTACTTTTGAAGCCGACATACCAAACAAAGTTTTAATGTTTTTATGATTATTTTTTGGCGAAAAGCTAGATTGAATAATATAAGATTGTTGAGGATTAATTATTAAATAAGCCTCTCTTTCTTCAGGGAGAAGAGTTTCGCAATTGGCAAAGTATTTTAGAGAATTAGGATCTGAAATTAAAAAAGCTTCGTTATTTTTAATTTGCTTGCTTAATTGTTTAAGTAGAGAATGACTAGTCTTCATCTGGTTCAAGAGCGCTAAGAGCCCTGATTACAGTCACTATTTTGTTTGATTGCTCATCATCATCTTGCTCGTAATAGATCACCAGCGCTTGCAGCTCATCGCCTAAATCAGATTTGGCAATTTTATTACCCTCGAAATCTTGATAAGAGCTGCTAGAGTTTAACATCAAAGTTTTGCTGTCGGATTCAGATCTTGCTTGAAAAGTTAGTGATTTTTTAGCAATTTCTGAAATACTTCCCAGCACCACAGTGTGATTTCTTGGTCTCAAGCTCTCTGAAGAGACAAGAATGCGCTTAGCTACAAAATTGTCATCTTCCAGCATTCCCATGACAATTAGCCAATCGCCTACAGATACATCTTTGAGTTCAATCTTCTTATTATTTTTCAGCAAAGACACAGTGTCATCGACGGCTATAATCCTGGTATCCTTAATTGTTTTGATACTTAAAGTCTCGCCAGAGACGCGCTCGACCTCACCAATAAAACCTTGTCTTTTTTGGGATAAGTCTTCAATGACACCCTTAATTTCTTCTTCTCGCTCTTTTACCACTCTTTGAATACGATCTTTAAGATTTTTTGTGGTTTCTGTAGATGGACTGGCTTCTCGATCTTGTTCGGTGTAAACGTCTTGAGCTTTTGTATTTTGCCAAAATGGATTGAAAATTAAAATTAAAAACAAAATGCTAGTGCTGAGTATTTTTTTATTCATCTTGAGCTTCTCCTGATGGGCTAGCTTCTTGAGAATCATCATTGTTTTCAGTATTGATAGCCGCAGTGGTATAAATTACAGTTCTTTCTTCTATGCTAGATTTTCCATCCTCATTAATTGCATGCACCGCAATGACATTACTGCCTTTTTCTAGCTTAGATTCAACGGAGAAGTTTCCTGAATCATCGGCAATGGTAATATTTTCATCATTACCAATAAAAATCACTACAAAAGAATCAGCAGTTGTGTTGCCAGTAATTTTTACATTATCGTTATCTTGAATACTTTCGTCTTCTGGAGAAAAAAGAGTTAAAAATTTATTACCCTGACTTTCAGTTTCAGAGCCAGGAGATGAGGCAATACTATCAGTAGTTTGTGTTGCCATTTCTTGCTCACTTTTTCGTGCCCTATAAGCACCATAGGTGATAATGAGTCCTAAGCTCAAACCGATGAGGATGGCAAACAGGATTTCCTTTTTCATAAATGAGAGCTTATTATACAATAGGCAAATTAATTCAATAGGAGCTTATTATGGAAATTACTTATTTGGGTCATTCTTGTTTCAAATTAAAAGGTAAAAATGGAACTCTTATCATGGATCCTTATGATGACTATATTGGTTTAAACTTACCCAGCGCTAGTGCTGATGTGGTGACAATATCCCACGATCACAAAGATCATAATGCAGATCACAGAGTCAAGGGAACAAGTAGGAGAGAAAAACCTTTTGTAATAAATAAGCCTGGTGCATACGAAGTGGGTGGCATTTCAGTGTTTGGTATTCCTGCTTTTCATGATGACAGTGCAGGGACAGAACGAGGTGAAAATAATATCTACGTGGTGCTTCTGGATGATCTTCGGATTTGTCACTTGGGTGATTTGGGGCACGATCTTGCATCGCAACAGGTATCGGCCATAGGTGCAATAGATATTTTGATATGTCCTGTAGGTGGCCACTTTACTATTAATTCTAAACAGGCTATAAAAATCATTAAGTCCCTTGATCCTGCTTTCGCGATACCTATGCACTACAAAACTGATAGACATAATGCCGATGTTTTTGCAGAGGTTTCGGAATTAGATATTTTCTTGAAAGAATATGGTGTTAATCCTGCCCCAGAACCTAGTTTAAAAGCTGAAAAAACTAGATTACCAGAAGAAACAGAATTAGTAGTCTTAGTGGACTAAATTCCAAGCACCAATAAACAAGTTACAAGTGGGATTAATACTTGGTGATTAATAAAACTATGCCTGTGAAAGTACCCCCTCACGATTTAGAGGCTGAAGTTTCCGTATTAGGAGCAATCCTTATAGATTCTGAAGCTATTGTGACAGTTTCCGAAAAACTAAAAGCTGATGCTTTTTACTTGGATTCTCATGCTCAAATTTATACTGCCATGTTGGATTTGTATGAAAAACGTGAACCCATAGATGCTATCACTCTCTCAAGTAGATTGAAAAAAATGCGCAAGTTAAAGGCAGTGGGAGGAGCAAGTAAAATTGCAGAATTATCAAACTCAGTTTCTACTGCGGCCAATGTGGCTCACTATGCCAAACTTGTTCACAGTTCTGGTGTTAAGAGAAAGTTAATTAGTCTTTCTGCCAGGATTGGTAGTTTAGCATTTGATGCATCCCAGGAATTACAAGATATTGTTGATAAAGTAGAAGAGGAAGTGTTTTCCGTTTCAAAAGAGCACGCACAGAGAAGCTTTGTTGGTATTAAAGATGTTTTGACAGAAAGCTTTGAAAGAATTGATGAGTTACAACACAGTGGAGGAGGAATTAGGGGAGTAAGCACTGGTTTTGCTGATATAGATCACACTTTGGCTGGATTGCAAAAATCTAATCTAATAATACTAGCCGCTAGACCAGGCATGGGTAAAACAGCTTTAGCTTTGAATATGGCTCATTATGCTGCTGTAGTAGCCAAAAAGAATGTAGCTTTTTTTTCATTGGAAATGAGTAAAGAAGAGCTCATAGATCGTCTATTGGTTTCGCAAGCCGACATTGATGCTTGGAAATTAAAAACTGGCAGACTAGATCAGCAAGATTTTTTGAAATTGTCAGATGCTATGGGTGTTTTGGCGGAAGCTAAACTTTTTATTGATGATACTCCAGGACAGACTATTTTTGAGATGAGGACTAGGGCTAGGAAGCTTATGTCAGAGCAAAATATAGACATGATTGTGGTTGATTACTTGCAGCTAGCCCATGGTAGGAATAAAGATAATAGGGTCTTAGAAGTGGGGGAAATTTCTCAAGGTTTAAAGAATATTGCTAGGGAACTCAAAGTTCCTGTATTGGCTCTTTCTCAATTGTCTCGTGCGATTGAGAGTAGGGGAGACAAATCGCCTCAGCTTTCAGATTTAAGGGAATCTGGCTCTATAGAACAAGATGCTGATGTGGTGATGTTTTTGTACCGCAAAGATGATGACATTCGCGAATCAGTTAACATAAAAATCGCTAAGCACAGAAATGGTGCTTTAGGTGATCTTGAGCTTTACTTCAAGGGAGACAGGATTAAGTTTTACGGTATGGAGAGTAGGCGTCAAGCGGCTTGATAACCAAAGAGAAAGTATATCAGTGTTCCTGACAAAAATATAAAAAAAAGAAAAAATCCCAAATTTGATTTTAAGTTTTTAATAGATTTATCTGGGTTGGCTTGGTCTGTGCTAATAATAATCACTAAAGAAATTAATAGCCAAAGTACACCCCTGGCTACTATGGACCAAATACTATCAGCTCTAAAAAGTAAGGTAAAAATTTCTTGCATGTCTATAAAATAGCATAACACAGTAGAGACTTAGCACTGCTAAGTCTCTACTGTGTGATATACTCTAGCTCTGGTATTGCGGGCAGGTAGACGCGCAAAATTGCACTAGCCGAAGTGCTGGAATTGGTAGACAGTTTGGTCTCAAAAACCAATGGAGCTTGCTCCGTGTGGGTTCAAGTCCCACCTTCGGCACATATTATGATTTCAGTTACTCAACTTCGTAACGGCGTTACTTTTTTACACAGGTCACAACCTTATAAGGTTATTGACTATAAACATAAACACATGGGCAGGGGTGGAGGAACGATAAAAGTTAAGATTAAAAATTTGAAGACAGGGGCAGTTTTATTAGAATCTTTTAAATCTGGTGATAGAGTAGAAGACATTCAGGTTGTTAAAAAACAGATGCAGTTTTTATACAAGGATGGCGATGAAGTAGTTTTAATGAATCAAGATACCTATGAACAGGTAAATATTAATGCGAAGATTTTAGGTAAAAGAGTTGATTTTTTGGCTGAAGAAATGAATGTTTGGGTACATATCTGGGAAACAGAGCCACCTCAGGTGATAGATATAGATTTGCCAGCCAAAGTTACTGTTAGATTAAAATTCGCAGCTCCTGGAGAAAAAGGCAACAGTGCCTCAAATATTTATAAAGACGGAATTTTGGAAAATGGTGCAAAGGTTAGAATTCCTTTATTTGTTAATTCAGATGATAAGATAGTGATAAGCACTGTTGATGGATCTTATGTGGAGCGTGCTTAAATTTTTTCTATGAACATAATGATTTTGTTTTATTTTTTGGCTATCTTAACAGCAGCTTTTATTTTTTGGAAAAAAATTAAAGAAGAGCATTTTGATGATTATCAATTATTTGATCATTTTCTTCTCAGCTTGTTAATAGCCTGGATTTTTGCTCGTTTGGGCTATATAGCTCTCCATTTTGACCAATTTACTTTCAATGTGTTAGCTTGGGTTGATGTTTATGCTAAACCAGGGTTTAGTTTATTTTTGCTAAGCTTTTTTTGGGGGATATTTTTATATAAGTTCACTAAGAAAAATACTAACAACAGTCTTGCTGTTTTAGATTTTTGGGCTACGTCTTTATCAGGAGCTGCTGTATGGATTTTTTTGGGCTGGTTACTTACTGGTACCCATTTAGGTAAACAAACTAGTTTGCCTATAGGGATTAAGTTTTCTGGAGTATTTGATAGGTATCATCCCACTCAGGCTTACTCAGCTATATTCTATTTATTTGTATTGTTTTATTTGTCCAAGTTAGAATATGTTTATAGAACATTTTCTTGGTATAAGGGGGGAAAGGGTTCTGCGCAATCTGGATTTCTATTAGGAGTATTTATCATAGCCAGTGGTTTTTGGTGGGCAATCATGAGTTTTTTAAAGCCAGGGGAAGTGCTATTAGGACAAACAAGCATTGATTTATTTTTGGCCATAGCGACGTTGATGGCGGGAGCAATATTGTTAATTGCCAGATCGGGAAAATTTTTAAAATCTGCAACCAAGTCATCATCTTATTATGATAAGAAACGCGAAAAGCCCTTACTTTAAATTTTGGCTAGTGGGAATATTTTTATTTGTGATCTTTCTTGACCAGGTGAGTAAAAATTGGGCTCAAAATATGAATTGGGTAACTATTAATTCCGGAATATCTTTTTCTTTTTTCCAGCCCGAGGCTGATCATTTTTTACTTTTGGTAATACTTTTGCTCTTTTTCATGTTTGTTTTCTATTTGTTAAAAAGATTTTCCCAGTTTAGTTTTTTATCGACAGTTTTTGTAGCAGCCGCTTTTTCCAATATTCTTGATAGAATACTGTTTTCTGGGGTTAGAGATTGGTTGTTGATACCTGGTTTGGCTTTGAAAAATAATTTGGCTGATTGGTTGATGTTTTTGGTAGTTATAGTAGTAATTAAAGACACGCTGCGGCGTGTTCCTGTAGAAGAAAAAAAACATGAATATAAAAATACTCTTTGAAGATCAGGATATTTTAATTATTAGTAAGCCTGCTGGAGTAGTGGTGAATCGTGCCGAAAATGTAAAGAGCGAAACGTTGCAAGATTGGATGGCGCAGCGCATGATAGAAACGTTGCATACAACGTCTGTACAAGCTGCGCCAGATTGGCAAAATTTAGTTCCAGCAGATTTTGATAGTCAATATGGTAGTCCAGAAGAAATATTTAAAAAGCGCAGTGGGATGGTTCATAGGTTGGATAAAGATACTAGTGGAGTAATGGTATTTGCCAAGAACCCTGGTTCTTTAGTAAGCCTCTTAAAAGAATTTAAAGAGAGAAGGGTAAAAAAAGAATATCTATGCTTGACTCACGGCAAGTTTTCTCTAAGTCAAGACGAAATTTCAGCGCCAATAGAACGACATAGCCAAGATAGAGAAAAATACACGGTTGCAGCGTCAGGTAGAAATTCTGTAACAAGATATCAAGTTGAGTTATTTTATTTTGGTTTTGATGCTAACAAATTGGCTGAAGAATTATCTTCTGAGGATTTAAAAACTCTCAAAAGAAAAGAAAAAAGCTATCAAGGTTTTTCTTTGGTTAAATGTAAACCTTTAACTGGTAGAACTCATCAAATTAGGGTTCATATGAGCCATATTAAACATCCATTGGTGGGTGACCAAAAATATTGGCCCCCCCCCCCCCCCGCCCCCACCACAAACAAGAGAAAAGAAAAACATGCTGGAAAATAAAAAACTCTGTTTTTATAAAAAAAAA
>JBDLIL010000026.1:0-13877 GCA_039714855.1 Patescibacteria group bacterium
AATACCTGAGAGCCAACATAGTTAACTTGCGAGTATAAGAATGGCTTAGTTAGACTGGCGCGTACTCCTGCTCTTGCGGCAGCATGCAAGCAAATGTCCGCTTTATACTTTCTAAACAATTGGCCGAGATGTTCTCGGTTCAAGATATTGCTTAAAAAAAAGGTGAATTTTGAGTTAGCTAGCAGTGATTGGAGATTATCTTGTTTTAGTTGAGGGGAATAATAATCATTGAGATTGTCAATTCCAACAACTTCATGACCTTCGCTTAGAAGTTTTTCACTCAGATGAGAGCCGATGAAGCCAGCGCAGCCAGTAATTAAAAAGCGCATGAAGTCCTAATTTTTTGGGGCAAGTTATTGTTAACTTTAAAGTATCCTACTATTAATTAAAAATTTAAGAAATAGCTTTTTTATAAACCTCTATTGTTTCTCTTGCTGCTTTCTCCCAACTAAACTGATGCAGCCTAATAATCATCTTTTGCAATCTTTTTTGTTGTTCTTTTTTGCTTTCTTTTAAGATTTTTTTAATGCCCCCATTGATGCTTTCTATTGATTTTGGATCAATAAGCATGGCGGCATTGCCGGTCACTTCGGGCATACTAGAAATATTTGAGCTCAACACCGGAGTGCCATAATGAAAAGCTTCTAATATTGGTAAGCCAAACCCTTCATAAAGGCTGGGGTAACAGAAAAGACTTGCTTCAGAATACAAAACAATTAGCTCTTCATCTGATACCTTTCCAAGAAACCTTGGCTTTACTCCCGTTAAGCGTTCGGATTTATCCCAGCCTGATTCGCCCGCTATAAGCAGATCATAGTCTTTGGCTAGTGGTTGCCAAGCCTTAATAAGTCTTACTAAATTTTTTCTGGGCTCTCTAGTGCCTACAAAAAATAGATAAGGTTTATTGAGCAAAAGATTCGATTTAATTTCCGAATATTTTTCTTCACTTAAATTTTTGGAAATATCTATTGTTTCTTGCGGCAAAGCTTCATAAATTACGTGAATTTTTTTTGCATCCCAGTTTAATAAATTAATCAAATCGTCTTTGGTAGATTTGCTTACGGCAATAATCTCAGCTTCTCTATTTTTAAGTATTTTCCATGCGCGCTGATGCATTTTAAGAATTTTGGAATGAGCAGTTTCTGGAAATTTTAGAATTGCTAAATCATGAATAGTTGAAACTAACGGCAAATTTTTATCGGGGGGTTGTAGCCAATCCCAGCTGTGAAAAAGATCTATATCAGGCATTTGTTTTTTAATGGGATTAAGACCCAAGTGCCAGAGCTTTTCTAGCAATAATCTAGGTGGATAGTTTTGAAAGATATACTCATTAAAATGATTTTGTTTAGCAAAATTTTCTAAAACTTGCTTCTGTCTTAAGCTTGAGCCATATAGGTTTAATTTGATATTTTTTTGTTTAGTTAAAGCACGCAGAAGATTGCTTGTATAACGAGATACCCCCCTATTGTACGGAATTGATGATATGTCTATACCAATGTTCATGATTTTAATTTTTAATCAGCCTTTGGCTAATGTAAGTTTAAATATATTCTTACCAGACCGATATTTTCTTGATCTAATGCTCCCACTTCTGCAAAACCCTTGTTTCTAATACTACTTAATAGTCTATCATCTGGATCGGTTAAATCACGCAGATAATCAAAAACTAATATAGTTTTGTAATTTTTAATAAGTTCTAATTTTTTCTCCAAATTATTTATATTATTTATATAAAGTTTGCCCGTTACTAAAGTATCAAATTTTTGATTTTGAATTATTAATTTTGAATTTTTCTCATACCAAATCCAAGGTGCGAATACCTCATCAAAAGAAAATATCAGCAAAGTATCTTTAGTGTCAAATTTGTTATAAATTTGGCTTTGTAAATTGCGCCAGTCTTCTCGCTGATAATTGGGGTTTCTGTAATAACTGAAAGTTGAGAGTAAATTAGTTGTGAGCAAGATAGCAAGGGTTAGTTTAACTAGTAAAGATTTTTTGGGGCTATAGAGTAGATAACTAACAAATAGATAAAAAGCTGGTAGTAAATACAAAACTCTCTTAGGTCTTAAAACTGGAATGATAAAGCTGACTAGCCATGCAGATAATAATGGAATCATTAGCCAGATTAAAATAATTTTTAAAGACTTTTCTTTGTTGATTTGTTTTAATGTTTGCCAACTAGAAGTTAGTAAAAGAAAAACAATAAAAAAACTAGAAAAGAAAAAAGTAGCACTTATCTCTAAATCTATTACTCCGTACAAGAACTTGCCAAATACTAAAGGCAACGATTTAAATTGGGTAATGCTCACTACTGTTGACCATCCTGGCAGTTGAGATTGCCAAGCGGTACCAATTTTTAACTGCTGCAAAAACATAGGCAACCAGGGCAAAAAAGCTAGAAAAGAAAAAAATAAAGAATAAAAAAAAGCTTTAACAACTCTGCGTTTGAACAATAAGACATAGGCAATTTGGCTTAAAATTAAAAATGGGTACAAGTAACTAGAATAAAGACCCAGTGAAGAAAGAATAAACAAGATTGTGATATTAAGTATTTGAGATTTAAGGTTTGTTTGTGATTTGGAACTTGTTGCTTGGAGTTTCAATAAAGTCAGCCAACTCAAAGTTCCAATCATAGCTGGTAATGAATAAGGTCTCAGTTCCTGAGAGTAAAAAATGTGAAAAGAGTTGCTTGCCAATAATAATGCCGCTAATAAGCCTGCTTTTTTGTTTGCTATCTTTTCGCCAATTTTATAAGTCGCCCAAATAGTAACTAGTCCTGGGATTAGTGCTCCTATAGATCTTAAAAACCATTCTGATTTTATTCCTGTTAATCTATGTGCAAAATGCAAAATCAAATGTAATAGTGGCGGCTGAAAATCTTTTGCCAGATTTAATTGCTGGTTTGTGGGTCTGACAATTTCTAATGCTTGAGCAGCTTCATCCAACCAAAAAGAGTCGCCGATCAATACTAGGCGCAGCACTAATGCCAAAACCAAAACAAGAGTGATTTGCCAATTGTTTTTAATCAGTTTTAAAGTTAATTTCATATATTTCGCAAGCAGCATCACAATTTCTACTAACTAATCTAAAATCATATTTGTCTTTTAATTTTTCATAGTCCTCTGTTACTTGGTGATTATGAGTGATGTATGCGTTAGAAATAAAGACTTGTTTTTTTGCTAATAATAATTTGTCATATAAATCAAGCAGATTATTTGTTTCATACGCACTGCCCCATAGCCACTGGCCTTTGTTTATAAATTCTTGATTTTTAGAAAGAGGTAGGGCTTGATAATTTTGATTTTGATGCAGATCTATAAAAAAAGGAGGCAAAGCAGTAATCATAAAGCTGTTATTGGGTAATTGAGAGTTAAAATTAATAACAGCTTCTTGCTGCCAGGCACTTGATCTACCCAAGATGTTTTCAGAAATTATTTGCTTATAAAAATCTTTTTGCAAATAAATTTGAGATAGCAATAATGCCAGCAATATTAAATAACTCATTTTTAAATTTTTGATATTGGCAATTAAAATAGCTAAGCAAATAATAAGAATAGGAATACTCAATACAATGTACCTAGCATCACTGCTAGTAAATACTAAAAGCAAAGGAAACTGGGCTAGAAAAAATCCAGTAACTGTGAGGGATAAATTTTTGGTTTTAATATTTTTGCTTCCTAAGTAAATTCCAAGCATTGAAGTAAAAACAATTAAGAAATTGCTAAGTGGAAATTTCAACCAAAGAAAATTGTTTTTACCACCTATTAGTAGGTTAGAATATTTTTTTAAATTTGGAATTAGATACGAAAACGAGAAAAAAGCAGTGTTATTTGTGGCTTCAGGGCTGCTTACTTTGTTAGTCAGCAAGTTGGAAAAAAAAGCCAAATGACTTTTACCAGTCCAAGCTTCAAAGCCCAAATATATAAAAGACATTACTAAGATTCCCGCAAAATATCTGCCTAGTTTGAGCCAATTTTTTTTACTAATATGTTTGTATGAAAAGAGTAAAAATAAAAAGGCTGAGAATGGCAAGTAATTCAACTTTGCAAATATCCAGCTACTAGTAAGCAAAACAGTAAGCCAAATGGGAACTTTGTTTTTTTTGTCGAAAACTACATATACGCTAAGCAGTAAGAGTGTTAGGCCCAAATTTTCGATTAGAGCTAGTTCCGGAATCCAAAGTAAATAACCATGAGATAAGAATAAGGCCAAAAGAATAAAGATGAGAAAGTTTCTACCCTTTTGTTTGTTTAATACTTTTTGAATTATTAGATATAAGAAAGCAAGATTGGCTAATCCGAGTAAAATATTGGCCAAATAGAAAATATTTGGATTATTGGTGAATAAAAAGAAAAAGCTTAAATAAAAAGAATACAGTGGTGGAATGGGAACTCTTAGATTGCTGTCTAAGTAATTGGCTGTCAATTTACCAGTATTTGCAAAATGTTTTGCCCTACTGATGTAAAGAATAGCATCAGGATATGGTTCTAGATTCATCATCACATGTCTAGATTGAAAAATTGCTGGAATTGTTATTGCTAGAAAAATGAGTGAGGCCAGTATTAAGGGCCAGTGATTAAGTAGTTTCTTTTTGAAATCCATATTTTTGTTTATATAAAATTAGCCCAGTAATAAGAGTGAATAAGAAGAGGCTGAATCTGGTAATTAGTCTTGTCCAGGCTGCTGCTTTTAGGCCATAGATTGGCACAAAAATAAAATTGCCAATTAAAACAATGGCGAGTTGTAAAACGCCAGATATGGAGAAATACCAAGCTGAGTCATAGCTATAAAAGAGAGCTACAAAAGGTATGCTGGCGATAGCTAGAAATGAAGCAGCTACTAAAATATTAAGAACAAAACTTCCCGGCATATATTCAGGACCAATTGTTAACCAAATGCTGAACTTTGAAAAAGGCAGGAAAGATAGGAATCCAAATAGTGACATTGTAGAGATGAGGCCAGCTTTTTTTATATATTTTGATAGATGCTCTTTTGTTTTGTAGCGAGCAACCCGAGGAAACAAAACATTTCCCAAAGAATAGGCTATGAGAGCAAACATCATGGATATACGTGTGGTGCCACCAAGCAAACCCGTTTCATAAGAGTTAAGATAGTGCTGAACAAATAAAATATCAATGTGCTCTATTAAGCCAGCTAAAATGAAGGCAATTCCTGAATGTTTGGCCATTCCAATAATAAGTTTTTTTTGTTTTGGATATCTTTGTTTGAGATTGAGTTTTACCCAATCTGGCAATAGTTTTTTACTAAAGAATAGTGGAAATAAGGGAGCTAAAACATATAGGGAAAAAATAATAGGCACCGATGATAAATTTAATAATAAAAAAAACACTGCTGATACCAGCTTGAATCCTGCCTGAAGCGCATTGACGATAACCGCTTGGGTAAATTTATGTAGCGCTTGCAGGCTAGTTAGTAGTTGCTCGTAGTAGGCAGTTGATAATCCAAATATAAAAGCGATTAAAACAAGAGAACTGTTTTCAAGATGAAGTAATCTGCTCAAATAGCTTGAGGTAGTAACTCCAACAATCGCAATTATTAAAGAAAGCATTAATCTGTATTTCATAGTCAGGCTAAAAACTGCTAGTTTTGCTTTCTTGTCATTATCCTCTGCTGCGAACTTAAAAATAGTTGAACTGAGTCCAGCATCATTAAAGCGAGTGATAATCATCACTATTGCGAAGCCGACGCTAAATTCTCCAAATTTTTCGGGGCCTAATATACGTGATATGAGTATCAGTGCTATTGCAGATAAGCCGGTAGCCAAACTGTTGCCGATGATAGTGATGCCTGATTGGCGCACACCTTCTGAAGAAGTAAGTTTTTTTAAAATTAAGCGCATTTGTCTTATTATGGTGCTAGCAACTTGCTTTGACAAGTCTACAGTGTATTATATGAGTTATAGCAACTAAACAAAATGATTCTCTCAGATTTTTTTAATCCCCCAAATCTATTTAACATTTTTTTGATTTTTTTTATATTTTTTCAACTAGAAATACTGGGAACTTTTTTTGCTAGCAAATTAAACTTGCCCGATTATACTAGGCCTTCTTGGTGGATACTGGGTTTGGCCACTCATGTTTTTGTATGGTTTATTCTTCATTTTTTTATCCCATTTAATCAGGGAATTGTTTTGCTAATTTTTTTAGGATTGGGCGGATTGGCGCTACCTTTTTATTATCAAGAAAAATCTTGGAAGTCTCTTTTAAGAGCAATTGCAGATTTTCCTTGGTTGTTTTTGTTAATTTTATTAGTGGCTAGGAATTTATTTCTTTGGATTTCTGCGCCGCCTTATGCATGGGATGAAATGGCCTATCATTTTTATTCTCCAGCTAATTTAGTTTTTGAAGAAGTTTGGCCTTTTGATAGATTTGAGTTTTATACGATGTTGCCCAGATTTTTTGAGACAGGCTTTGTTTTATTTTTTTCTGCCACTCGCACTCATGTGGCAGCTAGAATCTTACATTTTGCCATCTTCTTTTCAAACATTTTTAGCATCGCTATATTTTTGAGAAGAAGAATTCATTGGTTCGTAGCTTTTTTATTTTCAGTACTAATGCTTTTTTTAAGCACTTCAACAATAAAAAGTGCAACTACCGGCTATATAGACATTGGAACCGCCAGCATCATTCTTTTGGCATTTATAAGTTTATCTGCTCTAATAATTGAAGGAAAACTATCTGATTTAAGATCATTAGTTGTATGGCTTTCTTTGGCTCTTGCCAGCAAATATTCTGTCTTAATGTTTGTTTTGGCGTCAGTTTTATTGCTAGCTAGCAAATTTTTTTCCAGTTACTTAATTCAACTGAAGGATAGTTTTAAGAACGAGAAAAATAATTTTTTGAAAAAAAGCTTAACAGAATTAGGCTTGATAAGCATGATTTTTTTCTTTTTAGCTGGTTTTTGGTACGCTAAAAATGCCCTGCTGACCTGGAATCCGCTCTACCCTTTTGTTTTTAATTGCAAGCAAGATCTTGTTTGCAGCATGGGACAAGATTTTCTATCAGGTTTTACTTTGGCTTTTTCTTGGGAAAATAGACAAGAAATTATCAACTCTGTTTTCCAAAAAGAACAGGCTGTATTCCATCTTACCGTTTTGAGTTTGATTGCGACTGCTTTATTGGGATTCATGACCAAAAATAAGTATGTAAAGAAAATTAATAGTTTATTAATAATTCTAATCAGTTTAGAAATTTTAATTGCTTTTAAAATTACTGGTTTTCATAGCCGCTATTATTCCCATTGGAACTTATTAGTTCCCATAGCCTTATCACTTCCATGGTTTGTTTTGGGACAAATTAATAAATTTAAAAAAGATAAAGCCAAATATTACGCAAGTATTTTTTTTGTGATTGTTTTGGCTTGGTCTCAGTATTCAGTAGTTAAACCAGTATTAGTTAAGCAACTAGAAGATTTTAATAAACACGAGGCTGTTCCTACCGAAATCTTAGCTTATGCCAAAGGACAAATAGATATTTATGATTGGACTCGTAATAGTTTTCCTGATTATTATCCAGCAATACATTGGTGTGGCGAAAAAAGAGAAAAGACGATTTTGCTAATGACTGATCCTGAGCTTATTTGGTGGAGCGGCAATGGCTTGGCTAGAGCGTTTTTTGTATATTGCAAGTTTGATGCCGATCTCATTGGTCATGATAATTCTAGAGAAGAAGAGAAAATAAAAAAATATATTCAAGATGAAGCCTATTTAACTTCTTTGGTTCCTTGTGATGAAAATTTAGAAAATAAATATACAGATAAAAAGCATAGAGAATATTTTAAACTCAATCAGGAGTTGATTTGTCAGTCAGAGGAAATAGTCCCCGGCATCTATAAGCTAAAAAATTAATATGTGTGGAATAGCTGGTTGTATCACCACTAAGAAAAGTGCCAGTAAAGCTCATGTAGAAAGCATGCTTGAGGCTCTTAAGCATAGAGGGCCAGATAGCAGCGGTAGAGTTTATGCTATGGTTGATCATGTTAAATTTGGCATGACTCGTTTAGCCATTATTGATGTCAAAACGGGACAACAGCCTTTTTATAGTGAAGATGGAAAAATTGCCATAGTTGCCAATGGTGAAATTTATAACTACCAAGAACTCAAAAAAAAATTAAAACGAAAACATAGGTTTGTATCAAAAAGCGATATTGAGATAATTTTACATTTGTATGAAGAAGTTGGTTTAGATGTTTTCAAATTATTAAAAGGCATGTTTGCCATAGCCATCTATGATAAGAGACTTGACAAGCTAATTTTGGCCAGGGACAGATGGGGAGAGAAGCCACTTTATTATAGTATTGCGAACAGGTCTTTGTATTTTTCTTCTGAGCTGAAGTCTTTGTTAAAAATAAAAAAAATAGACAGAGATTTAAATTTGGATGCCATAAATACTTACTTTCATTATTATTATATTCCAGAGTGGCAGACAGCATTCAAAAATGTTTATAAATTGGATGCAGGTTCATATGCAGTAATTAATGCCAAAGACTTAAAAATAAAAATCAAAAGATACTGGAACCCAAGTAAAGAATTGCTTAAGCGCAAAAATTTAAAAGAAAAAATACGAAAAGCGTTTATCAAAGCTTGTGAAAGAACCATGTTGGCAGATGTCCCAGTTGGTTTGACACTATCTGGTGGCTTTGATTCAGCTGCGGTAGCTGCAGCTTTGGCTCCAAAATATGCAAGCAAACTGACTACTTTTACTGTTGGCTATGAAGGTTTGTCACCTACGGACGAGAGGTATCATGCTAAAAAATTAGCAGATCATTTTGGCATGAAAAACGTTTCTTTAGAGTTGAAAGATAAAGATGTGCTAGAAAGTTTTCCTGCTGTAGTAATCGCACAGGATGATCCCATAGCTGATATCGCTGCTGCTGGTGTGGATGCCGTTAGTAAGTTAGCTCATAAGCATGGAATGAAGGTTCTTATTAATGGAGCTGGAGGAGACGAACTTTTTTGGGGTTATCTGTGGGTGAGAAAATCTCTCCAATCAGATGTATCAAAAAAAAATAAAAAACCTGTTTTTGGCAAGTCAGCTACTGCCTTCACAAAAACAAAACAGTTTACTTCAAAGCTTTTTAGCAAGACTTTTAAAAGTAAGCTTGATAATAAAAATATTAGTCCTAAATTATTTTCCAATTCGGTATCGCAAATATCTAGATATTATATGGACAGAATACGTGACATGTGGTTGCAGCCTGATGTACTAGTGATTGGTGACAGAATGGGTATGCGTCACGCTATAGAAACCAGATCTCCTTTGGTAGATGCCGATTTAACTGATTTACTAATCACTACAGAACAATCTGTGATGGCGTGGAAAAAAGGACACAAATATTGGATGAGAAAAGCTCTGAGTAACAGAGTGCCCAAATTTGTTTTTAATAAAAAGAAACAAGGTTTTACTCCACCCGTTGGTCGTTGGCTTTTAAAAATATTATGGCGCTATATGTACCTGCTTGATAATGATTGCTTTTTGGTCAAATATAAGATTTTAGATAAAAATAAGCTAAAACTAGCTAGAATATTTTGGATTTTCTTGCCTATTTATTGGTATCAATATTATCAACTCTTAGTTTTAGAAATTTGGGGCAGGCATTATGTGATGGGGCAAAAAATCTCAGATTTTAAATAGCTACAGAGTTTAAAGTTTTAACAATAAAAGCAATTTGTTTTTCACTGAGCTCTGGATAAATAGGAATAGCAAAAATTTCTTTTGATATCTTTTCGCTTATGGGTAAATCTCCCTTTTTATATCCCAAATACCTAAATGATTCTTGCAGGTGTAAGGGCTTGGGGTAATAAATGCCGGTGCTGATTCCCTTTTTAGCTAACTTTTTTTGAATTTGCTTGCGTTTTTTGTGTCTGAGTGTGTAGGTGTAAAAAACACTTTCATTATCCTCGCGTATCGTTGGGGTAGTATATTTTTCTGTAAAAGCTTTGTCATAAATTTTCGCTATCTGTCTACGGCGCCTGTTCCATTTGTTTAAATATTTTAATTTAATCAGCAATACTGCTGCTTGGATGTTATCCAGACGCTCTCCATAACCAACAATTTTATGCTCATATTTAGAAATTCTGCCGTGATCTTTCAAAAGCCTAACTTTTTTAGCAAGCTTGCTATTATTGCTTAGCACCGCTCCCCCATCACCTAAGCTGCCCAGATTTTTAGCTGGGAAAAAACTAAAAGTGGCAATGTCAGCAATTGATCCAGCTCTTTTGTTTTTATATTTTGCTCCATGAGCTTGAGCAGCATCTTCAACTACTCTCAATTTATATTTACGAGCCAGACTCATAATTTGCCCCATATCAGCCATTTGGCCGTATAGGTGAACCACTACTATAGCTCTTGTTTTTTTGCTGATTTTTCTTTCTATCAAATTGGGATCAATATTGTATGTGCTTTCATCAATATCAACAAAGATGGGTTTGGCTCCTCTGTGGACTATGGCCTCAGCAGTAGCTGCAAATGTGTGCGAAGGACAAATAATTTCATCACCCTTTTGAATTTCTAGAGCTTCTAAAGCCAGCTCTAGGGCTGAGCTACCAGAAGAAACTCCAACACAGTGTTTTACTTCACAATATTTTGCAAAAGCTGACTCGAATTTTTTATTAGCCTCACCATTAATAAAAGCTGAATTATTTAAGCAGCTTTGAATGGCTTCATCAATTTCCGGTTGTATCGCCTTGTATTGAGCGACTAAATCAAAAATAGGAATTTTCATTTTAATTTTTTAGCAGGATTTCCGACATAGGTTCCTGGCTTGTTAATGTTTTTCGTTACCACGCTACCAGCACCAATTACAACATTATTACAGATATTAACTGGTAAAATTGTGGCATTAGAGCCAATTGAAACATTGTTACCTATCTTTGTTGCTTTCCACTTGGTCTCATCTCCTTTGGCAGGGCTACCATCTGCAAAGGTATCATTGATAAAAACAACATGATGCCCAATGAAACAATTATTACCTATGCTGACTAACTCGCAAATAAAGCTATGTGATTGAAGCTTTGTGTTTTTGCCAATTTCTACACCTTTCTGAATTTCCACAAAGGGTCCCACAAAACAATTGTCACCTATTTTGCACTCATAGAGATTAACTGGTTCAATTATTTTGACATTTTTACCGCAATTAAGATCTCTTATGCCGCTAGTGAATTTTAATGGTTTTGCCATTTGATTTCATTGATTCATACATAGCCTCTATCACCTGAACTATCTTCATGCCTTCAAAGGCGCTGGTGGCCACAAACCCATTTCCTTGTAAAGTTCCGATAACATTTTTAATAATTTTACCATGATTGGACATAGAGCCTTTATAGCTGCCATAATCATTAGCAGTGTTACCTTTTTCTAAATTAATTTTTCTAACTTTCTCAATTTTGTAGTAATCAAGCGTATTAAGATATTGTCCACCGATTTTAACTGTTCCCTTTTCTCCAAACAGAGTTATTGATCCCTCCATGTTTTGCGCATAGCTGCAAGTAGTGTAATTAAGTGACCCCAATGCTCCATTTGCCATTTTAAAACGAACTACTCCAGTATCTTCAAATTCAATAAGTTTTTTATGATTAAAATTAAATCCCTCAGCACTAACATTGATAAAATCGCCCATTAAAAAATAAACAATATCTACAAAGTGGCTAAATTGAGTAAAGATAGTACCACCATCTTCTTTTTTTCTGCCTCTCCAGTCAGATTTTTTATAATATTCATTATTGCGATTCCAGTAACAGTTAACAACTACTAAGCCAATTTTTCCCAATTTATTGTTTTCTATAAGTTCTTTGACCTTTTTTACTGGTGGATTAAATCTATTTTGCTTGACAACAAATAGCTTTTTATTAGTTTTTTGAGAAGCTAAAATCATTTGATTAGCATCAAGAGTTTTTATGGCCATGGGTTTTTCACAAACTACATGCTTACTTGCATCTAATGCCTCTATACTCAATTGCTTGTGAAGATAATTTGGTACAGCCACTATTACAACATCAACGTCAGGGTTTTGAATCAGTTTTTTATAATTTTTGTATTTTTTGATACTCTTATTTTTAATTGACTCAAGTTTTTTTCTTTTTATTTCGGCAATCGCCACCAATTCAGCGCTGGGGTTTTCATCAATGCGTTTTTTATAGCGCGTACCAATGTTGCCAAAGCCAATAATGCCAAATTTTACTTTTTTACTCATGTCAAAAATCTACTACTTTGATAGAGCTATGATAAGTAGCATTCTAATGCTATCTGTTAAAACCCTCATATTCAGTGAACTATTTGAATAGTTGTATGAAATGGGTGTTTGTAGAATAGATAAATTTTTATTTCTATATATGTAAGAAGCAGACTCTGTATGAAAATCAAAACTTCTAGCTTTCATATTTTTTGATAACAAATATCTAACAGCTTTTTTGGAATATCTTCTATAGCCAGAAGTAAAATCTATTAGATATGGGCGATTTTCTAGAAAAAAGGGATTAAGAGTAACATTGTAAAGAATGGTGCCTGCCTTGCTTAAGAATTTTCTATACAAGGGTACAGCCTTTGTTTTTATTCTATAGCTAAGCAGCAAGTCGCATTTTTTAAATGCAATAAAGTTTTTTAATTCATCTGGATTGTGACTAAGTCCAGCATCCATTGTTATTATATATTTATATTTTTTGGACAAGGCATATTTCATGCCGTCTAAAATAGCTTGGGGAATATGTGTATTTTTTTTGTGACTAATACATTTTACAGCTCTCATTGATTTAACAATCTTTTCTGTTTTGTCGGTGCTGGCATCATTGATTACGCAAACATCACAGTATTTTTTTGCTCTCACTATCAATTCTTCAATTGTATCTGCTTCATTGTAGGCAGGGATAAGAACCAAAACATCCTTTCTTTTTTTGAATTTGCTCATATGCTTATTTTTTTAAATTCTTAAGTGTCAAAATATCACTAGGAGTATTAACATTAACATAAGTTGAAGTGATAGGGTGATACAAAACTCTTTTGCCATCGTCAATAGCGCATTGTATTAAATCTGGTAGTTCCCTCTCATTTCTTTTTGGATTAATGGGAGTTTTGTTTAAATAATTAAGAATTCCTTTTCTAAAAATAATATTACCTGTTCCCATTAGGTTATTTGTTGGGTTGTTGGGTTTTTCTACCAATCTAAAAATTTGCCTAGTCTCTTGATCAAAAAATATAGAATAGGTTTTGCTTATATGTTTTTTGTTTTTGACAGCTATCATTCCACAAACACAAAAAGTTTTTTTATTTTTTAAGTGCTCTATCATCGGGGCATGATCTGGTTTGTATAAAAACTCATCTCCCAAAAATAAGAGAAAGTCTGAATTTTTTAAATGTATTTTGGCAGATTCTATAGCATGAACTAGGCCTAGTTGCTCTTTTTGGATAACATATTTTATTTTAGTATTTTCATATTCATTGCCATAATGATTGATTATGCTTTCAGCTACATGTCCAACAACAATAATTATTTCACTGACCTGCATTTTTACAGCATTATCTAGGCTGCGTTCAATCAGGCGTTTGCCTTTGAATTTGAGCATGCACTTATTTTTTTTGATGGTTTTTCTTCCTAGTCTTGAACCTCTTCCTCCAGCTAGAATGAGAGCTTTTAGTGAATTATTTTTTCTTTTTGGCAAATAGCCTTTCGTTTTTTTTAACCCAATTTAACAATTTTTTTACACCTTCTTCGGGCTTAACTTTTGGTTTCCAGCCGGTAGCTTTAGTAAATTTAGAATGATCGGATACAAAATAGCGCAAATCTCCCTGTCGCTCTTCTCCAAAACTCAGCTCAACATCTTTTTTTAGTTTTCTTTTTATCAAATTAATGCACTCAAGTAGCGA
>JBDLIL010000027.1:0-12708 GCA_039714855.1 Patescibacteria group bacterium
TTGGCTGTTTTGTATTTAGCGCCCCGTTGGCGAATAATGATATTGCCACCGACTACTTTTTCCCCAGCAAATTTTTTAACACCCAATCGCTTGCCATGACGCTTCCCTTGGGCTTGCTGTTTAACTTTTCCTGATGCTTTTACTTTTGACATATCTTAATAAATATATTTGTCTTTTAATTATTGCTTCTGGTCTGGCGTATTGTACTGGTTTAGACAGCATACTATATCCAATCCCCTCTAGTTTGTCAATCAAGTGTGAAAGAGAGAATTCTTTCTGCTCTGTTTCAGAGCTGGGGAATACTACTACCAACACAGCGTTGTTGTCTAAAATCTTAGCCCAATTTTTAAATGAGCCTAAATATAATTTTTCTAACCCCTTGAATATGTTTGGTAGCTTATCTGTTTTTGGTCTTGGTTTACCTAAAAAAGGTTCGGTAACTAGTAGTTGAATCGGCTTAGTAATCTCTTGTCTAGAGATTTTGGTGGCATCTTGGATAAATAATTTGTAATTATTGGCGATTTCATATTGGGTAGCGAGCCAGTGGAGATTTCTTTTACTGCCATAAAAAGCATTTTCATCGATATCCGATCCAAAAACATCTAACCCTAAAAGCTGAGCTTCCATAAGAATTGTGCCTGTGCCACAAAAGGGATCGAACAAATTTTCGGGGTTTTTTTTATTAGTTTTGAGATATTGGCCAATGGCAATATTTGCCATCATGCGAGCCAGCTTGGGAGGCAGCATGCCTTTCTTATGATCAGCATAAGGTTTTTTTCTATCTCGTTTTATCCAGTTTTTCCAATCATGATTAACAATTAGTTTTTCTTTATTATGAATATTTTTTGTTATTTTTATTGTTCCTCCCAGCTTACTCATAAGCTCTTTTGCCTGATCATCAGAATCCAAACTTATTTCTGCTAAAGAATTAGCTAGCAGTTTTATATTTTTTTTGGGTAAAAGAGAGGAAAGTTCTAGAAGAGAAAGTTTGTTTGTAGCACCAAGGTGAAAAAAATACTTCATGACTTATAAATCATAATTCATAACTTACGAAACAGACAACGAAGAAGTTTCTAAGACTCAGCTTTGAGTGAAATGACTTCTAGATTTGTTTGGAGTTGTCTGTGGCCCTTGGTTTTTCTATATCGTGATTTGGCTTTAAACTTTGCAACCCGAATTTTTTTGGCTTTGGCATGAGAAAGAACTTTTAAAGCAACCGTAGCTCTATCTACAGTAGGAGTACCTATTTTGGTTTTCTTGTCATCAACATACAAAAGTACATCTGAAACTTTTAATTCATCGCCTTCTTTTTTATCGAGGTGGTCAACAACAATTTTATCTCCTTGGCTGACAATTTCTTGTTTACCTTGGATTTGGATGATTGCGTATGGTTTTTTCATTAAATTCCTTTTCAAAGACTGAAAGTATAGCATAGATTTACCTGATTTGCATAAAAGATTTGCTTTTTTCTTCCAAAGCTATTGATTGAATTATCCCAAGACTAAACATGTTGGCGATAATTGAGCTACCTCCATAGGATACTAGGGGCAATGTGACTCCAGTGATTGGTAAAATACTACTGTTCATGCCTATGTTAATTATTGTCTGAATCAGTAGAGCAGTCATAATGGCGTAGCAATATAGTTGTTGAGATAAATTAGAGCTACTTTTGGCAATATGCCAAATATAGAGATTCAAAAGAAAATATGTTATCACCAAAGTGATTGAGCCTAAAAATCCTGTTTCTTCGGCAATGCTGGCGAATATAAAATCAGTTTGTCGTTCTGGCAAAAATCTTAAATGAGATTGTATACCTAGTCCCAGTCCTCTACCGAAAAACTTTCCAGAACCTACGGCAATGAGTGACTGTTGAGCGTTATAGTTTTCCTGAGTATTTACGCTTGCATTTTTGAAGGACAGAATTCTTTGCTTTTGATGAGGTTTTAATAAAAAACTAAAAATAATTATTAAAGACAATAGGCTTGTTAGGATTAGTGATAGATATTGTTTGATGCTTAGGGGTAAAAAGAAAAGTAAGCTGCCAGTTGCTAAAAGAAAAATCATAGTACTGCCAAAATCTGGTTCAATATAAATAAGTAATCCGGGTATTAATATTAAAAGTAAAATATTTCTAAGTTGGGTCCAGTTGATATTTTTTTTAATAGTTTTCGTGTACCAAGTTAGGCTTAGCATTACTAATGGTATGGCTATTTGTGATGGTTGAAGGTGAAATCCACCAGGCAAGACTATCCAGCGGGCTGATCCTTTAATTTGTTCACTAAAAAGAGCGATTATAAGCAAAATGATTAGTAAGAAATATGAAATAGGACTCAGACGCTCTAGTTCTGCATATTTGATTTTGCTTATTGTAAAAAAAACAATTAATCCCACTAAAAAAAAGGCAGCTTGCTGAGTTACTAGTTCTGGAGCAATGCTTCTAAGTATCAATACGCTAATGCTAGCAAGTATGCTAATTAGAATTGCAAGAAAGTACTTCCTAATCATTATCTAGCTTATAGTAACTTGGTTTCGTTGCCTTTGACAATCTCTGATGTCAAGGTTTTTTTCTTAATTTCTTCCTCATGTTCTTTGGGCCAATCTACTAGTTGCACTTTTATTAGATCTTTTATACTGCAGCCAGCCTTTTTTCGCAAATTCATAATAGTCCTCATGACTTCTCTAGCTTGGCCCTCAGCTTCTAGCTTGGGAGTTAGTTCTTCATCAAACTGATAGAGAATCTCACCATCTTTGCATGTTTTCCAAGTAACTTTTTTAACATTTATTTCTTTGGCTAACACTTTTTGCAACTCTTCTTCAGGTGTAATTCCGGTGGTTGAAACAGAAAATTCTGCCAATGGTTGTCTAATCTTTCTGCGTTTTTCATCCATTCGTCTTCGGAAGGCGTGGGCAATATTTGCAGCCATTTTTATTTGTTTCATTTCTTCTTCTAACTTTGCATTTTGCATTTTTTCATTCACAGCCGGCCAATCTGTGTGATGAATACTAGTGCTTTTGTCAACTAAAGTATGATGCACTAATTCGCTAAAAAAGGGTGCAAATGGTGCCATGAGTTGGGCTAAGGTATAAATAGCATAGCCAAAAACATGATTGGCTTCTTGATTATTATCAGAGCGCAAACGTTCGCGGCTTAATCTCAAATACCAGGTAGATAGTTCATCTACAAAATTAATTAAATTTCTAGATGCTCTAACGACATCATAATTATCCATGTGAGCGGTAGTTTCAAAAATTAAATTTTCTACTTTGCTAAGCAGCCATTTGTCCATCACGTGTTTTGGATCGAACTTAGGTTTGCTAATAACTTGAGATTTATCAGCAAAACTTTGATAAAACCCCAATACATTCCACCAAATTACAAAAACCTTGCGCCTGATATCAGCTACTTCTTTTTCACTAAAATTTAAATTCTCAGCTTTTAACACGGGTGAGCTGGCCAAGTATGTTCTCAAGCTATCAGAACCGTATCTATCTATTAATAAAACTGGATCGGGATAATTTTGCAATCTTTTGCTCATTTTTTTGCCATCTTCTGCCAGCACAATTCCATTCACAATTACATTTTTAAAAGCATTTGTTTCTTTTACTCCTCCGGCAATAACATGTAAATAATAAAACCAGGCTCTGGTTTGATCTACGCCTTCGCCGATAAATTCAGCTGGAAAATTATTTTCAAATTGTTCTTTATTTTCGAAGGGGTAGTGAGCTTGGCCGTAAGGCATGGAGCCGCTATCAAACCAGGTATCCAAAACATCGGGAATGCGTTTCATTTGTTTCCCACATTGGCATGCAACAGTTATTTTATCGACTACATGCTTGTGAATATCAGTAATTTTTTTACCACTGTCTTTTTCTAATTCGCTAATACTGCCATAGACTTTTGTTGTTCCGCATTCGCATCTCCAAATGGGGATCACGCTAGCCCAATATCTTTGGCGACTGATAGACCAATCTTTGGCACCTTTTAACCAATTGCCCCACCTGCCATTTTTAATGTGCTTTGGTGACCAATTGATATCTTTAGCTGAGTCTAGTAATTTATCTTTGATTTTTAAAACATTTACAAACCAGCTGCTTGTGGCGTAATTTAACAGCGGGGTGTCACAGCGCCAACAATGAGGGTAGCTATGTAGTAATTTCTTTTTGCTAAAAAGCAAATCTTTTTTAGCCAGATATTTTATTATTTCAACATCTGTTTTTTGAGGATCATTTTTTGGCTTTACCTCCATATCGGCAAAGTCTATTACTTCTTTTTTAAATCTACCATCCATGCCAACGTGTTGAATTAATTCCAGACCTTCTTTTTGTCCTAATTTAAAATCGTCATCACCAAAACCGGGGGCAATGTGAACTATGCCTGTGCCCTCGTTTGTATCAACGAAGTCACCAATAACTACCTTAAAAGCATTTTTTGTTTTGAAATAATATGGAAAAAGTGGAGTGTAATTTAAGTTAGCCAATTCACTGCCTTTGAATTCAGAAATTATCTTATAATCACTGTCGCCAAAAACTTCCTCAATTCTATCTTTAGCTAAAATATATAACTTGCTTTTTTCTTTGCCACTGCACAAGGCGTATTCAATATCTGCAGCTATAGCTAATAAAAAATTTCCAGGCAATGTCCAAGGCGTTGTTGTCCAAGCCAGGAAAAAGACTTTAGCAGTCACATCTTTTATCTTGTTGAAGTTTTCTATTTCAAATTCAGCAATTATGCTGATGTCTCTCACGTCTTTATATCCTTCGGCTACTTCAGATTGTGATAGGGTGGTTTCACACCTGGGGCAGATATGCATGCTTCTGTAATCTTCATAAATTAAATCTCTATCATGGAGTTTTTTAAATACCCACCATACAGATTCCATAAATTCTGGATCCATGGTTTTATAATCATTTTCCATGTCAGCCCAGCGGCCAAGGCGTTTGATTATTTTTTTCCAATCATCTACGTATGAGAGTACTTTGGATCTGCAAATTTCATTAAATTTATCTACTCCCAGTTTTTCTATTTCTTTCTTGCGCTTGATTCCCAACTCTTTTTCAGCGATATTTTCTATTGGTAAGCCGTGGCAGTCCCAACCCCATTTGCGCTCTACTCTCTTGCCTTTCATGGTCCAGTACCTAGGAATAATATCCTTCATAGTGCTGGCAACTATGTGTCCATAATGTGGTAGGCCGGTAGCAAAAGGTGGTCCATCATAAAAAACATATGAATTGTCTTTGCTGCGCATTTCGACAGATTTTTCAAAAGCTTTTGTTTCTTCCCAAAATTTGAGAGTTTCTTCTTCTAGTTTTGCCAGCTCCGGTGCTTTTCTAAAATTTAGTTGTTTTTTCATAATATTTTCAGTACAAGTGAGGTTGATACTAAAAAAACCTCTTTCATTCACTACACAAGATAGTAAACAAAAGAGGCTTCTTGATTTTCTCAAGAAAGGTACCAGCCCTTATGTGCTTAATTACTGCTATCACGGGCTTACCCGGCTGAGTCTAATAATTCTTCGTAGCTTTAGCGCAGAAGAAACTTCTTTCAGCACCGTGTCGAGTTAGACTCGACTTCACCAAGTGATTGCTTGGCTTGAGCGGTTTTTATTTGTTAAATCTTAGTGTAATGAATGTAACCAGTAACCCAGCAAATCCTACCGTTAAGAGAGAAAATTCAATAGGTAGTGGTTGAGTTAGTATCTCAAGCATATGTTTATTCATTCACTGAGCGTTTCATCAGTATGATAGCAGAACTATATAATAATGCAAAGATGATTGCTCCTGTAATTGCAAGCAAGATGTTAAACTTGAATCCACCGAAAGCTTGGCCAAACATCAAAGCTGCAAAGGAAATGTTTCCAAGTTGAACTAACCCATTAGCAATTTCCTTATTTAATTTCCAAATTTTTTGTCTTTGAAATTTAGTAAGTTTCATTATTGCTCACTATTATAGGCACAAATTCTTGGAAAAAGCTGGGGAAATTAAGACTTTATGGAATGTGGTCAAGATTGTTTACTTTCCCTGCCTCAAAAACGCGGGAATTTCAAACTCATCATCAAAGTCTGTTTTGGGGCTTGAGTTAAGATCACCTTTTTTTTCTTCTGCAGTATCATTAGTATTCTTATCATCAGCAACAGGAGTTGTTTTGTTGCTTGTTTGTGGGTCAGAAGTTTTAGCACTAATATCACTACTTTGCTTACCTGTTGTGCTACTCAAATCAGTCACAGTTTGGGGGGCAGTGAAGCCACTAGGTGTACGATCAAATTTTACTTGCTTTTCTTCAGAGCGTCTTTGAATTTGAGATCTAATGTTTACCTGCAATCTTTCTTGCGAATCTTTGTCATAAGCGCCAAACAAGGGTCTATTTGCAGCAGAGAATCCCATTTGCCTTTCGTCAAAGCCGGTGGCAATTACGCTAATCTTAATATTTGAGCCCATTTCTTCAATGATGCTAGCTCCAAAAATAATATTGGCATCAGGGTCGGCAGCATTAGCAATGATGGCTGAAGCATCAGAAATTTCACTCATGGTCATGTCAGATCCACCTGAAATGTTGTAAAGAATGCCTTTAGCTCCATCTATGGATACCTCTAAAAGAGGTGAGGAGATGGCCATTCTTGCAGCAGTCGCTGCCCTATTTTCTCCGCTGGCTTCACCAATTCCCATTAAAGCGGAGCCAGATTCTGTCATGATAGTTTTGACATCAGCAAAGTCAACATTAATAAGTCCTGGAATAGTAATCAAATCTGAAATACCTTGCACACCCTGACCCAAAACATTATCAGCTAAGCGGAAAGCATCCAGTAGAGTCATCTTCTTATCAACCACATCCATGAGTCTCTGGTTGGGAATGACAATTAAAGTATCAACATTATCTTTTAATTGCTCTACACCCTCTTCAGCAGTTTGCATGCGTCTAACACCTTCAAAAGAAAAAGGTTTTGTTACTACGGCTACGGTTAAGGCTCCGGTTTCTTTGGCAATTTCAGCTACTACAGGTGAGGCCCCAGTACCTGTGCCACCTCCCATACCAGCTGTAATAAAAATCATATCAGTGTCAAAAACCAGATCTTTAATTTTCTCTCTACTCTCTTCAGCTGCTGCCTTACCGACTTCGGGGTCAGCTCCAGATCCAAGGCCCTTGGTAAAATTTGAGCCAATCTGCAGTTTTGTTTCAGCTTTGGAGGTTAATAGAGCCTGAGCATCTGTGTTAATGGCAATAAATTCTACTCCTTGAATGGCTTCGGACTTAATCATGGAGTTGACGGCATTGCCACCGCCACCACCGACACCAATTACCTTTATTTTTGCAAATGTTGTATTTGAAGGTTTTACTAGAGCCATAATTTTAATTAAAGGGTAATAAATTTATATGGTGAACCAAATATAAAGCTATACTTTATCATGATTCATCATAATAGCGTACCGTCCTGTTAAGCAGTATTGGTACTTCTATATCGAAGTGTATCATTATTCCAATAACAAGTCGAGTCGTCTATGGTAAAAAAGATTTAAAAATCGAGATGAGCTTAGCTCCAAAATTATTCAAAGGCAATTTCTTTAATATATTTGCTGAAAATCTAAAAGCAGATTCATTAGCAATCTGAATGTTTTGGTTTTTGGCGTAAAGCAATAAACCAATAGAGGTGGCAAATTCGGGACCCTGTAAGTCATGAGTAACTCCTCTTAAACTAACTGGTTGGCCAATATGTGCGGGTAACCCTAAGCTGCGTTTGGCTACCTCTGCTATGGCCACTGTTTCAGCCCCGCCGCCAGTAATTACTATTCCGGCTGGCACCTGATCAATAATTTTTGCTGCCACTAGCTCCTTTTCTACTAGTTTAAATATTTCTTTCATTCGAGGGGCCATGATTCCTTCGATAATTGTTTTTTTAGATAATTTATCCACTCCTTCATCTATACCAAGTTCTTTTAGTTGTAATTCATTTGCCTTAGTTCTTCTTTTACGCAAGGATTCTTTTGATTCTCCTGCTTTGGGAATCACTGCTTTAGGAGTTTCTTTGGAAAGAGCAATTTTAATTTTTTCAGCTGCATCTAGGCTTATTCGGCATCCTAGAGCAATATCTTGAGTGATGTGTTTAGCTCCTATTGGTAGGGTTGAAGAATAAGAGAGCGAGCCATCCACATAAGCACAAATAGCTGTTGATCCTGCTCCTATATCTACCAGTACAACGCCCAGCTCTTTTTCTGTTTCTGAAAGCGAGCTTTCGGTGGCTGCTAGTGCTGAAAAAACAAAACTATCAACTTTTAGTCCTACATCGTTAAGGCATTTTTCCGTATTTCTCAGAGTAGTGTTGCTTGCTGTAATCAGATGAGTTTCTGACTCCAGGCGGATTCCAGTCATTCCTAGTGCATCTTTGATACCAGCTTGTGAATCTACGGCAAAGTCTTTGGGAATAACATGGAGTATTTCTTTCCCTGGAGGTATGGAGACTGCTCTAGCAGCTTCGATTACTCTTTCTACATCTGAAGCAACTATTTCTTGGTTTGGTGAGGCTACGGCCACTACCCCTTTAGAATTATGGGAGTTTATCTGTGGTCCTGAAATACTTACCACTGCACTGCTTGTTTGCATGCCAGCCATACGTTCAGCAGCATCCAAGGCTTTAGTAAGAGATTCGATGACTTTTTCCAAGTTAACGATTTGGCTCTTTTTCATTCCTTGGGTAGGTACTACAGAAACTCCCAGAACTTGCAACTCTTGTTTGGATTCTGGGTCAATGGCTGCTATCAAGACAGTAGTTTTCTCTGTGCCCAGATCTACAGCTGTAAGGGTATTTTTTTTTGCCATATAAAACAACAACTTGTATATTTAAGCATAACAAATCTTGGGGTATTTGCTAATTAAGAATTTAGAACTGAGTTTTATTTTCTCGAAGTACGGGTAATTTAAACCTCAGGTCAATTTCAGCTATTTGTGTTCCATGCTCTTCGAAATTAAATTTTTCTAAAATTACTGCCAATTTTTTTATTGCTAATTCTGAATTATCTTTCATTATCACCTGCATATTATCAATCTCTAAAACAAACAATCCCTTATCTACTTTAATCTTGGAAATCTCAATTTTGTTATCTTTTGCGCTATTTAATAAGCTTAAAATTTTTTGTTGATCTTTTTGGGAAATTTCATCTTTTTCCAAATTTAGTTGAGCAAATTTTGGGTTTATTTCTACTTGTTTTTTAAAACTTAATGCAATTTTATCTGGGATTTCTTTTGAAATTGAGTTCAGGGAATGAGTTGTTTGCTCGCTCAGAATTTGAGAAATTTCTAATTCAAGATTGGTGAAAAATATTGATTTGTTTTCTAGTTTCTTAAGTCTTTTGCTTAATTCATCCGGACATGTTTCTTCTTCCACAGAGCATTTAATGCTTTTAATCTTAAAAAAATTTGTTTGTAAAGTTAAAAAAATTGCCAAAATTGGCAGTATAAGCAAGAGACCTTTTTTCATTTTTTTACTGCATGCTCTTTCAAAAGTTGATAAATGTTTTGAGCAGCATCTAAAGATTGTTCAGGTTTGTTTTCTTGAAGATTTTTTTGTATGAGTTTCTTATTATCATTCAGTTTTTCCAGGTATCTGAGTAATTTTGTAGAGTTGATTCGCTTTTGTTCTAATATTAATGCTCCTCCAAATTTTTCTAGTTTTTTGGCATTATCTAGTTGCTCATTATTTCTGGCAGTTGGCAGGGGAATAAAAAGCGTGGGGATAGCAAAGTATTGCAATTCTTGAACAGTATTGGCTCCAGAACGGGAAATAGCTAAATCTGTATTTTGCAATATCCAGGCTAATTCTTTTTCTTTTATCCAAGCTTTGGAATAATAATTTTTATTATTTTTAAAATTATTTTTAGAGCTACCAGTTTGGTGAATTATATTAAAATCTTTTAGCAAATCTTCTAAAGATTCTAAAATTAATTTATTAATTATTTGTGAGCCCTGATTGCCACCAGTTATGTATAGTAGAGGTTTCCGCTCATCATGCTCAAGCCAATTTGGCTTATTAGCTTTTTTTATTAATGATGACCTGAGAGGGTTGCCAGCGATAGAGAAATTCTTATGATTTTTATATTTTTTAATTTCTTGGCTCAAAGCTACTGTGTTAGCAAAATGGCTAATAATTCTATTCGCGAGTCCTAAGCTACTAGTTTGCTCATGTATTATTATAGGAGTTTTAGTTAGTTTGGCAGCAATGGCAACAGGTAAGCTCAAATAGCCTCCAAAAGATAATAAAATGTCTGGTCTATTTACTTTGATGATTTGTTTGGATTTTAAAATGGCTCTAATAAATTGAGGCATTTGAATTAGTAAATTAAGAGTTTTGTGTGATAAAAATTTTGGAGTAGAAAGAGCTAAAAATTTAAGAGTTCTTTTTTTGATCTCGGTTTTTTCTTGGGATAATTGCTTATTTTCTTGACTAAATTTTCTGCCAATAAAAATAATTTCATCTCCAGGATGATTTTTTTGGATAAAATCTATACAGGCTAGGGCCGGTGTCAAATGTCCTCCAGTGATTATGATTTTCATGTCTTTTTTTTGCTTAGTCCCAAAATAATGCCGGTAGCTATTAATATCATTATAAGCGATGAACCTCCATAAGAGAAAAATGGAAGTGGTAATCCCGTAAGGGGCACTAGAGCAACGACAGCTGCTAGATTAAGCAAAATTTGAGAAGATACCCAAATAAGCAAGCCAATACCAAAGAGATAATTAAATTTATTATTTTTTTGTTTTCTAACCATTTTGAATCCTAGATGAACATAGCTAGCAAATAAAAACAGAATAATTGTTGAGCCAAAGAACCCTATTTCTTCAGCAATAATGGCAAAAATAGAATCAGTGCTAGATTCAGGAATATATGCATATTTTTGTCTAGATTTCCCTATGCCTTGACCAAACCACGAACCACCTCCTAGCGCCAAAGTAATTTGCCGAATATGAAAACTAGCTCCCAAAGGATCCAGAGTGGGATCTAAAAATGTCATTAATCTTTTTTTTCTATAGTCTGAGCTTAAAATTGCGAAGCTAAGCAAAATTACTCCCGCCATAATTAGTCCTAAAAATTTATTTAATTTGGCTCCTGCAGCAAAATACATAGCAAAAGCGATACTCAATAAAACTAATATCGACCCCAAGTCTGGCTGAAGAATTAAGATTAGCGCGGGTACGCCTAGAAGCAATAAAAACGGCGGTAATCTCTGATGTTTGCTCATCCAAGAAGCAAAATAACTAGCTAAAGATAATTTTAATATTTCTACGGGTTGAAAATAGAAATTGCCAAAGGCCAACCATCTTTTAGCCCCATGAATTTCGACTCCAAACCCAGGGATTAAAGTAGCTAAAAGAATGGCTACGCTCAGTAGATAGAAAGGCAAGGAGAATTTTTTGAAGACAGATGTGGGAATAAAAGAAAAGATAAACATAGCAATTATTCCTATAAAAAGCCTAATAGACTGCAATCTGACATAATGGTAGGCTTCTGAAAATTCACGATAGCTTTCGGCTACTGAAGATTCAAAAACAAAAATGATTCCCAAAATAGAGAGAAGTAGGCTAAGGATCAAAAAAAGTGTGCGAAGAGATGGCTTTTTCATGAAAATCTAGATACTGGCTAGCCAAACACCGAACAAAGTTAAAACTATTTGAGCTAACCAGGCTCTTTGAACAATTTTTGTTTCCTCCCAGCCATGTTCTTGAAGAAAAAGATGGAAAGGTGAAACCGGGAAAATTTTCTTGTGTCTAAATTTCTTTGACAGTAGTTGGGCAAGAGATGTAAAGATCTCTACTACAAAAATAAAACCAATAATGGCTAAGGCAAACGATTTTCCCAAAATTAGTCCTACCACAGCTAGTGTTGAGCCAAATGATAGTGCTCCTACATCGCCCATAAACATGCGAGCTGGGTGAACATTAAAATAAAGAAAAGATATCAGTGATCCTAGCCAAAGAGCAATGAACAATGAGAGTGGCACATCTAAAATGGAAGCAGACAAAAACCAAAGTCCGAATAAAGAAATCATCAAGATGCCTGCGGCTAAACCATCGAGGCCATCAGTGATGTTTACAGCATTGGTAAAAGAAAGAATAATAAATACGGCAAAAGGAATATAGAAGATACCTAGCTGAAATGTGCCGATGAAAGGAATGTGAATCAGAGAAATGCCAAGATTAAAATACAGCATGCTAGCAATGATTGTAGAAAGTATTAGCTGCAATATAAGTTTGTGTTTTAGTTTTAACCCGAAAAAAACCTCTTTTTCAAAGTTGAAGAATTTTTTTATATCATCGTAGAGCCCCAAGATTCCAAAAGATAGGAAGCTGAAAAAGATAATGTTAATCTCTGATTGTACCTTTTGATAGACGCTAGTTATATTTACGCCGCTAAGCCTTAAAATTGGCAGAAGCATGGTAAATAGTAGTGACACCACTATAATGACCAAAAGTCCTCCACCCACTGGTATGCCAGCTTTTGATCTGTGATGTTTGTCAAATATGGGAGTGCGAATACCAAAAGCATCTCTAGTTTTTTGTTTGGCTCTTTGAAAACGCAAGCGATATAGCATATTAATAAAAGGAATCACTAATATGCTATGAGTAATAAACGAGAAAAGAAGTATGCCTAGTAATAATGAAAGTGCGCCCATAATTTATTCCACCCTCTCTATCTTAGCACCCATAGAACTATAAATATTAT
>JBDLIL010000028.1:0-12414 GCA_039714855.1 Patescibacteria group bacterium
GTAGGCATGGGCAAAGATCATACTATCTTTGCACTGATCGATGGCGTAGTAAAGTTTGGCAAACGCTTCGGTAAAACCACTGTTTCAGTCATTTCTTCCTAAGATAATTTAATTTCACTCGTGAAACTTCTTATTGATTGTGTTATATATAGCATATGACAGATACAATCAAAAATCTCCCCATAAATCATCTACAAACCAACCCTTTTCAACCCAGAGGTAAAATTAGGAGCGAGGAACTAAACGACCTAGCTAATTCAATCAAAGAATGTGGCATTTTAGAACCTCTAGTAGTAGCTCACACACCCGCTGGTTATCAAATTATTGCCGGAGAAAGACGTTGGCGCGCAGCTCAAAAAATTGGCTTAAAAGAAATCCCTGTTATTATCAAAAAAACTACCCCCAAAGGCATGTTGGAAATGGCTATTGTAGAAAATGTTCAAAGAGTAAACTTATCTGCCATAGAAAGAGCCAAAGCTTTTCAACAATTGTCCAGAGATTTTGCCTATAATAACGCCGATATATCCAAGCGCATTGGCAAATCACCAGCCTTTGTCAGTAACACTTTAAGATTGATCCACTTGCCAGATGCCATCAAAGATGGCCTTTCTGGTAAGCAGATTACTGAGGGTCATGCTAGAGCTTTATTGGGAATCTCCAAAGAAGAGGATATGATTAATTGCTACAAAGTAATCTTGAAAGAAAACGCATCTGTCAGAAGAGCTGAAGAATTATCTAGAATCTATAGAGGTGGAGTCAGACAAACAAAAAATAATGAAAATAATTCCAAACGAATGCCTACGGTTGATCCTCAAATTGAAAATTGGAAACACAAGGTAAAAACTCTGTTTGAAGATAATGCCAAGGTGAAATTGACACGCTCAGAAAGACAAACCAGACTCACTATTACTTTCAATGGCTCAACTAAAAATACCCAAGCAAATTTAGAAAGAATAATGAAAATTTTGGAAAAAGAAGCTAACTAATCTCTGACTAATCGTAATTTGCTGCTTTTATAAAACCAATTACATCACTGGGCCAATATCGAATAAATCCTTTACCAACTATATTGGATTTCTTAATTGGTCCCCAAGCTCTAGAATCACTGGAGTAGGGTCTATTATCACCACTCACAAAATACTCACTAGCCTGCAAGGTATAAGAACCACGCTCTTTCATAAACTTCCCTGGAAGTGTTTGATATTCAGCCGGAATATAATCTTCTCTAATCGGCAATCCATTTACGTAAAAAGTATTGTTCTCTAGTCTAATTGTTTCTCCAGGTACAGCGATGACTCTTTTAATAAAATCACAACCGGTACCCTTGGGGCAACCAGCTTCAGGAGGAGCATGAAAAACCACAACATCACCTCGCTCGGGATCTCCCATGCGATAACTGACTTTGTCTGTTAATAGGTATTCGCCGCTTTGAAATGTGGGTACCATTGACTGGCCATTTACCTGGTGTGGTTGCATGAAAAAAAGATAAACTACCAAAAATATTGATAGTGCTATCACCACAGTTTCAATAGTGTCCAAAAAAAATTCTCCAAGCGACTTTAGGAGTTTTGGCATTAGATTCATTATCAACCTTAGACGCTAGAGATTCAAGCACAAAACAGGCATAATATGCTCGTATGCAATATCGCCATAAAATCTTGTCAGGCTTTGGCTATCACGCTGGATTCAAAGCCTTTTCAGCTGCTATTACTTTATTGAAAATTTCTATCTTGGCTCGCCTACTTACCCCAAATGATTTTGGTCTTTTCTCACTCACTATGATTGCCCTAGGTCTCACAGAGGCCTTTACTGAAACGGGCATTAATACAACGATTATTCAGTCCAAACAATCGGTAAAATATTTCATAAACACTGCTTGGGTTATTGCTATCGGTAGAGGCTTGCTAATATCGGTGATTATGCTCTTTTTAGGTCTTACTATGGGCAGATATTATCAAGAACAAAATTTGCTTTTTTTAGTTTCTTTAGCATCGCTGATACCCCTGGTAAAGGGTTTTATTAACCCTGCCATTATAAGTTATTACAAAAAGATGGCATTTTTTTCTGACACGGCTTATAGGATTTTGCTAGCAACAGTTAATACTGTTTTTTCTATAGTTTTAGTTTTTTATTTTCGTTCTGTTTTTTCGTTGGTTTTGGCGATTTTGTTAACGAGCATTTTTGAAGTCGTGATCTCTTTTATCTTGTTCAAAAATAAGCCCAGATTTGAATTTGTGAAATCTAGAGCTGAGAGTATTTTTTCCAATGCTAAGTGGCTAAATGTCTCCGCATTTTTGGGTTACTTAAATGAAAATTTAGATAATTTCTTGATAGGCAAAATTTCTGGCACTACAAATTTGGGTTTTTATCAAAATGCTTATGCACTAACCCATAAGCCTTACGAGGTAGCTCAATCTGTGCACCATAGTACTTTGCCTGTTTATATCAGAATAGAGAAAGATAAAAAGCGCCTGAAAAAAACATCTCTTAGGGTGATTGGGCTAAGTATGTTGGGAATAATTGGCATTTCGTTGCCGCTACTATTATTTCCAAATTACTTTATACTTTTGATTTTGGGAAATCAGTGGTTGCCGGTAATTCCTCTCGTTAGAGTCTTGCTTTTGGCCGCAATATTACAAAGTTTTTCTGTCTTAACTTACTCTATTTTTATTGCTAGCAAAAAATACATCTACATGAATATCCACTTATTCTTAACAGTACTAACTTTAGTAGCATCTATGTTGTTTTTAGGAAATAAATTTGGCTTGCAAGGGGCTGTCTGGGCAGTACTATTATCTAGATTGTTAACTATTCCCATTATTAGTCTCGGCATATTCCAAGTCTATAAAGAGTAATACAAAAAGCATATTTGTGATAATGCAAGAAAAAACCCTCCCCATCAGCGTCATCATCATTACTCACCGCGCTGATAAATTATTTTTAGATTCACTAACCTCTGTACAATTTGCTGAAGAAATTATTATTCTTGATAATAATTCTAATAATAATTGGAGCAAATTAAAAAAGAAATTTAATTTTACTGTAATAAATTATTTTAAAACCATAAAAGATTTTTCTCAGATAAGAAATAATTTAATTAAAAAAGCCAGGTACGAATGGGTCTTATTTGTAGACAGCGATGAAATCTTAGAGAAAAAAGCTGCAGAAAAAATATTAAAAATAATAAACAAAAAAAATATCGATGCTGCTTTTATCACCAGAGTGGATTATTTTTTAGGCAAAAAACTCAATTGGGGAGAAATGCGAAAAGTCCAAAAACTCAGATTAGCCAAAAAACAACAATTAAAATTTTGGGGCACTGTGCACGAGATTGGCAACAGCCCTGGAAATATCCTCAGATCAAATATTATTTTTAATCACTATTCACACAGCTCTATCAGTTCTTTTCTAAAGAAAATAATTATCTACGCCGACATAGTTTCTGATTACAAAAAAGATAAATATCAACTCTGGGAAGTGCTCATAGAGATGCTAATTAATCCTCCGGGGAAATTTGTTTACAATTACATATTAAAATTAGGATTTTTAGATGCTTGGCAAGGCTTGGTTTATGCTGCAATGATGAGCATACATTCGGCAACTGTTAGAATTATGTTGTATGAAAAACTTTCTTCAAAAAAATATAAGTAATATTTTTACCTGGCTTTTTATTTGCGTCTTATCTCTTGGAAATTTGCAGCGCATTCAGTTGCCAAATGATTTAGCTTTTTACCTTCACGATATTTTAATATTTGTTTGGTTGATATATTTTAGTTTTAAAAATAAATTAAAATTTCAAATTAATAAAAATATTAAATTATTTTTACTCTGGATATTTTTAGGCTGGATACTAGCATTCATCTCAGGAGAAAACTTATTAAAACCCATTTTATATTTTTTTAGATTAATTTTTTATTTTATTTTTGTTTATAGCTTAAGAGATTTAAAAAATAATTTGAATTCTAAATTATTAATCTTTGGGTTATTAATATTATTTTTTGGATTTTTGCAATATACTTTCTTGCCAGATACTAGATTTTTGGCCGCGCTAGGTTGGGATGATCATTATTATCGCTTGATATCAACTCTACTTGATCCCAATTTCACTGGCATTATATTAATTTTAACTTTTTTCTTTTTGCAAGCAAGCAAGATATTAGATAATAAATACTGGATATTAGTTAGACGTGCATTGTCTTTGACACTAATTTCCGGGATTTTACTAACTTATTCTCGCGCCAGCTATTTAGCATTTTTAATCTCACTGAGCTTACTGACACTAATCAATATAAAATACAAAAAAAGTTTTTTGATTTTTATTTTTTACTTTTTATTCTTTTTGATTTCCATCCCCATATTGCCCAAGCATCCTGGTGAAGGCACTAGATTAATGAGAACAGCCAGTGTAAATTCTAGAGTCAATTCTGTAACTCAAGATCTAAGTAGCCTTAAGACTAGAAATTTAATATTTGGTCAAGGCTTATTCTCAAACTTAAAAAAAGAAAGAGCTAGCGGAAAATATCTAGAAATTCCCAATCATGCTAATTTATCTACTAATAGCTTTATACAAATTTTTACCGGCACGGGCTTAGTGGGATTAACGTTATTTTTAATAATAATTTTGAAATTCTTGAAGAAAATTTATTTAAGTAAAAAATTTTATTTATTATCCGCTAGCATGGCAATACTTATACATAGCTTATTTAACGCCACCCTAACATATCCATTTGTGGTAATTTTTTTCTTAGGCTTTATATAGCCCAAACAAAACAAGTGAGGTTTTAAAACCTAAAACTAACTGACAGCTCTGATTCAGTTTCGTTACCAGCTTTATCCATTGCTTTAATCAGAATCTTATTTTCACCTTCTTCTAGTCTATAGCTAGACTTAAATTCACCCTCAGAGTTAGAGAAGGTTAATCTGTCGTTAACATAAAGTTTAGTTCCTGGCTCAGTTTGACCCAAAATCTCAATGTTCTGATTATTTTTACCTTCAAAATTAGTTCCTGGCTCAGGACTACTGATTTCAATTTCTGGCGCTTGGGCGTCATAAATTACTTCATATTCTTTGCTCAAACCCGATTCTTTGCCCTTGTCATTACTAGCATATAAAGCAATCAAGTTTTTACCTTCTTCCAAATCAACTGAAATCGCAAATTCACCATCTTGATCAACTATTTCTCTAGCATATTCGCTACCATTTAGTAAGAGAGTTACTTCGTTTTCTATCTGAGCAAAACCGCTTACTTCGATTGTCTGGTCACTACTTGCCTCATCAGGAGTAGAAACTATGGGGGTTTGAGGGGGGAGAGAATCATCCACCGCACTGATTTCCCCCGAATCAAGGAAGTTGAATAATAAATTTACACTACCGGGTAAAATAAAAATCACAAATATAACTCCCAATAACAAGGCCAGTAATAAAAATACAATGCTTTGATTTACTAGTTTTTTTTGTTCACGTTTGGCAAGGCGAGAAGTTACCCTTTTAGTTTTACTGGGATAGTAAGTACTTGGGCGTGAAGCCCTAGCTTTACGTTTTTTTTTGAAAAGTCTATTCAACATAAGAATTTGTTTTATTTGTCCCAAGAGTATACTATACTACAATTCTCTTTGGAGAAAAATGCGGGTGCCGAAGTAGCTCAGTTGGCTAGAGCGCTGGTATCGTAAACCATAGGTCGTGGGTTCGAATCCCACCTTCGGCTCAGAGGAGACTTAATATAAGGGATTTGGAATAATTAATTTCGTCTGAGGGTAAATAAGATCAGGGTTATCACCAATTAACTCTTTGTTAGATTCGTAAATTTTTGTCCAATTATATGGATTGCCAGTTTGTTCTAATGCGATGCTCCAAAGACAATCACCCTGTAAAACTTCATAACTGCTGCTCTCCTCTCCACTTGATGGAGAGGAAATCTGAGCATTTTCTAAGTCTGCTATCACCAGCTTCTGTCCAATCTCTAGCAAAGCATTCGCTTCCAATCCATTCATCTTTTCAATTTCCACGTAAGCTTCACCGCAGCCGTAAAAAGCTTTAGCTATTTTCCAGCTGCTATCGCCAGCTTGCACTTCATAAACTACTGGCAAACTAATTTTATCCTCAGTTTCTGGCTCAAGGTCGGGTGCTTGCTCAGCAACTGGCTCTTCAGGCAATTTTGTAATTACTTCTATTTGATCTTCTTCCATTTTTTTATCGCTAATTTCTTTAGGGCCCTGCATTACCTTGATAAACAAAACTCCCGCCAAGACCAAAATCAATACAAAGCCAAAGAAAAAGCCTATAAAAAGCTCTGGGTTAGTCTTAGAAAATTTTAAAGCAGATTTAAGACGCTCGCGAAGTTGTTCTTTATTCATATTTAAGATTTTTTACTAATAAATTCTTTAACACCAACGCCACTGTCATTAATAATTTTTCTAAGCAATCCTCTTCCAATATCTTTGTTGTGCATAGGCAACACTGTTGTATCTCCAGTAATTTTGTTCAAAAAAAATCTGTGGCTTCCTTTTTGCCTAGTTTGAACGAATCCAAGTTTCAACAAAATTTTTTCGATTTCTTTCGCTTTTAAAATAGGTAGTTTGGGCATATAGCCTAATAGGCTAGGCGGACAGGAAGATTAATAATATCTATCAATGATTCAGACTTCTTACTTGGAAATTGAATCTCTTGCTTGTAATCAGAATTTTCTTTTGCTTCTTCTAAGCAAAGCTTTATAGCTTCTTTAATATTTTTAACAGCTTGATCATAAGAATCGCCTTGAGTATGACAGCCAGGAACAGCAGGCACACTGGCCACAAAATAACCATCCTCGTCTTTTTCTATTAACACTTTGAAGTTAAGTACTTTGGGCATAGTTTGTAGTATAAAGTAATACTTTAAAAAGAGGAATATATAAAACAAAGAATCTTACAACTAAGTGGGGGAGGGAATAGAGAAAAAAGAGTTCTGTTTCAACAATTGTTATGATAGTATCTGTTGAAGTGGGTGTTGGCATTTGCTTTTGATAAGCAAGATGAAAATACCGTGGCCTTAAACTTTGTAAAGCACTTTACTCAAGCAATCCCTGATGCAAAAACACTAGAGCTGCTTAACAAATATACAGCAGAAAAAAACGAGCCAGAAGTTTTTGCTTGTACAATCCTTTTTACCGATGGAGAAGAGTTCAAGGAATTTGAGGCTTGGAAAAATACAAAATGATTCACTAATCATACCACTTTGATAATTTGTAAGCTGACCGTACCCTGCGAATCCGCCAGCTGGCGGAGAAGTAGGGCGACCCCAACCCTCCTACGCCAAAGGCTTCGGATGGGCAGGCCGGGGCTTATACGAACTGCAAACTATATTGATTGGTTAAAAAACTACCTATTTTCCCCCAGAGAGTTTAGTTTTCAGTATACTTTGTCTTAAATAACACGATAACTAGGTCAACGGAGTTAGATAGCTTCCTCAAAACTGTTATAATAAATTCACACTCATTAATTATTTCAAAATTATGCCAGAATTTTACCGTGGATATATTCCCTCTCAAGCTGATCTTTCACCCAAACACGATTCGGGAGGAATCAATCTAGATGAATTATTTAAATCTCAGGGAAACCCTCATAAAGAACAATATGCTGAAAGATTATTATGGGCAACACCAGATAAAAAATATGCCGCATGTGTTGCAATTCTTAGATCTCTTGTAAAAGCAGCTTTAGACGATAACTATCTAGCAGCTGCCAAAAACTCCAATGACAAACTTCCTTTAATTGCAACCTACCAAATCGGTGATAATGATAAATATTATGATGGAGAAGGAGAGTCACTAGCTGAGCCAGGAGAGATAGACTCACTATTACAAGTGGTTGTTCAAAAAGTTGACCCTGAAGATATTCATATTGAACAGATAGCCAGAGATGATTATGATCGCTTACTCAGAGTATTAGATGTAACAGGCAAAGATGATTCAGTATTTAGAGCCATTCTTCCATTAAGAGATAAATATAAAAAGAATTACTTTGACCCCAACGGACCAGTTAATGCTAATGCTCGCCAAATGACAGTGAAGGAGTTGCTTAAAGGAGCTGCAGATTTCTATCAAAATTTAGGAGCATCACGATTTGAAGTAGAAGACAGACTAGCTGAAGGAATATTTGCAGGTAGTTCTTTTTTCAGAAACTTAGCACTAAGTATGCATTTTAGCCAAATTTCCTAAGTAAACTTTTATAAAAAAGACCTGATTTTAGGTCTTTACAAAAATTTGTATCCCAATTCTTTTAAATCATTCTGCAGTGCTTTCTTAAGCTGAGATCTGCCAAAACCTGATTTGAGAAATTTTTCTCTAGCTTTGGCATCTTTTTGATTTCTAAAAGTTTCGTAATGAATTAGTTCTAGAGGCAAGCGTTCTCTTGTAGACGTTACTTTGCCATAACGATGCTCTTTTAGTCTATTCTCTAAGTTTGAGGTAAAACCAATGTAAAGTTTTTTGTCTTTGAGGCTGAAAAGTACGTAAGTGAAATAAAAATTTACTGCTGTAGGCATAAAAAAAGCCAAGTCAAACTCGGCAGGAAATTAAAAACTATATTTATTCGGGCGCGTCAGACGCGCCACGCTTACAAACTTGGCTTCTAGGGCGAAGCCGCGTTTGACGCGGCGACCCCAACCGGGGCTTATCCGAACTGATTCATATATAAATTGGTTAAAAAATTACCTATTTTCCCCAAGAGAGTTTAGTTTTCAGTATGTGGTGAGATAAAAACCTCAATAATGAAAAAGGCGTGGAGAGGGAATCTAACCCAACTCCACGCCCAACTTGGCTATCATCGAGCTGGTTTTTTTGAACCTATCCTTCCACGAATAAGTCCAACCACTCCACCCCAAAAGTGAGAGTGGCAACCAAAGTCTCTTTGAGAGCGAGGATAACCTGCCGGTCCACCTCTGGACCGTTAGAGCCGCTGGTGAAGGTCACGGTGAATTGGTTTTTTTCCATCCTCACAGTGAGTGCCCCATCGACGGCAAACAAAGATTGGGCCAAAAGTGATGGAGCCTGACTTTCTCCCTCGAGATCCATGAACGCATCGGCAGCTTCTCCCTCAACTTGTTTGTGCAAATACAACAAGCGGAGAAAATCTGGCAAGATGTAGGTTCTGGCGAGGTATTCAGGCTGCTCTTTGACCTGCACCATTATTTGAAGCATCTTATTACCTCCTTCTAATGCTTCGAAACAGGAACTTGATTATACACATTTTTGATGTATTTTGATATACTTATAGGATATCGTTCTCGAGAGTAAAGGAGTTTACAAAGTGAACGATCGGATTCAAATGGCACTTGATGCCATGCAAGCTAAAGCCCAGGAAATGGGCGTACAAGGGGTTGCAAGTGTTGTCCTCCAACCACTCGGTGACAGAGACAACTTTACAACCCATCATCGGACTGTGGGGCGTTATTTCCGTCCACCACAGCCCGAAGAACGCGGCCCCGAAGACAAGGGGACCAACTATTTGATCGGGTCATTCGCTAAGATAGCGGAATCGATCCGAACTGCCTGGGGGAGCGGTCAAGGTCAATCCCCCCTACTTCGCTGCGAATTTGGTTGGCGGGGTAGCTTGGTTGCCTGGGACGGCGACCAGGAAATTTATACTGGTTTCAGCGGTGGCACGCCCGAACAAGACGTGCAGATCGCTCAAGCTGGTCAACGGCACTTGGTGGAATAATCCAAGTCATTGGGGGCGGCGTAATGTCGCCCCTTTTTTTATATCCTTGAGGGAAATTGAAAATTAGAATTATTTAAAAATGTTATTTGCTTAACTTTTCTTCTTCTAACCACAACATGAATTCTCTAAAACTAGGTTCTATTGGCTCTCTTCCTTCTATTTTGTCTAAGGCATTTTGCTTATCTCTCCACTCGAAGAATTCATCATAAGCATCCTTAATGGCTTGTAGTATTTGTTTGTCTTGCATATTTCCTTTGTCTACCAATCCCAGCTATAGCTATTTCTTCCGCTGTAGGTATCACTCCAATCATTTTCATAACTCCAACCAGAGTCATAATACGAAGATGTATACCAATCAGACGAGTAGTCATAGGAATTTGAGTAATAAGAATCGTTGTACCCATAGCCATTGCTATAACTTGGGCCAGTGTAACTGTAATTGTCATATGTGTAGGCGTTTGGTCTAGATCGATAGTGACCCCTAACGTAAGTACCATTGCTTCGATAATAACCATCAACCCAGTAGGCCAAGGACTCACTGGCACTTATTACAAATAGCAAAAGCGAAATGATAAATGCAAATATAAGTTTTTTCATATTTTTTCCTTTATAAACAATTTAAGTAATAAACTTGTCCATTTGGTAAATCGGGTATTAACGAACTAGCACTAGCTTTTGTCCAGATAGCATAGCCAGTATTTTTATCAAGCATGAAAGTATTAATACTACTCCCAGATAAACCTTCATCAGCAAAAACAGCTTTGAGTCTTTGATCAGAGTTTTCAATTATTTCGAACTTAGAAGGCTCTGCCTCTCCTATTTCTACTGCAGTAGATGTAATTAAGCTCATAATTTCGTTTTCTACCTTAATTGCAATACTTGAACCACCTCTGCTTAAGTTACCCTCAACATGAATTGTTTCTTCATCTGATTCATATGATTGTTCTGGAAAAATAGTGGCTCCAAATTTAGTTTCGCAAGAAAATGAGGATTTTGTGTGCGAGCCAAAGGAGATCGGCAGCAACCTCTCCTTAATTGAACTAGACCGAGTAGTTTTATATATCCACCCAGCAATAAAACCAAATATCAAGCAAATTAGTAAAACTAAGTACCAGTGGTTTGATTTCTTTACTTCTTCATCTTTCATCTAAAAAACCATTATACACAAATTTGCTTAAATAGGAAATATATTTCCTGGTGACTCTGGGTTAGATTGCCTACGCTTAGAGTATGGGTAATATATTTCAGGTTTTTGGCAACAATGTAAAAAAGAGAAGAAAAGAGCTTGGGTTGTCTCAAGAAGAATTGGCCTACATGATTGGAAGGGATGCTAGAACGATTAGACTGATTGAGGCAGGGAATAGCAATCCGACGATGAAAACTATTTATAAGTTGGTGAAAGCGTTGAAAGTAAGCTCTTCAAAAATTTTATCTTTTTAAACAAATAGGCTAACTTTTATATGATTTAATCCAGAAGTTTCTTTGGTGTCCTTTATACCTTCACATTTATCTAAAATCTCTGCTATTGATTCTTTTACCAACCTGACATTGTCTCTTCCAATTGCATGAATATGAACTCTATCCCAACCGTACTGCTTAACTAAAGCAATCTTATCTGATATTTCCTCCACAAGATCTTTTTTAGGAACATGCTGATGAGCAAAAACAGCAAAAACGTGTTCTGTTACGATTAATTCGTAAAGATCTAAAAATTCTTTCTTATTTTTTGATTCTCCAACAAGATATCCATGAAGAGGAATTATATGAGTCTCAAGATAGCCCTCATTACAAAGATTTGCAATATTGCTGCCACGCTTTCCTGCCAAAGATACTATTTGCTTTTTTAATTTTCTGACTTCTTCCCAATTGTTTGCTCTGGACTCATCTCTTAAAATAAGAGCAGATATCCATACGGCTATGTCAGAAGCTGGAAGGTTTTCTTGCACAAAACCAAAAACACTATCTGATCGACTTTTCTTAGAGAACCCAGTAATCAATCCCATCTGCTCCTTTGAAGAGTGTGACTCGAGCTGGAAATCTCCAGCTTTTTCCATCATTTGTTTTATTATGGGAGCAGCCTGATTTTCAAGCTGTTTTAGTTCTTCTTTTGAAGCGTCTTTAACTGAAACACTAAGCTCTATCTTCCTATTATCAATGTGCTTACTATTATCAATATTTATAAAGTTTCTTAAATCAATTTTGTTGTCACTAAAAACTGTTTGTAAATTTTTCAATAACCCAGATAAATCAAGAGGCATAAGTAGTTCATTTATTAATGAAATTTCTATAAAAACTAACCATAGAAATGATGTTGTCTCTTACATATATTTCTGAACCCTTCTTAATAAGACCCAAATCATTTATTAAAATTTCTTGCCCATCCGAATCAATGACTCTATCACCCTTTGAGCCTATTACATAATTTTCTTTATCAGTTTTATTTCCAAATAAACCTGCAATAAACTTTTTAGTTTTGATATCGTTACTAAAAGAAATTGTTAGCATAATATGAAGTTTTTTTTGATTATAGTTAATATACCAGTCACAGAATTTTATTCAATACACTCTAATTCCTTATTCATTTGTTCCGCATAACAAATCCCTAAACACTTTCTACAAGCAACCTGCTGCTTAATTAGATGCTGATACAAAACCCCACAGCGTCTTTTGCAGCTGGGACATGAGAACCAGTATTTCTCACCACCAAAGCGTGTTTTGG
>JBDLIL010000029.1:0-11834 GCA_039714855.1 Patescibacteria group bacterium
CGACGTCCATCGCCGGAGAGCTGAACAATTGGCCCAAATACCGTTTTATCCCAGACAAGCTCCTCAACAGCCGGGTCTTTTAATTGAACCCGATAGAGAATTTCCCCCTGAAGTTAGATTTGATCCTTGGTATGAGCTTGCTACAAAAAATGCTGAGCTGTTTAGAGAAAAACAAATTGGCGTTCTAAAATTAGAAACCTGGAAGCATAAATAAAGTGCATACAAATTTTAAGAAAAAATTACTAATCATCGTAATTCTAGCTTTCTTAATCTATTCCAACATTCTCACTGCCCCCTTCTTATTTGATGATGAGCGTAGCATTACCAATAATCCCACAACTCAAAATCTAGACGCCAGTATTAGAAATTTTTTTCCCAACAACACTCGCTATTTGACTCAACTTAGTTTTGCCATCAACTTTTCCTCTGCCAAGCAAAACACTTTTCCCTACCATTTAACTAATTTACTTATTCACATTTTAGCCACTACACTGGTGTGGCAATTAAGCAGCTTACTGCTAAGTAGCAAAGTACTAAAAAAATCCCAACTAAATAAAAGCAAAGAAAAAATCAGTTTTTTTATTGCTTTAATATTTTTAACTCACCCAATTCAAACTCAAGCTGTCAGCTATATCAGCCAAAGATCGGCCTCTATGTCAGCTTTATTTTATTTGAGCACAGTCTATTTTTACCTTAAAGCCAGATTATCAAAACAAAAAGAATTTTTCTTTTTATCTTTAATCAGTGGCATTGCAGGGTTTTATTCCAAAGCCTCTGTCTTTAGCTTGCCAATCATGCTGCTGTCATTAGAATATTTCTTTTTTGCCAAAAAACAATATAAAACAAAATTTATTCTTGCTGCTTTTGGCTTATTAGCTAGTTTGGCCATAATAGGATTCACAATCATAGATAAAAGCGAATCTCAAAGAATCAAAATATCTCCGCTGGGTGAAGAAATCACTAGCTACAATTATGCTTTAACTCAAAGTAGAGTTATGGTGAAATACATTCAACTGCTTTTTTTGCCCGTTAGACAATCGGCTGATTATTACTTTCCTGTTTCAAATAGTTTGGCTGATCCAGCAGTTGTTATCAGCAGCATAATTTTATTATCTGTCTTGCTGATTGCATGCTATAAAAGCAATAAATATCCCCTGCTGACATTCTCTGTTTTTTGGTTTTTTATTGCTTTGAGCGTGGAATCATCTATCTTGCCCATTGATGATGTTATTTTTGAACATAGACTCTATTTACCCATGTTTGGCTTTGCTTTATTTTTTAGTGTTGGATTCTGGTATTTATTAAAATATTTACAAAAAATGGATCTTTATAAAAATCTTATTTATTTATTAATTGTCATTTATAGCTTATTAACTTTTAATAGAAATTTTGTTTGGACCAATGAAGTTAAATTTTGGTCTGATGTAATTAAAAAAGCACCCCGAAAAGCCAAGGGTTATGGAGCCTTAGGTGTGGCTTATGACAGAATTGGCAAAACAGACGAAGCCATAAAATATTATGAAAAAACTTTAGAACTCAATCCGGGATTGGGTGATTTGTATTTAAAATTACATAATAATTTAGGATTTAGTAAATCTAAGCAAGGTAAATATGACGAAGCGGTAGAGCATTACCATAAAGTTTTGGAAGTAAATCCAAATTTTATCCAAACTCATATTAATTTAGCTCAACTTTATGTTGCAAACTCAAAGTATGAAAAAGCCATTGTTCAACTAGAGAAAGCTGCAAAAATAAAACCCAATACTCATTCTATTTATCACAATCTTGGAGTTGCTTATGTGGAAATCGAAAATTACGAAAAAGCTGAAAAATATTTTCTCAAAGCCTATAAAATAAATCCTAACAGCTTGCAAACAAGAAGGGCCTTGGATAAGCTATCAGCAAAAAAACACGAAGGCTAATCCACCCTTTATAAACAACAATACTTGTCACCTTGCGCGTCTATTTTTTTTATAAGATTTGTATCATCAGGACAACTCTGGTGATCATTTTTATCTATCACTATACCACTAGCTGCCTCACAAGCTTCTGAAGTTAAAACATTATTTGTTAAAAAATTCTTACAAAAAATTTCCTGATTTAGTTTTTCTACAGCTAATAAATTTTCTTCTAGTTTTAAAAATCTTTCCAATTCATAATCGCCGCAAACTTGATCGTTATATATACGATATATCCATCCCCCATCTAATAAAGAAACTATGCTAGTATTTCTACCCACAACTTGATCCTTCACTGCGTCGGCGCAAAAAGTAACTGAGTCGTCAGCTACTATCGTACTAGCTTTGTCTATTTGCGATAAATCAATGCAGTTATCTTGAATATTTATTTTAGATAAATTGTAATCTTGATTTTGCATTGCTGTATTTATGGCTAGAATATTTTCTTTGTTTATCAAATTATTAAAAACCAATAAGCTACTAAAAAGAAACTCACTCTCGTCAGCCAAAATAATATATTTTTGATTATCTGGACTTCTCTTAATATGATTAGCTAATACTCTCTTGGCAAAGTACTTACCCTTGGTACTGTAAACAGGATAACGGTAAAAATACTGATAAAGAAAAGAACTAATAGAGAGCAAATAGACAATAATCAAGAAAAATTTTATTAGTCTATTTTTTTGCCAAAGAAAGTAAAACCCTATGCTAGATAAAATAATTAAAAGTGGATAGAGCAAACTTGAACGATAAAGCACCCAAATATCAACACTATTAATAGCCACTGGCAGTGGAGCTATTAAAATAAGACTAACAATAAAAATCATAGCTTTGCGCCATTTTTTTAGAGTCCAAGCATAAACAAAGCCTATCAGAATTAATATGGCATCGAATAAATGAAAATTGCCAACAGTCCACACAGAGCTAGGATTACGCACAGTTTCGCCATGCACAAAAAGTAAAATCGGATCAAAGCTAGATACATAGCCTTTGACAGCATAGCTAGCAACAGTGCTGATAGCATTTGTGAAAATTCTTTGGCTAAAGTTAGGAATACTGGCTTGTTTGATTGCGAACAATTCTTGTGAAAGCAAATCCCGATTAAAAAAGATTAAGTCATCTACTCTGCCGGCAGCTGATTGACTAGAAAGATTAAAAATATAAGTAATAAAAAGCAAAAGAGATAAAAGCAAAATAATCAAACTAGATTTTTGAAAAATTATATTTTTAAATAAACTTTTCTTTTTGTCGTAATCTATAGAAAATAAATAAGCAACAAATAAAAATATTAGTGGTGGAAAAATTATTTTTAAACCTTGGTATTGAAAAAATCCTAAAAATAAAATTGGCAAACTGAGTAAGCGCCAATATTTTTTTGTATTTAATAAAATCAGTAGTCCTAAAAAATAAAAAAACAAGCTTAAGATAGCATCAAAGCCCATGCGCGAGAATTGAAAAAACCAAGGATTAAATGCGGTAATCATAGCAGTAATTAAGGCAAGTTTTTTATCTTTGAATAGACTAAGAGCTACTACTGCTAGTATAAGTGGAAATAAAGACCCTAAAAATGCATGAGTAGCTCTAGCAGCCAAAACAGGTGAATTAGGAAAAATAAAAGCTGCTGGAGCCATGATAGTGCCGGGCAATTCGGCAAATAGGGCGTGAGCTGGTTGTAGGCTCCATGGCCTCCAGGTGCCAGAAGTGTCACTGCCACTAACTGCAATGGATTTCGCTTCGGCAGCATAATAAATTTCGTCGTGAGTAATCGCAGGAGGAATACTTTCTAGATTGTAAAATCTGAGAAATAAAGATAAAAGAAAAACTAAAAACAAAGCTAAATAATACTTTTTGATCACAGATCTATTGTAGCAGGCCAGTTGTGATTGAGAAAGTTTTTTTTGTTATTTTCTGAGATTTCTTTCTCATAACGTGAATAGTCAAAACCATATGATAAATTTGTCATAATGACAATTATCAAAAACTACTCAAGCAATATTTGGATATTTTTGTATAATCGTTTTATGACAGAAAAACAAATCCTGCAAACCCTTAAGGATGCCTACGAAGAGTTTTTCTTGTGGTTGGATAAGCAAAATGCTGAGAGTGAAAAAAAAGGTCATTCTCCCATCGAGCCAAGCTTTGGAGAGTTCATGACTTGGCTTGAGGAAGAAAAACTAAACTAAATTAAAATCTTGATATATTGGATATCATAGATTTTTGATCTAGTGTTTCTTGTTGTCTGCAAGTTTGGAGTTTTCTTTAAAAAAAACTTAAACAGGCTTGTAAACTAGGTCTGAGTCTCTTACTTTCTCGTTTACTTTGATTCCAACTTCTTGACCTTTTTCTGCTTTTGTCACGTCTTGGTGATCTACCTGCATATCATCTACTATTTGAGTAAAATCAGTAGTGTTGCCTTTAAAAGTAAGTTTGTCTCCTTTTTTGACGCTTTCACCTAGTTTGACAATGGCTACCTTTAATCTGTCATAGTAATGAGTAACTGTTCCTATCTTTTTTCCTGTGTTTTTCATATTCCTCACCCTCCTTGCAAAACTATTTGTCCTATAAACATAGTAATTCATTTAATAGACAAAACACAAGTAAACTTGCAAGCTCTAATTCGTCAAAAGCTAAGGAATTGTCAAGCCAGGATTACTTCCACAAATTTCTCCACCAATTAAATAATCTTCCCCACCAGTTTTTAGAAACTGGCTCTGAAACTGTATCTTCGATTTCTGTTTCCTCCGTACTGGCATCTTCCAGTGCTTCAGCTATGGGACTGGGTTCAGGCGTGGCTTCTGCTGTTGGCTCTGGAGTGCTTGCCATGGTTGGAACTGGGGTGGGAGCTGGAAGATTATTTGTTACTTGAACATTTTCCATACCAACTAAGGTGTATTGTCCATTTGTTGGAACAAAGTGTTGATAATAAACAAGATATTCTCCAGTTTTAACATTGGGCACTTTTACTCCTACTCTAGTGGGTGAAAAATTGATGATTTGAGCGGTGTCATTGCTAACACTTTTGCCTATCTTGCGAGCAAGTATCACTTTGGCTACAAAATCGCAGTCATATTGTCCGACTGGTTTTGAGCCTTCGTGTTTCATGCATTTTTTAGTACCAGATCGAACAAAATTTTCTCCTAAAATCCCCAACTCTTCGCCAACAAGCACATTCGCTTTATCTAAACCAGATGTTTTAGCATATGCCATAGCGTGTACAACAACTGGCGGACTTATTAATAAAATTGATAAAAATGAAAACATCTTTTTTAACATTTTACTTTCTCCTTAGAAGTTTTTAAAATATTGATTGGTCCTTTAATTTTCTTAAATATTACCCTGGTTATAATTGGAAAATTTGGTAAATTGGTTAATGACCTTGATGATTTCTCTATCATTAAACTAATAACGAAAGATATCAATAGTAAAAGTAATACCGACTCAATTGGTCTGGACAATAAAAATATATAGATCAGAAAAAGAGGAATTCCGACTACTTTTGAGTATTGAATCATAAAATTCTTCAAAAATTCTCCATAAAACAAGCTAGCGCTACACTGCGCAGATGGAGGCTTGAACAATCCAGCATCCATCACGATACATCCAGATGAATGAGCAAATGAAAGCACACTCCACCAAAGCAACACTTCAATTGCACATAAAAGAAAAATATAAAGAATCAACTCGATAAATATTTTTAGGGTAAGTGAAGAAAGTTTTAATTTTGTGTTTAATTTCATACAAAAAACCGATTATTTTTTCTCAATTACTGTTTTTTGTCCGTGTCTTATGAACTCATTTATATCCTTCGATCTGAGTAGAGCCCACAAAAAAAATACTGATATTAAAGTTTTTGCAAAATACATAACCGATAAAATTACGTAACTCCAAAAGTTCATCAAAAGGACAAATGAACTGATTGCAAAAAATACTAAAAGCAGCATAAAAACCTTCATAAAAGAAGAGTTGCCTGAATATGCTTGCATACCAACAAGAGCAACAACCATAAACCTGATAATGTCAGCAGGAAAAGGCTGACCTACAAACCACCTATGCAGTAGTACTGTTAAAAAATAACCAATTGAGATTTGTATTATCCTAAATAGTTTCTTCTGACCATCTTTTATATTGCCCTTTTGTTTTAAGTATTTATTTCTTTGCCGAATCAGAAAATCATTGATATCTTTTGACTTCCATAAATAAACTCCCATACAAAAATAAATTAGGAATAAACCACAAAAAAAGAATAACAATAAAATTTGATCAGAAAACCAGAGTATAAAAAGAGGTATAAAAATAATCCCTACAACTGAAAGAAAAACTAAAATGCCTTTTGCAATTTTGTTTCCTCTATAAATAGAAAATAGCAAAATTACAAGAAACGTCGTGCGAATAATGTCTGTAATGGAAAAAATGTCCATCGCAATATCTAAAAAAGATGTTACCAAAGACATAAAGAAATATAAAAACAACACAAATTTGAGTTTGCTTTTTCCTTTTGAAAAATTTTGTTTTGTTGTTTTGTTTGGTTTCATTTATCCCTCATTATCTTGCTCTCCAAGCTTTCTGGATTGTACCAAGAATTTTTCACGACTAAAGCCCATTTTTTATTTGTTTCTATTAATGATTCGATTTCACTTTTAAAATTTTTATACTTTGCATTTTTGATCCAATCTTCAAAAAGACCAGCTCCTATGAAACCTAATAACTGATCATCATTGGGAGATAATGCGATAATTATTTTAATGAGTTTAAAAGCATGTTCACTACCTGTTCCACATATTTCATTAACAACATCTGAGCTATTTTCTTTAGGATGACCCTGATATTCTATTGTTTGAGAAGCCTTCTCAAACAATCCTTGTCTTGAATCACCATCTTGTTCAAGTTCAATAACTGATTTTCTTACTTTTCTTTTATATTCCTCAAATATGCCGGCACCATAATGAACAAACCATATTGAGTACTCAATATAATCTTTTGCTAATTTTTCAAAATTTGCAGTTTTTGGCACATTTATTATTTGTAATTAACAAGTCCTTCCAAATCACCCCATATATATTTAACAATATCTTCACCTAAATATTCTTCAAGTTCTCCACCAGGTCGCTCTTTTCCAAGTACCTTTCCCAATATTACTCTCCAATCTCTTGCAGATGAGTGCTCATCAATTCTTACACAAATTTTTTTGATAAGTTCTTTTGAAATTTTGACTGCTTTTTTATTTTTAAGAATCTTATCAATAGTTGCTTCTTCTTCACTCTCCACACTTTCTTTAAGCTCACCCAGCTCCTCTTCTAAATTAATATTAGATTTTACATACTGTAAAACTTCATTGGTTAAAAATAAATTTTCTAAACTAAAACATTGAAGGCGAAAACAGGGAAAAGTAGATTCAGCTGTATTGGTAAATTCACCTTTTCCATCTCCGTCCAAAATTGTCATTCCAAATTGCTCTGAACGATCTAGAACTACTTTTAATATTTCTTCTGCGTTTTTCTTATATTTTAGAATATCTCCACCATTTGATTGGATTATTGAAACATCCTCAAAATTTTGAGATCTACACGCCTGATTCCAAACAAGAAAATCATCATTGCCTTCAATTATTAAAATCTTTTTCTTTAAAATTACCGCTAGAGACAGGTCAGCGCTTAAAAGATTTGTAAAAATATGAGCCTGATTTTTTTGTACAGTTGATATGGTGTCATTTTTATCATCAAAACAAATAACTCCGACATCATCGGATAGATTCAACAGACTAGCAACCAGCCCATGACTATGTGTAGCTAAAATTATTTGTATATCAAACTTGTTTTTAATTTCCTCAATAAAAATAGAGAAGCGGTTTTCTAAATCAATATGCAAGTGTGCATCTGGCTCATCAATCAGTAAGGTATAGCCCTTTCCACTCCACAAGATTCCCTGAGTAATAATATCAGAAGCAAGAGAAATAGCCTCTGATTGGCCTGAAGACAGTTGATCAGCACTAGTAACTTCAACTTCACTGCCTTCATGATCCTCTCTATAGATCTTGAGTGTGTGAGGCGCCTTATCATCAAATAAAATTTTAAATTCAGGAAGAAAAACCCTAAATAAATTAGCTATGTCCTCATATCCAATTTTTGATTCAGTGTCTCCAGAATAATATTTGTGCCCCCCCGCATTTAAAATCATAGAAGTTCTGGAAATTGCTCTGTTTCTATAGGCATTATCATAATTTTTTTGACGAACACTTTTTCTCTGATCAATATCATTCTCTTGATCAAAATATCCAGCATTGTACTTCATTTCATTTCCGCCACGCTCCGGAACAACTAAGTGAAACTCTTCAGTATTGCTTTGATAAATATTCCTTAAGAAGGTGCTTTTCCCGGTACCATTTTTTCCAAAAAGAATATTTATTCCTTTTAGATTATTTATTGTAACAAGCTTACTCTGTCCATTTACTAATCTATTAGAATTTATTGATTTTTTCATACAAATATTTTCTGCAACAATCTAGCGAAGGAGATAGAATGAAGTTAGAACTCATTTCTTACTTTCCCCTGAGATTATTTTACTTGTTAAAAATTTATTAACTCTATTTTTATTGGCATGGATATTAGCGTTTTGAGAATCAATTAAATTTTCAATCATTCTAATCTTCTTAACCCAAATATTGGAATAAGGAACTTAACTGTTGGCATAAATCACTCCAAAACAACCCTTCGACAATTCCTTCTTATTTCCTAAACTTTCTATAAATCCAAGTAATAATTCCAGAAAGAAATAAGATAAGTCCAACTAATTCTAACAAAGCTGCAATACTCGTTCCAATATTCCACCCTAATAAAAACTCTATTGGAAATTTTGAGATTAACCAAAATAAAATACCAATGATAATCATTTGAGATGGAGACAAATTTTTGTTCATAATCTTCGTTTAAATTTACTTAATAATATGTCCACTCTACGCCATATGGTTGTAATTTGTGATTTAAATGCCCAATTTTAACCAAGTCATCTTCTTTAAAAACCAAAACTGATCCATCTCGTTTATTTAATTCATAATTTAATAAAGTATCTTCTTCTAATTCACTACTAACTTCAACCAAATTTCCGTTTTCGTACACGAAAGACCTTACAAGATAATGCATATTTTCATCCAAACTAATTTTGAACAAAACTATCAAAAATGGCTTTGTATCATCTATTATCCCCATCACACATTTGTGCTCAACTAAGTCAAATTCTTCATCAAAATATTTGGGGTTACTACCAAACATCCAATCTGTATCACATCCCTCAACAAACTCAAAATTACTCGTCAACTGGTTGCTGTCAACTCTTCTATCTTTAAAATAAACGGAAGAAACGAAAAACAAAATTACCACACTGACGATCGAAATGAATACTAATAAGTACTTCTTTCTATTCATCACTTAACTCCTTTTTACCTAAAACCAAGATTTGACCCAATTAACCAAACGATTCCAAGACCTGGAAACTACTCCTCCGCTTGGTTGTGGCGAGCTGACAGGTTGGTTAGCTGCATTATACTCATCTCTTGTTGGAATTTCCCCTATAATTTCAACAGTGTTTACTTTTCTGCCATCCTTTCCCCAAGACATGTTCTCAGCAAAATTTATCACATTCTCATTACTTAATGCTATACAACCTTGCCCAGTATATTTACAAGAGTATTCATCTGAACCACAATTCCAAGGATCCGTTGTTAAATCGCCCCTTCTTCCATGGATTTGCATTGGTATTCTATCTCCAGTATCACTATCTCTCATAATCCCAGCATAAGCACCAAATGGATTGTTGGCGTTTTCGACAACAGGAACCCCATTTTCGTCCGTAATCATAAAACCTTTTTTGTCTCTCTTTGCCCAAGGCTTATCAGTACCAACAATCAAACCACTGCCACCAATCGCTTCTCCAGGAACATCAACTGAATATGGATCCCATTCATAAAGTTCGTAGGTTCCTTTCTCAGTGTTTGGTCCAACTTTTACGTTCCACTCTTCCATTAAAGTCCCATTTTTCTTGTCATATACATACATCTTTGCTTTTGATCTATCAATAACAATAAAATCAAAACCATACCAATCCACGTAATTGATAGGACTACTAGCATTATATAAATATCTATTTAAAGTTCTTGGATCACTAATTGTTCCTCTATAACTATCCTGATTAATCCACACCCCCACCTCAGGATCATAGAATCTAGATCCAAAGTAGTAGAGATTTGTATGTCCATCGTATTGTTTCTGGGATAGAGAATAGGCGTTGTGAGGATAGATCCAGCCATTGCTGCCTTCGTTGCTATTGCTGGCTGGGTTGCCATTCTCTGGGAGAATGAAACCGTATTCGTCATATCTATATGAGTGGTCACTTTGACCTTGATGCTTTGTGGTAGCGGCTATATTTCCTTCACCATCATGGTGATAGAAATACTTAGTGCCATTAGGCGCCTGCTCACTTGCTTGCCCTTCCGAAGCTTCATGCGAAGAAGGGAATTCTTGGTAGAAAAGCAAATCTTGAGCAGAGCTTCTATATAAATTATTGCGCTGACCATTTAACATGTCATACTCAGCCACAGGATCTAACTTATCAAAAGTATATTCTGTACGCTTGAGACCCTGCCCTGAGCCTATCGAAGGGTCTCCACTACTGCCTGGTGAGTAAGTAGCTACCAACCTTCTGCCATTACCATCATACTCATAATCAGTGTGAGCCAAGTGAATTAATTCTTTCACAGAACCATTATTAGTCTCCACAGTTGGAATAGGATCAACAGGATCACCCTCAATAGAACCCATACCTGCCACCACATCCAAACCCTCTACTGGATCAAGAACTTCTGGCTCAGGATTTTTCTTATCCTGACCGGGATTAGACTTCTGAACAATTTGCCTCTGATAATCTTGGGCTACTAACAATCTATTCTCAGTATCATAAGAATAAGCCACACCCCTATCTTCACCAGACTCATCCAAAACCAACCTATCTATTCTGTTGCCATTATTATCATAACTATAATCAGTAGTCAGCAGATTAGGGTACATGGGGGAATCAATATTAATTTGCGTTAGCTGATTGGCAGGGTTGTAGTCGTATTTTCTGACTTCATCACCTTGCTTCAACTGCTCGATCATCTCCAAACGATTACCCACCGAATCATATTCATATCGAGAATCCTGATCTGCCTCACCAGCAGTGGTCGGATCACCTGTCACCCTAGCCAATCTGTGCAGGCCATCGTACTCATAATCAGTTTCAATCACGTCGCCCTGTCTCCAACCATACTCAGCAATTTCTTTGGTAATGTGACCGACATCGTTGTAGGTGTAGTTAAACTTGCTCACTAAATGATCCCCACTCCCCACTTGATTGTCATGCACTTCTAGCGATCTGTAAACCTTGTCATAATTAGCTTTGGACCAAGTATTATTAGACCGATCAAGATTGGTAGTAAAACCCACTTTGTTGCGACTGTAATCTACTCCATCACTATCACTAGAGACTGAATTTTTAGGGAAAACTTTTCAGGCTCCTATTCTTGTAGCAGGAATGACAGGAGGGTATCCAGAAGCAAAAGAAATAAATCTAAGTCTTGCAAAAATTTGCAGTAAACTAGATATTCCAATGGGTGTGGGGAGTCAAAGGGCTATGATAGTTAATCCGGACATGGCACCAACATTTAATGTCAAAGAAAAATAAAATATCAATTAGAAACTCCGAAAAGTATATTGAAAATGTAGAAAATATTGTTGATCGTCTTCCGAGAGGATATGTCTTCACCTGTAATGAATTTATTGGAAAGGTGAAAGGAAGGGAGGCTTTGGTTAAAGCCCTTAACCGGCTTGCCGCTTCCGGCAAGATTGT